>NZ_JANEZT010000519.1 GCF_025403405.1 Frankia tisae
GGGGCGAGACGGGCGGCGCTGGCGGTCTCAGTCATGGCCCGAAAAGTAGTCGTGGCCTGCGCGAAACGGCAAACCACCCCCGCCCGCCGGCCGGCTGTCTCCTCCCACGGGAGGAGACAGCCGGGGCGGCGCGGACCGGTCGGTTGGCCCGGTTGGGGCGCCGGGGTCAGCTCGCGGCGGTGACGGCGGCGCGGAAGCCGTCGGGGGTGAGCTGGGTGCCGGAGATCTGCTTGCCGCCGATGATGACGGTCGGCGTCGCCGTGACGCCGGCCTTCGACGCGTCGCCGTCGACCTTGGCGACGTAGCCGTCGTAGGTGCCGCCGTTGACGGCGTCCTTGTACGCCTGCGAGGTCAGGCCGGCCTTGGCGCCGAGCGTGAGCAGGGTGTCCTTGGTGAACCCGCCGGTGTGCTCCTTCGGCTGGTTGGCGTACAGGACGTCATGGAACTGGCGGAACTTGCCCTCGTTCGCGGCGGCGGCCGCCGCGTTCGCCGCCCGCTTCGACTCAGGGCCGAGGAACGACATCATGTGATAGTCGATCTTGATTTTGCCCTGGTCGAGCAGGGTGCGGATCGTCGGGCCGGTCTGGGTCTCCAGCGCCTCGCAGGCGGGGCACTGGAAGTCCTCGTACATGTCCACCGTCACGGGGGCGGACGCCTGGCCGACGACGATGCCGCCATCGGTCCCGGTGGCCGCGGCCGGCAGCACGACCGGCTTCGACTCCTCCCGCGAGTTCTGCACGGCGAAGCCGATCACCCCGACGATGATGAGCACCACGACGACCACCCCGGCGACGATCAGGTTGCGGCGCCGCCGCTCCTGGGCCGCTGCGGCGGCGCGGGCGGCGGCAGCCTTCGTCCGCCGCTCCTCGGCACCCGCCTTGCCCCGCCGAGCCGGACCCGATCCGCCACCGGTTCCACCCGCGGAGTTCGCCCCCGCCGGCGAGTTCGCCCCCGCCGGCGAGTTCGTTCCCGCCACCGGGTTCGTCCCGGCGCCGCCGCGGGTGCCGCCGCCGCTGGCACCGCCGCGGGCGCCGCCGCCGGAGCTAATGGTGGTGGCGGCGCGGTCCGCGGGCTTGGCCGGGGCGGTCGGGGTGTTCCGGCCGGTCCCGCCCTTGCCGCGGGTCTTAGAGTTCGAGGCCATCTGCGTCACTCCCGGAACGATCGTTGACCGGTTGGTCGAGGAGGCGGTCCACGGCGAGGTAGCCGCCGGGCCGCCAGGCGAGCAGCGTGGCCACGACGAGCAGGAGGCTGTCGCGGACCAGCTCGGAGGTGTAATGCGTGGGGGCGTCGGCCGTCAGGTCGCCACCTGAGGAGAAGCAGCCGCAGTCGATGCGCAGGCCGCGGGCCGCCGCCGAGGCGATGGCCGCGATGTAGACGGCGAACATCAGCGCCGACAGCAGCGCGGTCACCCGCACCGCGAGCCCCACGATGAGCAGCACACCGAGGGCGATCTCCAGGAACGGCACGCTGTAGGCCACCGGCTGCACCAACGCCTCGGGCAGGATGCGGAACGCCCGCACCGAGCGCAGCATGCCGTCCGGATCGTTGACCTTCAGCAGGCCGGCGACGAACCAGACGGCGCCGAGGGCCAGGCGAAGGACGGTGGAGATGCTTCGGCTCGCCGGCTGCGTCGGCGTGGTGAGACGGTAGGCGATTGTGTTCATCACCGGGCTTCTGGTCCGGACCGCTCGGCGGTCAGCTTGGGCAGGTCGTCGATGTACGCCTGGACACCCGTGCCCGCCAGGTACAGCGCGCGGATCCGGTCGTCCCGGGAGAAGGCGATCACCTGGGAGCCGTGGGTCACCAGGACGGAACCGTCGGCCTGCACCTCGGGCTTTTCCAGGGGAACGCCGAGGGCTTCGGCCTGGGCGCGGATCTGGTCGAACGTGCCACGGACACCGATGAAGGTCGTGTCGAACTGCTTAAGCCAACGACTGAGAACCGGCCCGGTATCCCGATCAGGATCGGTCGTCACGAAAACGACCGCGACCTGCTGCCTTATGTCCGGTTTGACCTCGGTGAGCGCTGCGGAGATGTCCGCCATCGTCGTCGGGCAGACATCCGGGCAGTGCGTGTAGCCGAAGAACAACAGGGTGATTTTCCCTTTTGTCCGTTCCCGCAGGTCGAAGGGATTTCCGTCGGTATCGGTCAGGTTCAGGGCGGGTTTGGCCAGCTGCCGCGCCGGGACGGTGCCGTGCAGCCCGTCGTTGCCGCCGTCGCCCGCGTCGACGATGGTCACCCCGTTGTTCGTGCCGGTACCGGCACAGGCGGTGATCAGCAACATCGACGAGACGGCCAACGCCGACCCGAGGACGCCGAGCAGCCGCTTCGGCCGGCGTCGATCGGCTGACGGGGCTCGCGGGGACGGGGCTCGCGGGGACGGTGGAGCGGGCGGAACCGTCTGGCGGAAGGGAGACCGGCCGAGGCGGGTGGAGACCTCGTGACGAGGACGGATCAGGGACATGGCACTCCAGGAGCGGGCGCCACGGGCGCGCGCGGGATCGCCGTCGGCCGGCGGCGAGCGTGATCACATGTGATTGCCGCGGACGCGGTGGACGATGGGCTGACGGGGGCGGAACGGGACACGCGGCGAAGGAACAGGCGACGGCGGCACGCCCCACCCGGCCCACGGCGTAGCCGGGTCAGGCCGCGGCGACCCGCCACGGCACATCCCGGAACGATCTGCTGGCGCCCGGCGCCGGCGGGCCGCGCCGGGCGACGGCGTGACGCAGCAACAGCAGGCGCGGTCGCCCCGCCGAGCCGGCTCGCCGGATCCGAGCGAGCCGCGGGGCGGGCGCCGAAACCGGTGAGATCGCCGGAAGCACGGGCAGCCGGCGCGCCAGCAGCCGACCGGCGGCAGCCAGCACCTCCGCGCCCCGCCGGGCCCACCAGAACATCAGCGCCGCGGCCAGGGCGTGGGCGAGCAGCATCGCCAGCGCGGCCGCGACGGCCGAAGCGGGCCCAGAGCCGGAGCCAGAGCCGAGCATGGCCAGGCCGCCAAGGTGGCGGTGACCCGCGGCCGATGCGTCGCCTGACCCGGCCCTGGCGGCGACCCGCCGGGCGGCCGCCAGCAGCGCCGGATCGACGTGCGTCAGCCCGGGGCCGGCCAGGTGCGACGCAGCCGCCGGCCCGGGGAGAAGCCCCGAACCGCCCACTGCGCCGGTGGCGTGCACAGCCGGCGAGGCCTCGGCCTGGTTGCCATGGCACAGGAGCACGCCGAGCAGGGGATCGCCGCCCGCAGCCCGTAGCCCGGTCCCGTAACCGCCGGTGGCGAGCGCCGCGTGCAAGAGCCCCTGAACGGCGAGCAGACCGCCGAACGACCGCGGCCCGCCGATCCGGTGAGACTGGTGGGGCAGGTGAGACTGGTGGGGCAGGTGGGGCAGGTGGGACTGGTGGCGGGCCCACGGGTCGGCCCGCCGCGCTGCCATTACCGAGCGGACGGTCTCGGCCGAGGCGGCGAGCAGGACGGTGACCAGCGCGACGAGAAGT
>NZ_JANEZT010000051.1 GCF_025403405.1 Frankia tisae
ACCCTGGCACCGGGACCCTCCGTCGAGCCGAAGCCACCCGTCGAACCGAACCCACCGCTGCCGCGCACCGAGGCGGGCAGCTCGTCCACGTCGCGGAAGACGGCATGCTCCACACGCTGCACCACGAGCTGGGCGATCCGGTCGCCCCTGCACAACGTGATCGGATCGGATCGATCGGTATTGATGAGAACTACTTTGATTTCACCACGGTAACCGGCATCGACCGTGCCGGGGGCGTTGACCACCGTCACGCCGTGCCGGGCGGCCAGGCCGCTGCGCGGGTGCACGAAGGCCGCGTAGCCCACCGGCAGAGCGATCGCCAGCCCGGTACCGACGACAGCGCGCTCGCCCGGTGCGAGGGTCACATCCTGCGCGGTCACCAGGTCCGCGCCCGCGTCGGAGGGCTGGGCGTACGCCGGCGGCGCCAGCTCGCGGTCCAGCCGGCGCACGAGGACCTCCACCCGACCCGCCGCCGCGGCCTCGGTGGCCGCCACCACGGTCCCAGCCACCGTTTCGGGCGCGGGGGCTCCTGGCCCGGAGGACCCGGGCGGTACAGCGGGAACCTCGGAGGTGGCGGGGACCTCGGATCCAGCGGGAATCGTGCGATCGGGGGCGGTCATCGGCTCCTGCCTGGACGGGCTGAACGGGGAGGTGAATGATCGCCGTCGACAGCTACCGACGCCGGATGTGCCGCGCCGGTTGTCCGCGATCCGCAAGATGAACCCTAGGCCATGACCGGCGCGGCCTCCGCGGTGCGCCCCGCCCGCCGGCCGGACCGTGCGGGCGTGATCGGATGAGGACTACCCGCGGCCCACCCAGGTCGCCCGGGTCACCCGGGCGTAATCGGGGCCAGCGGGGTAAGGACAACACAGGCGGGCCGGTGCGGCCCGCGGCGCAGAGCGAGAGGTGTGGGGTGGCGAAAGCGGCATCGAAGCTGGGATGGAAGGTCTTCGGCGGGGCGGCGACGGCGCTCGCGGGCACGGCTGCCAGCCGCGGCGTCACAGCCGTGTACCGCAAGGTGCGCAAGTCGGACCCGCCGGTCAACCCGGCCGATCCGGACACCGCCTGGGCGGAGGCGATCGCCTGGGCGGCGATCTCCGGCCTGGCGATCGGGCTCGGCCGGCTTGCGGCGGAGCGGGCGGCAGCCCGCGGCTGGGCCAGGGCGACAGGCTCCCCGCCGCCCGGCATGCTCCGCCCGGAGATCTCCACCTCGGAGAACTGACCCCCACGCCGGGCGGCCAACGGCCCCGGTTCGTCCGGGGCCGCGGGGGATGACCGACGAGCGCGTCCGACGGGCACGATGGAGGTCGACTGTTCGCCACGTTGAGCCGCGGGAGACCGGATGGCCATATATGCCCTGGGAGACTTCGTCCCCGTCATCGACCCGACGGCCTACGTCCATCCGGACGCGACCGTCATCGGCACCGTGACGATCGGCCCGGAGTCGACCGTGTGGCCGGGGGCGGTGCTGCGCGGCGACTACGGGTCGATCATCATCGGCGCGCGCACCTCCGTCCAGGACGGCACCGTGATCCACGCGACCGAACAGCTGGCGACCGTCGTCGGCGACGACTGCACCATCGGGCACCTCGCGCACCTGGAGGGCTGCATCGTCGAGGACGGCTCGCTGATCGGGTCCGGCTCGGTGGTCCTGCACCGGGTCCGGGTCGGGCGCGGCGGGCTGGTCGGAGCCGGGGCCGTCGTCGTGGGCGACACGATCGTGCCCCCGGGCGGGCGAGCGCTCGGGATCCCGGCGAAGGTGCTGCCCGGCGGCGGGGACCAGACTGGCCTCGCTGCCGGCGCCGCCGTCTACGTGGCCAACGGCAAGCGCTACCGCGACCAGCTACGCCGGATCGACTGAGCCCGCCGACACCGCATCGCCCGCCGGGGCCTGGTCGCCGAGCGGGGCCTGGTCGCCGAGCGGGGCCGCGCCCGACAGGTGCCGCATCTTCTCCGGGTTCGCCACGATGTTGATCTCGACGACCCGGCCGCCCGCCACGTGCAGGCCGGCGATGTAGCGCAGGACGTCACCCTCGAAGCTCGCGAAGCCGGGTTCGCCGTTGACGTCGATTGGCTGGATCCGCACCGACCCGCCGGGCCGCCTTGGCGAGGATGCCGAGCACGAACCGGGCGACCCGGTCAGCACCGGCCACCGGGCGGCCTGCGCGAGTCCCCCGCCGTCGGTGCGGACGACGGCGTCCGGATCGAGCAGGGCCAGCAGCCCGTCGAGGTCCTGGCCGGCGGCCGCGGCGAGGAAGGCGTCGGCGACGCGGCGACGAAGGCCGCGCCCACCACGGGCGAGCCGGCATCGGCGCCGCCCCCGATGCCGTCGCGGCCGGCGAGCCCGTCGACGAACGGTTCGGGCAGCCAGGGCCCGACGTATCCCTCCCGCCGCCCGCGGGCCGAGCGCAGCTGGTCCAGGCACAGCCGGCTGACCACCACGGTCAACCAGGCTCGCAGGTCCTCGATCCGGTCGGCGTCGACCCGGCCGAGGCGCAGCCAGGCCTCCTGCACCACGTCCTCCGCGTCGGCGAACGAGCCGAGCAGGCGGTAGGCCACTGCACGCAGGTGGGCACGCTCGGCCTCGTCGGACACCTCGGTATGGATCAGGCGAGGTCGACGGCGACGGCGATCTCGCCTTCGGAGGGGCTGAACGTGAGGTCGCGGATGCTGCCGGCGCTGCGCAGGTCGGCGGCCGCCGCTTCGACGAGGGCGACAAGGTCGGCCCCGCCGCCAATCCGGGCGCTCGCGACCTCGGCCTTCATCGACGCCTTCGCCGCCGACTTGGCGCGGCGCACGCCGGTCAGCGCCGCACCGACCGCATCGAGCAGCTCGGGACGCCCGCCGTCGGCAAGCTTGCGGATCTCCGCCGCGTCCGGCCAGCTCGCCCGGTGCACCGAGCCCGGCCGCCACCAGGACCAGACCTCCTCGGCGACGAACGGCAGGACCGGGGCGAACAGGCGCAGCAGCACGGACAGCGCCACCGCGAGGGCGGTCTGCGCGGAGGCGGCACCGGCGGGCCCGAACGAGCCGTAGGCGCGCCCCTTGACCAGCTCGACGTAGTCGTCGCAGAACCGCCAGAAGAACGACTCGGTGACCTCCAGGGCCCGCGCGTAGTCGTAACCGTCGAGCGCGGCGGTCGCGGCGTCGACGACGTCTGCGAGCGCGGCGAGCAGCGCCTGGTCCAACGGCTCGCTGACCGGCACGGCCTCACCGGCCGCCGCCACGTCACCGGCCACCGCGTCGGCGGCCACTGCAGCGGCAGCCACCGCAGCGGCGGCCCCCGCACCGTCGGGCTCGGCGCCACCCGGCGCTGGTGCGCCCGCGGGCGTCGCGTCGGCGCCGAGGCCCAGTGCGAAGCGGCTGGCGTTGAGAATCTTGATGGCGAGCCGGCGGCCGTTCTTCATCTGGCCGACGTCGAAGGCCGTGTCGGTGCCCGGCCGCCCGGACGCCGCCCAGTAGCGGACCGCGTCGGAACCGTGCTGCTCCAGCAGGCCCAGCGGGGTGACGACGTTCCCCTTGGACTTCGACATCTTCTTGCGGTCCGGGTCGAGGATCCAGCCGGAGATCGCCGCGTTCGACCAGGGCAGCAGGCCGAACTCGGCGTGCGTGCGGACCACGGTGGAGAACAGCCAGGTCCGGATGATCTCGTGCGCCTGGGGCCGCAGGTCCATCGGGAAGACCCGGGCGAACAGGTCGGCGTCGTGCTCCCAGCCACTGGCGATCAGCGGGGTGAGCGAGGACGTCGCCCAGGTGTCCATCACGTCCGGGTCGGCGGCGAACCCGCCGGGCACCCCGCGCTGGGAGTCGGTGTAACCCGGGGGCACATCGCTGGACGGGTCGACGGGCAGGGCCGCCTCGGCCGGCACGATCGGCGCGTCGTAGCGCGGGGTGCCGGTGTCGTCGAGGGGATACCACACCGGGAACGGCACGCCGAAGAACCGCTGCCGGCTGATCAGCCAGTCCCCGTTGAGGCCGTCGACCCAGTTCTCGTAGCGGACCTTCATGTACTCCGGGTGCCAGCGCAGCTCCTGGCCGCGGGCCCGCAGCTCGGCGCGCAGCGGCTCGTCGCGCCCGCCGTTGCGCAGGTACCACTGGCGGGTGGTGACGATCTCCAGCGGCCGGTCACCCTTCTCGTAGAACTTGACCGGGTGGGCGATCGGCCGCGGCTCGCCGAGCAGCGCACCGGCCCCGGTGAGCAGCTCCACGATCCGCGTGCGGGCGCTGTGGACGGTCTTGCCGGCGAGCTCGGCGTAGTGCGCCACGCCCGCCGACGAGGTGATCGCGGCCGGCGGATCCGCGACGAGCCGGCCGTCGCGGCCGATCACCGCGCGGGCCGGCAGGCGCAGTTCCCGCCACCAGATGACGTCGGTGAGGTCACCGAAGGTGCAGATCATCGCGATGCCGGATCCCTTCTCGGGATCGGCGAGCCGGTGGGCGACGACCGGAACCTCGACGTCGAACAGCGGGGTCCGCACGGTGGATCCGAACAGCGGCTGGTAGCGCGGGTCGTCGGGGTGGGCGACCAGGGCCACGCAGGCGGGCAGCAGCTCCGGGCGGGTCGTCTCGATCACCACCGGCTCCGCCGCGGCCGACCCGGCCGGGTCGGCGCCGCCGCGGGGGAAGGCGAGGGTGTGGAAGGCGCCGGGACGCTCCCGGTCCTCCAGCTCCGCCTGGGCGACCGCGGTCCGGAAGGTGACGTCCCACAGCGTCGGCGCCTCGGCCAGGTAGGCCTCGCCGCGGGCGAGGTTGCGCAGGAACGCCGTCTGGGCGACGGCGCGCGAGCGGGTGTCGATGGTGGCATAGGTGTGCGACCAGTCGACGGACAGCCCGAGGCGACGCCAGAGCTCCTCGAAGCCCTTCTCGTCGGTCAGCGTCAGCCGCTCGCACAGCTCGACGAAGTTGCGCCGCGAGATCGGCACCTGCTCCTTGCCCGGCTTGGCCGGGGGGGCGAAGTCCGGGTCGTGGGGCAGCGACGGGTCGCAGCGCACTCCGAAGTAGTTCTGCACCCGGCGCTCGGTCGGCAGCCCGTTGTCGTCGAAGCCCATCGGGTAGAACACCTCACGCCCCCGCATCCGCTGATAGCGGGCGATGACGTCGGTGTGCGTGTAGGAGAAGACGTGGCCGACATGCAACGATCCGCTTACGGTCGGTGGCGGGGTGTCGATGGAGTACACCCGCCCCCGATCGACCGTGCGGTCGAAGGTGTAGGTGCCCTCGTCCTGCCATGCCGCCGACCACCGCGCCTCGATGCCATCGAGGCTGGGCTTCGCGGGAACCGCGTGTGCGGATCGATCAGTGCCGTCTGTGCCAACCACAGCGACGATCCTACGGGCGCGCCGATCGTGACCGCTGCGGCCGGCCCCCCGAAGCCCCGCGCGTCCGCCTCCGGGACGACACTCACCCGCCGGGATGCTCACGTGTGGCACCACCTTGGCAGGATGAACCCGAACCAAAGCCCGAACCAGAACCCGAGCCCGAGCCCCGGAGCGCCGCCCGATGAGCGACCTGCCCGACCCGCACATCCTGCTTGACGTCGCGCTGACGATCGCCCGCGAGGCCGGCGAGCTGCTCGCCCGGGGCCGCGAGGGCACGGTCGCCGCGGAGACCACGAAGTCCTCCCCCACCGACGTGGTCACCGCCCTGGACCGCGCCTCCGAGGCACTGGTGGCCCAGCGCCTCGGTGAACTGCGTCCCGGCGACGGCCTGCTCGGCGAGGAGGGATCCGACTCCGCCGGGTCGACCGGCGTTCGCTGGATCGTCGATCCCCTCGACGGCACCGTGAACTTCCTCTACCGGCTGCCGAACTGGGCGGTGTCGATCGCCGCCGAGGTGGCCGGCGAGGTCGTCGCCGGTGTGGTGCACGCCCCGGCACTGGGCACGACCTACACCGCCGTCCGCGGCGGCGGCGCCTTCCGCGACGGCACGGCGCTGACCGGATCGACGGTGACGACCCTGGCCGGCGCCCTCGTGGCGACCGGTTTCGGCTACCTGGAGTCCCGCCGCGCCGCGCAGGCCGCCGTGCTCACCAGGGTGGTACCCCAGGTCCGCGACATTCGCCGGATGGGCGCGGCGTCGCTGGACCTGTGCGCCGCCGCCGGCGGCCTCGTCGACGCCTACTACGAGCGCGGCCTCAAGCCCTGGGACCATGCCGCCGGCGGCCTGGTCGCGGCCGAGGCGGGCCTGCGGGTCGGCGGGCTGCACGGCCGGCCGGCGAGCGAGGACCTCACCGTCGCCGCCCCGCCGGCGCTGTTCGGCCCGCTCACGGACCTGCTCGCCGAGGACCCCCCGGCCGACCGCGACTGACCCTCGGGGCCGGCGGTCGCGCGAAATTCAGGTGGTCGTGAAATTCAAGCGGTTCAGCATCGATATGCGGGCCGGCGGAGCCACCGGTTCGACCGCGTAGTCTCGCAACCAAGATCCGGCATGATGGAGGCCTGTGCGCCATGCTGCCCTGGCCTCGGGAGGTGCTCGTGGGTTCCACGCTCTACGACGAGGTGGGCGGTCTTGACGGCCTGCGGCGCCTGTCTGCGGCGTTCTACGACCGTGTGCTCGCAGACGAGCTGCTCGCTCCGGTGTTCGCGCACTTCACCCCGACCCATCTCGATCACGTTGCCGTGTGGCTGGCGGAGGTGTTCGATGGACCAGCGGACTTCTCGGCCCACCTCGGCGGCCATCAGGCTTTGCTACGAAGCCACCTCGGGCTCGGGATCCGCGACGAGCATCGGCAGCGCTGGCTGGATCTGATGGCGGACGCGATCAGCGAAGTGCTCCCTGGCCGGCCTGAGCTGGCCGCAACGCTCATGGAGTACTTCACATGGGGCACCGCCATCGCTCAGCAGGTCTCGCAGGACCCCGTCGGAACCGATCTGGGCGACCCCGGCCCCACCCCCCGGTGGGGAAACCAGGGTCTCCTCCGCTGACCCGTCACCGCCTGCCTCGCCGGGCAGCCGAGCCAGGATCCCCTTTTCTCAGCGGCTGTCCGCGGTCGCGGCCGGAGAGGCAGGGCTAGGCCCGGCGCTGGGCCCGGTGTCGCCGTACCAGACGGTCCGCCGGACGTGGTCGACGTAGCTGACGATGATGTGCACGACCCGGCGGGAGACGTCGTCGGCGTCGTAGTCGGGGACGACCCGCGCCCGCCGGTCGCTTTCGGCCTCCCGCACGATCAGCTCGACGGCGTCGAGGATCCGGTCCGGGCGCAGCACGCTGGCGACGAGCACCCCGCGGTCCATGCCCTCCGGCCGTTCATGCGCCTCCCGGACGAGCACGGCCGGGAAACCGACGAGGGAGGCCTCCTCCGTCAGGGTGGCGCTGTCGGAGAGCACGCACAGGGCGGCCCGCTGCAGCGCGATGTAGTCGGCGAAGCCGAACGGCCGGCAGAAGCGGACCCGTTCGTCGAGCATGGGCGCCCGCCCCGAGCGGCGCAGCGCGCCGAGCCGATCCCGGGTCCGCGGATGGGTCGAGACGATCACCGGCAGCCGGTAACGGGCCGCCAACCGGTTGAGGGTCTCCAGCAGCGCCGACAGCGCCTCGGGCCGGTCGACGTTCTCCTCGCGGTGGACGCTGGCGAGCAGGTAGCGCCCCGCCTGCACGCCGAGGGTGGTCAGTGCCGACGAGGCGTCGATGAGCGGGGCGTAGTGGGTGAGCACCTCCTTGACCGGGGAGCCGACGACGAAGATCCGCTGGGCGGGCAGCCCCTCGGCGAGCAGGTGCCCGCGGGCCCGTTCGGTCAGGGCCAGGTGGACGTCGCTGAGCTGGTCGGCGACGCGCCGGTTGATCTCCTCCGGAACCCGCTGGTCGAAGCAGCGGTTGCCGGCCTCCAGATGGAACACCGGGATGCGGCGGCGCTTGGCGGCGATCGCGGCGTAGCAGGTGTTCGTGTCGCCGTAGATGAGTACGGCGTCGGGGGCCTCGGCGGCGAGAATCGGGTCCAGCCGCGAGATCAGCCGGCTGATCGTCTCGGCGGGGGTGGGCCCGGCGGCATCGAGGTCGTGGTCCGGGCGGCGGATGCCGAGCTCTTCGAAGAAGACCTGGTTGAGCTCGTGGTCGTAGTTCTGCCCGGTGTGGACCAGGCGCAGGTCGACGGCCCGGTCGAGGGCGGCGATGACCCGGCTGAGCTTGACCACCTCCGGCCGGGTGCCCACGATCACCAGCACCCGTAGTCGGCGCTCGGCCGAACCGGCCGGCCGCGGCACCGCGGACGCCGACCGGGCGGCGGTCAGCGACAGGCGCCGGGGCTGCGGCCCGCTGGGCTGCGGGACCAGCGGTTTGACCCGTTCACCGGGCAGCCCCGACGGAACCGTCGGTACGGAGGGCCCGCTCTGCTCCGGAGTACCACGCGGCATTCGGATTCCCCCTGACGCAACGCGTCGTCACCAGCGGCCGGGGGCCCGCCCGGACGATCGCCGGGCGGCCCAGGGCAGCCTCACAGGGGGAAGGTATCACTGTCTGTAGTTTTCAGATAACCCAGAGGCACCTCGCGAACCGTGACCCGGGCGGAGGCGCCCGGCGTAGGGGGGCGTGGGACGGGTTGCGGTGCGATGCGCACGATCCGCGGGCTCAGACCGTGCAAAACGCACCGCAAACCGGCGTCGCCCTGACTCGGCTAGGCTGCAGGCATGATCAAGCGTGTGGACGGTTGGTGGCCCGCCTCGTAGGCGGCCTCCGCGTCACACGCACAGACGGCCGCCTGCCGGGCGGCCGTTGTCATGTTCACGGGGACGGCCCACGCCCGCGGGCCCAACCCCGGGGACACATGATGACCATGCCTTTCTCGCTCAAGCCAGACACGACTGCCGCTGACGTCTGGCCGGCGCTGCTCGCGCACCTCCTCGAACGGCGCGACCTGACCAGTGACGCGGCAGCCTGGGCGATGCGGCAGGTGATTCAGGGCGAGGTGTCATCGGTACAGCTGGCGGCGTTCCTGACCGCGCTGCGAGCCAAGGGCGAGACCGTGGGCGAGGTGGACGGGTTCGTTTCCGCCCTCCTGCGGGCAGCTCAGCCTGTTCAGGTCGCCGGTCCCACCCTGGACATCGCCGGCACCGGTGGAGACGGAACAAACGCCGTCAACATCTCCACCATGGCAGCCGTCGTGGCCGCGGCGACCGGGGTGAGGGTGGTCAAGCACGGCGGTCGGGCAGCCACGGCGACGACCGCCGGCTCCGCCGATCTGGTGCAACACCTCGGTATTCCGCTCGATCTGCCTCCTGACCGCCTCGCGGCCATCGCCGTGCAGGCCGGCATCACTTTCCTGTGGGCCCCGCGGATGCATCCCGGAATGCGTCATGCCGGACCGGTTCGCCGCGAGCTGGGCGTACCGACCGTGTTCAACCTGCTCGGACCGTTGATCAACCCGGCCAGTCCGACGCACCGAGTTGTCGGGGTAGCCGACCCGCGCCGACTGCCCGTCGTGGTGGAGGTCCTGCGCGCGCGTGGGACCAGCGCCCTGGTGGTCCGGGGCGACGACGGTCTGGACAAGCTCAGTACCACGACGACGTCGCAGGCCTGGATCGTGCGCGACGGACAGGCCAGCCACGAAACGGTCGACCCACGAGCGCTGCATCTCCCCTGCCCCTCACCGGGAGCACTCCGCGGGGGTGACGCACAGGCGAACGCCCGGATTCTCCACGCCGTCTTCGCCGGGCAACCAGGACCGATCCGCAATGCGGTGGTCCTCAACGCCGCGGCTGCGCTGGTTGCTGCGAGGCCCTCAGGTTCGACGCTTGTCGAGCACCTGCACACGGCCTCCGTGCGATGCGGCGAGGCGATCGACTCGGGCGCGGCCTCGGCGACGTTGGCCAACTGGATCAGTATTGCCAACGCGCCACCCGAGCGAATACGGCAATAGGTATGGCCGAAGGGTTCATCACGGGAACCCCTCGGCCATACCAGGTGAGCATGCGAAGCGAGCCACGAGGCCCCGGCCGGAACGCTCCGGCCGGGGCCTCGTCCAACGCGCAGCGAGCTAGAGCAGCGAGCGCAGGACGTAGAGCAGGATGCCGCCGTGGCGGTAGTACTCCGCCTCGCCGGGGGTGTCGATGCGCACGACCGCCTCGAACGTCTTGTCGCCCGCGCGCACGGTGATCGACGGCGTCTTCTCGTCGACGTCGGCGAGACCGGTGATGGTGAACGACTCCTCGCCGGTCAGGCCGAGCGACTCCACCGACTCACCCGCCGGGAACTGCAGGGGCAGCACGCCCATGCCGATCAGGTTCGAGCGGTGGATCCGCTCGTAGGACTGGGCGATCACCGCGCGCACGCCCAGCAGCGAGGTGCCCTTGGCCGCCCAGTCACGCGACGAGCCCGAGCCGTACTCCTTGCCGGCGAGCACGACCAGCGGCACGCCCTCGGCGGCGTACTTCTGCGCCGCGTCGTAGATCGCCAGCTGCTCGCCGTCGGGCAGGTGCCGCGTGACGCCGCCCTCGGTGCCGGGCGCCAGCCGGTTACGCAGCCGGATGTTGGCGAACGTGCCGCGGATCATCACCTCGTGGTTGCCGCGCCGCGACCCGTAGGAGTTGAAGTCGCCGGGGGCGACGCCGTGCTCGGCAAGGTAGCGGCCGGCCGGCGAGTCCTTCTTGATCGAACCGGCCGGGGAGATGTGGTCGGTGGTGACCGAGTCCCCCAGCACCGCGAGTACACGGGCGTCGATGATGTCCGTACGCGCCTCGGGCTTGGTCGCCATACCCTCGAAGTACGGAGGGTGACGGACGTAGGTCGAGTCGTCGGCCCAGGCGAACGTCCGCGACACCTCGCCGCCGTCGCCAACCGGCAGCGAGCGCCAGCGCTCGTCGCCGGACAGGTCGGCGTAGTCCGACTCGAACATCTCCGACTGGATCGCGTCGGCGACGACCGCGGCCACCTCGGCCTCGCTGGGCCACACGTCGCGCAGGTACACCGGCTGGCCGTCGCTGCCGTAGCCGAGCGGGTCGGTGTCGAGGTTGATGTCCATCGTCCCGGCCAGCGCGTAGGCGACGACCAGCGGCGGGGACGCCAGGTAGTTCATCTTGACGTCGGGGTTGATCCGGCCCTCGAAGTTACGGTTGCCGGACAGCACGCTGACCACGGCGAGGTCGGCGTCGTTCACCGCCGCGCTGATCTCCTCCGGCAGCGGGCCGGAGTTGCCGATGCAGGTGGTGCAGCCGAACCCGACCAGGTTGAAGCCGACCTTGTCCAGGTACGGCACGAGCCCGGCCCGCTCGTAGTAGTCCATGACGACCTTGGAGCCCGGGGCCAGCGTGGTCTTGACCCACGGCTTGCGGGTCAGCCCCTTCTCCACGGCGTTGCGGGCCAGCAGCGCCGCGCCGATCATGACCTGCGGGTTCGAGGTGTTGGTGCAGGAGGTGATCGCGGCGACCGCGACGGCCCCGTGGTCGATCTCCACCGTGGTGCCGTCGGCGAGGGTGACCGACGTCGGGTTGGCCGGACGGCTGGTGATGTCGCCGGCGACAGCGTTCACCGAGATCGGCGCGTCCGACGGCTTGTCCTCGAACGCCGCCGCCGGGTCGGAGGCGGGGAACGACTCGGCGGCGGCCTCGTCCGCGCCACCGTTGGTGAACGCCGAGGGCTGGGCGTAGTCGGCCAGCGCGGCGCGGAACGCCTGCTTCGCGTTCGACAGCGGCACCCGGTCCTGCGGCCGCTTCGGGCCGGCCAGCGACGGCACGACCGTCGACAGGTCCAGCTCCAGGGTGGTCGTGTAGGCGGCCTCGCGGCTCGGGTCGTGCCAGAGCCCCTGCTCCTTGGCGTACGCCTCGACCAGCGCCACCTGCTCCGCCGGGCGACCGGTCAGGCGCAGGTAGTTCAGCGTCTCGCCGTCGATCGGGAAGATCGCGCAGGTGGAGCCGTACTCGGGGCTCATGTTGCCGATGGTGGCCCGGTTGGCCAGCGGCACGTTGCCGATGCCCTCGCCGTAGAACTCGACGAACCGGCCGACGACGCCGTGCCGGCGCAGCTGCTCGGTGATCACGAGCACCATGTCGGTGGCCGTCGTGCCGGCGGGCAGTTCACCGGTCAGCTTGAAGCCGACGACGGTCGGGATCAGCATGCTCACGGGCTGGCCGAGCATCGCGGCCTCGGCCTCGATGCCGCCGACGCCCCAGCCGAGCACGCCCAGGCCGTTGATCATGGTGGTGTGGCTGTCCGTGCCCACCAGGGTGTCCGGGTAGGCCAGCGTGCCCTCGGCGGTGTTCCTGGTGAACACCACCCGGGCCAGGTGCTCCAGGTTGACCTGGTGGACGATGCCGGTGTTCGGCGGGACGACGGTGAAGTTGTCGAACGCCTCCTGGCCCCAGCGCAGGAACTGGTAGCGCTCCCGGTTGCGGCTGAACTCCAGGGCGGCGTTGAGCTCGAAGGCGTCCGGCCGGCCGAAGTGGTCGGCAATGATCGAGTGGTCGATCACGAGCTCGGCCGGCGCCAGCGGATTGATCTTCGCTGGGTCGCCCCCGAGGGCGGCCATCGCCTCGCGCATGGCGGCGAGGTCCACCACACAGGGCACGCCGGTGAAGTCCTGCATGATCACGCGGGCGGGGGTGAACTGGATCTCCTGGCTCGGTGCCGCAGCCGGATCCCAGTTCGCCAGCGCCCGGACATGGTCCGCAGTGATGTTGGCGCCGTCCTCGGTGCGCAGAAGGTTCTCCAGCAGCACCTTCAGGCTGTAGGGGAGTCGATCGGCCCCGGGCACCGCGTCCAGCCGCCTGATCGTGTAGGTGCGATCACCCACCACGAGCGATCCGGTACTGCCGAAGCTGTCCATCGTTCTCCTCCTCGTCACCCACCGCCCGTCACCCACGGACAGCGGGGCTTGCCACCATGGTCACGCCCTTGCGGCTACGCCGTTGCGACGCCGTCGACGGCGGCTGGCGTAGGCGCAGGGCCGCCCGCGGCGTCGGCCATCGTCGGCCGGCTCATGTCCATCCTGGCATTTCCCACCTTGCGGGATCGCGCCCGAGGGGTTGTGACACCGCCGACGCGACCGTCGCCTCGACGGGCTCGCGGCCCCAACCGGACCCGCTCGCCGCAACCGGGACGCCGGACCCAACCGTACGACTCCCTTGGATGACACGCGCCGATTTAATTAGCGACGCTAACAATATCAGACGGATCCGCCGCGAGTTCCGCTGCGAACCGGTCGAGGAACACCTCCCGCTTACGCTGTGGGCTCATCGCGCCGGTGCCCACCGACCGGGCGAGCATCCGCCGCTCCCACTGCTCGACGTCGGTCACCACCCGGGCCGGGGCCCCGGCGGCCAGGGACCGCGCAGGGACGTCGCGCATCACCACGGAGCCGGCGGCGATCACCACGTCGGCGCCGATCGTGACGCCCGGCATGATGATCGTGTTCATCCCGATCACCGCGTCGTGGCCGACTCTGATGGGCCCGACCACGTCGATGTCGGGATGCTCCCGGCGCAGCCGGTGGGCCGCACCATCGTGGGTGATGAACCGGACGCCGTCGGCGATGGCTACCCGATCGCCCAGCCTGATCAGGTAAGGCTCGGTGCCGAAGGTGGCGGCGGTGACGCCGATGAACCGGCAGTCCACGCCGAGCCGCACCCCGATGCTGCGGGCGTAGCCCACCGGATCGGTTCGCAGCAGGTAGGTGCGGCGGGCCACCCGCAGCGCCCGGCCCGGCAGCGCCACCAGCGGCGACGAGCGGACCCGGCCGACCAGCGCCCTGGCACCCGACCGGTCACGCCCGGGCGGCCGGGCCGACGGCGGCAGCGACGACGGGGACGGGGACGGCTCAACCGAGGAGGACTCGACCGAGGTGAGCTTCGGAGCCGACAGGGACGAAGCCCGGTGTTGCCCCCAGCGTGCCGGGTGGCGGACACGGGCGGCTTCGTGCAACGCCGCGACCACATCGTGGCTGAGCGCCCGGCGGTCGAGCATCTTCTCCGCGCGCATCCGGGCGGCCGCGGCGCGCCGGCTCGCCGCGGGCGTGCGCCGACCGGCCGCCGCCTCCTGCAGGGCGGCGGCCATCGCCGCGGCGTCGCCGAGCCCGACGAGCCAGCCGGTCTCGTCGTCGACCAGTTCCGGCAGCCCGCCGGCCGCGGTGGCGATGGTGGGCACCGCGCACGCGGACGCCTCGGCCCCGGCCCCGTAGCTCTCCGACCAGGACGACACGACGTTGACGTCCGCGGCGGCATAGAACGGCCGGACGTCGGTGACGCTGTCGACCCAGCGGACCCGGTCGGCACCGGGCAGCCGGGCCGCCCACGCCCGGACCTGCTCGCGGTAGCTCTCGCCGGCCTTGCCGTAGCCCCCGCCGAGCAGGATCAGCGTCCCGCGCCCGCCCCCCTCGGCGAAGCGGGCCCAGGCCGCGAGGAGCACCTCGTGCCCCTTGACGCCCTGGCCCGGGCGGACCAGCCGCTTCGGCGGGTAGAAGTAGGCCACGCACACCGCGACGAACTCGTCCTTGGCGAGGCCGAGCCCCGCTCGCGCCTCCCGCCGCCGCTCGTCGTCCACCGGGACGAAACGCTCCAGGTCGACGCCGTAGGACAGGGTGCGCATCCGGTGCGCAGGCAGGCCGAGAGCGGCGTACCGCCGGCGGATGTCCACACTGGACGCGATGACCAGGTGGTCGAGCCGGCACAACACCCGCTCGGCCCGCCGGATCAGCGCGTTGTCCAGGTAGAGGGGACCCGCGACCATGTACACCCGGGTGACCCGGGTGCCCAGGGTGGCGAACCGGACCGCCAGCGCCGAGGCGTACAGGTGGTAGTGCACGACGTCGACGCCGAGCTCGCGCAGCCTCGCCCGCAGCTGAACGATCCCGACGAGCTGCCCGGCCGGCGACGCGCCGCGCCGGGGCGCCGGGCTCTCGACGACCTCGATCCCGAGCGCCGTCAGCTCCCGCGCCACCCGGCTGTCGGTGTGATCCGGCGCGGGTAGCAGCACGACCACCTGGTCGCCGGACTCGCGGGCGGCGAGAACGTGCGGAAGGATCCACAACGGCCCGTCACCGGTCTTGACCAACGTGGCGATCTTCATGTGGAGTGGTCCTCCAGGGTCGTGGACGGGCGGGCGGCAGACGCCGCCGAGATGCGCGGGACGCCAGGCGCCACCGGCGGGTACGCCGGCCGGCGGGCCACCCACAGGCAGGCCCGCCCGGACAGGTGGGCCGCGCCGAGCAGATCGAGGGCGGCCTCCAGCGGCCGCAGGCCCGCACGGGGAACGCGGGCGGCCAGGACTCGGCCGGGACCGGTGAACTCCAGCACGGTGGCGAGCGCTCCGTAGGGATGGGCCCGTACCTGCTCGAAGCCGACGGCGCGCAGCACGGCGGACAGCTCCGCCGGGGTGAACGCGTACTGGTAGAACTCCCCTGCCTGCGGCCGCGGTAGCCGACCCGGCCCACCGCCGGGGCCCAGGGCGCGCAGCAGCGGGCTGAAGCACGGTGTGGAGACCAGCGCAGTCCCGCCCGGTCGCAGCACGCGCAGGGTCTCGCGCAGCACCTCCTGCGGGCCGTCGGAAAAGTGCTCGCACACGCCGGGCGAGTAGACCGCGTCGTAGTACCCGTCGGGCACGTCGAGCCGGCGGACGTCGCCCCGCCAGACGCGGATCTTCGGCGCGGCCGTGCGCAGCCGCTCGACGGTGCGCGGCGCCCAGTCCACCGCCTCGGCGGTGAATCCCCTGGCCGCCATCGCGACGCTGAACTGCCCAGGCCCGCACCCGGCCTCCAGGACCCGGCCGCCGGGCGGTAGGTGGCGGCGGACCGCGCGGCGCAGGTGCAGCGGAAGGTGGCCCGCGCGGGCTCGGCGGTAGTCCGCCGGCTGGGCGTCCCACAGTTCGTCCCAGTAGGCGGCGTCGGCCGCCTGCCGGTAGAACGCCAGCCGCCCGCCGTGGGCGGTCGGCTCGACGACGAGCGTGTCGTGCTGGGGGTGTAGCGCCATCAGGGCATCCCCTTTCCGGGGGCTGGCAGCGGCTCGTCCGCGCCCAGCCCGCGCGGACGGCCTGGGCCGGATGGGCCGGATGGGCCGGGCGAGGGCGGGGACGCGGTCGGCGGCGAGGAGCGGATGACAGGCGGGGTGCCGAGCTCCCCGCCCAGCGCACGCCGGGCCACCGCCGTCATGAGCGCGTAGGCGAGCATGCTGCCGACCGCGGCGCCGGCAGGTCCCCGCCAGGGCACGAGCACCGGGTAGGTCACCAGCGACACGGCCAGGCCGAGCAACCCTGCGCCGCCGGCCGCGCCGGTGCGGCCGAGGCCGCTCAGCGCCCGGCATTCGACCAGGAACGGGGCCAGCAGGAGCTCGGCGACCAGCAGCAGGCGCATCGGGGTGACCGCCGCGGCGTAGCCGGGCCCGAACAGGGTCCGTACCAGCCAGGGCGCGGCGAGCGCGAGGACGCCCGCGGCGACCAGCAGGAGGGCGAGCAGGACGCGGGTCGCACGGCGCAGCGCCGCGCGGGACAGGGTGCCCCGCGCGGTGCGGTGGAAGACCACCTGGCCCACCGACCCGGGCACGAGGCGCAGCGCCTCACCGGCGGCGGCGGCGATCGAGTACACCGCGGCGGCGCCGGCGCCACCGAAGGCCGCGACCAGCACTCGGTCGAAGCGGAACGCCATGGTCGCGCCCACGTTGAGGCCGAGCGCGGGCACGCCCTTGACAATCAGTAGCCGCCAGGCCCGCCGGTCGGCCCGCGGCCGCACGGACAGCCCCGACCGGGCCAGTACTGCCACGCCCGCCGCCGCCTGCGCGGCCCAGCACAGCGCGAGGATCACCAGGATGTGGGGCAGGGACGGGTGGCGCGGGCCAGCCAGCAGCAGCCCGAGCTGGACGAGCCCCGTGGCGGCGACGAGCCCGGCGGCGAGGGCGATCGCGCCGGCGGCGTTGAGCGCGTCGAGCACCTGCACGGCGAGCAGGTTCGCGACGGCGAGGACCGCGATCGCGCCCACCAGATCGGCGTCCGCCCGCGCCCCGCCGGACAGGTGGATCACCTGCAACGACGCCACGGTGACCAGGACGGTGGCGGGTGGGGCCACCGTGAGGGACAGCCCCAGGTAGTCGCCGAGGGACACCCGGGGGTCGCCGCGGCCGAAGTAGTGTCGGAACGCGACGTTCGTGCCCAGCCCGCCGACGAGCGAGCCCAGCGCGGAGACGGTCAGCAGGACCACCAGTGCTCCCCGCCCGCCCAGGGACAGCATCCGCGCGGTGACCATCGCCTGGCCCAGGCTGGCGACGGCGGACAGCCCCAGCCACCCGGTTATCACCGCGCCGACCCGGCCGATCCCGCGGTGGGGGTTCACCACGTCCGCCTTCGGACCTGGCGGACCCGGCCGGGACGGAGCGGACGAGCGGGGTCCGTACGGGCGGTGTGGGCGGTGTGGGCGGTCGCTGTCTCGGCCAGCCGGATCAGGCCGAACACGCCCAGTCCCAGCATCACCTGGACCGGAACCGCCGCGAAGGCGTTGCGCACCTCGGTGATCAACGGGACGAGCAGGACGAGGCAGGCCGTGTCCGTCCTGCGCACGGACCGGCCATGGTCCATCCAGGCCATGACGAGCCCGGTCAGCAGCAGGAAGCCGACCACGCCGCGGGCGCCGAAGTTGTAATAGGCCTCGGCGATCGGCGATCCCCCGATCGGGCCCTCCCGATCGAGCATCAACACGTTGAACAGCCGCTCGTCGCTGAACTGGGAGGGCTGGGGATGACCGAGCAGCCGCCCGGACACCAGCCGGTCGAGCTGGCCGTAGAAGGTCGACCCGGCGGGCGGGCGCTCGCCGAACTCGTCGCGCCATTCGAGCACCGAGCCGATCGGGCGGATCGAGGCCCCGAGTTCGGCGATCCCGTCGACGGGGCTGAAGGTGATGGCGCTGAGCCGGGTGGCGGCAAGGCCGGACTCGCGGATCTCCCGCAATCCGCCGATCAACGCCAGCAGCATGACCGCGCCGAGCAGGACGACGACCCCGCGCACCACGATGCGCCGCCTGGCGGCCACCGCCGCCGCCGCGACGGCCGGGAACATCACCTCGCCCCGCAGCCCCAGCGGCAAGGCCACGGCGGCGAACAGCGCGAACACCACGAGGGCCGCCGTGCGCCACCGGCTCGGCCCGCCGATGACCGCGAGCGCGAGGCCCAGGCCCACCCCGAGCAGCACGTAGGGCACCAGCGGGCCGCGCAGCGCCGTCTGACCGACCGCGGCGTACGAACCGAACAGCAGCCCGATCCCGCCGGCGGCGAGCACGATCGCGACGAGCCCGACGACCGACACCGCGAGCACCACGAGACCGGCGGGGGCACGCAGATCCGGCCGATCCGGGGAGGCGGTGGCCGGCAGATCACCCGCGACGGGCACGGGACGGTCTCCCGCGACACGCACCGCCCGCAGCAGGGTCATCGCCGCCACCCCGACGGCGGCGCTGACGACCCCCAGCGTGGCCACGGCGAACAGCCGGCTCATCGGGTAGACGGCCAGCCAACGAAAGTCGTACTGGCCGCGGATCCGATCGAAGGAGGTGTCGGTGGCGAACAACGCCGCCACCCCGAGGTGGAACACCGACAGAGTGATCAGGTAGACCGATGAGCAGGCCCACACCCCACGCGGCTGGGCGCGGACGCACAGCAGCACGCAGCCGGCGACCACCGCGACGCTGAGCCGGGCGGCGGAGTGCTCCGCCAGTTCGGCGAACGACGACGCCCAGGCCGCGACCGCGAACAGGGCCACCAGGCAGCCGGCGAGCGCCGTCCCGCTCGCCCGGCGTGACGGCGTCGCGGCCACGCCAGCCGGTCGGCCAGCCAGCGCGGGCGTGGCGGGCAAGCCGGCGGCCGCGGACACGGGTGGGTACGGCCGCCCGGCCCCACGTGGTCCGCCGGCTTGGCTCAGCGCGACCATCGCCTAGGACCACACCGCCGTCATGTCGCGCTGCCAGGTGTCCATCGTGAACGGGGAACGGCGCAGCAACCGCATCGCCTCGCGGCGCTGCTCGATGGTCGGCGGGACTGCGGTGAGCATGTCCGCGGTGTCCGCCCAGACGGCGTCCGACGTGGCCAGCGGCAGCGTGGCGACCCCGGGCAGCAGGCGGGCGATCTCGACGACCCCCGGCAGGTCCGCCGAGAGCACCGGGGTGCCCACCGCGAGCGCCTCGAGCACGACCGTGGGCATACCCTCGTGCAGCGAGGTGACCAGCAGCAGCGAGGACGCCACGAGCAGCCGGGGGATCTCGCGGACCTCCCCGGTGAACTCGACGTGTTCGGCGACGCCGAGCCGGTCGGCGAGCGCGGTCAGGCGGGCGGTTTCGGCGTCGTCCTGGCGCCCGACGATGCGCAGCCGCGCGTGGACCGAGCGGGCACGCAGCGCGGCGAGGATCTCGATGGCGCGGGCCCGGTTCTTCAGCGGGTCCGGACGGGCGATGTGGACGAGGGTGACGTGCTCGTAGTCGTCCTCCGCCAGGTCCTCGGCGCGCCGCCGCGCGGCGATCGCGACCCCGGGCGGCTCCAGTTCGACGCCGTTGTAGATGACGCGGCAGCGCGGATCGAGCCGCCACTCCTCCCGCCACAGCCCCCGCATCGCCGCCTCGCTCACCGCGACCAGGTCGGTGGCGAACCGGTCGAGCAGCAGGCGCCCGAACGCCCGCTGCACCCGGCCGCGCAGGCTGTCGCCGTGCCGGTCGGCGCTACTGACGAAGTACGCCACCCGCCGCCGCACGCCGCCGAGGCGGGCCAGCGCGAGCACCACCCCGGAGAAGGTCGCCACGGCGGAGTGGACCACGTCGGGACGGACCTCACGCAGCAGCCGCAGGAACCGCCAGCCGAAGCGCCAGTCGGTGCGGCAGTAGTACACCTCGCTGCCGAGGTCGCGGATCTCCGCGTCCAGCGAACCGGCGGCGCCGGAGGTGACGGCGAACTCCAGCCGGAACTCCTCCGGATCCAGCCGGCGCAGCAGGTTCACGGCGCGCAGCTCCACGCCGGCCCGGTCCATCCGACCCAGCACCTCGAGCACCCGCACCGGGCGGCGACGGCGGCCCGGGTCGCCGGGCTCCGACCGGGTGGCCACGGTGGCCGCGCCGGTCGCGGACGGCGCGGACGGCGCGGACGGCGTCTCGGTCGCGGACCCGCTCGGGGTCCCTGGCCGCTGGTCGACACGGGCGTCCGCGGGCGCTGTCCGCCCGATGGTCTCCAATGCGGGCGTGGTCCCCGGGGGTGACGTGATCTCCGGAGTCATGATCGTCCCCCCGTCCGTTGGGGGGTCCGCACGGGTGGCGATCCGGACGGCGTGGCCGGGCCGCCGCGCGCCGGCAGATCCCAACCGGCGATCGCCGCATAGAAGGCCGACGCCCGCTTGGCCAGCAGGTCGCCGCGGTAGTTCTCGGCGGCGGCGCGGTTGCGCGCGGACATCGCGGCGAGCGTGTCGGAGGAGGCGAGGACCTCGGCGATCCGTATCGCGAGCCGTTCGGGATCCTCGGGCGGGACGAGGTCCTGCGGCGCGAGCAGCTCGACGGTCCCGCCGACCGCGGTGGCGATCGCGGGCACCCCGCGGGCCATCGCCTCGATGAGCACCCGGGCCAGGCCCTCCGTCCGCGACGGCAGGACGAACAGGTCGGCGGCGTCGAGCACGGCGCGCACGCCGGCCCGGTCGAGCGCCGGCACGAACTCGACGACGTCGGCGAGCCCCTCACGCCGGGCGGCGCGGACGAGATCGGCGTGATGGCGGCCGGTGCCGACAATGACGACGCGTAGCTGGTGCCCCCACGCGTCGAGCAGGCCGACCGCGGCCAGCAGGATGTCGTGGCCTTTGTACCGGCGGTCCTGCGAGCCGATCGTCACCAGCGTCGCCGGCACCGGCGGCCGGGCGGCGCGCGGGCGGGCCGCGGTGAAGTCCTCGGCGTTCAGGCGACCGTAGGCGTAGCCGGCCGTCAACGCCCCGGCCGCCGGCGGGTAGCGGCGTTGCAGGGTCTCGCGGGTGACGTAGCCGACCGCCCGGGCTCCGGCGACGTGCCGGGCCAGCCAGCGCCGCGCCGGCCGGCGCGCCCAGCGGCCGAACATCCCACCGGCGACCGCCTCGGCATCGCCGATGATCTCCAGGGCGTAGGGCAGCCCGCGGGCGCGCGCCTCGGTGACGAGGGCCGCCCCGACCATGCCGGGCATCACCGCGAGGTAGCGGGTGTCCACGACGTGAGGCGAGCGGGCGGGCGCCGCCCTGGGGCTGGTGCGGGCCCGAGCCGGGCTGTCACGCACGCCGGCGGCCGTGGCGGTGGGAGACCGGGGCTCCGGAATTCGCCCGGACGCCGCCGACCAGCTCGCCACCCCGGCGGCGGCGGCGCGCTGGCGGGGCGTGGGGGCAAGCGGGCCACCCGAGTCGAGCCCCTTGGCAATCACGGAGCGTAGTGATCGCGCGGTGCGCAGATAGCCGCCCGGCCCCTGGTAGGGCGGCAGCTCGACGACGCGGACCCGGTCGCCCTCGACCGGGAAGGACGCTGTCACCGCCGGGTCGGGGGACGCCGCGCCGACCCGGGCGAGCACCACGACCTCCTCGAAGACGCCGAGGTAACCGCACCAGTGCGGGTAGGCCTCACCGGGAGTGCGGGCCAGCACTGCGTCGTCGACTCCCCGGTGGAACCGTGCCTCCGTCGCGATGACAACTCGCATGGCCCCCGCCCTTCGCCAATGCTCCCCCCAGGACGTGGACAACCTACAGCCATCACTCGACTACAGAGAGATACAACACTCACGGAGAGTCCGGACGCCGGGGCTCGCCCTCCGACGGCGGAGGAACGAACGGGCGGGTGGGGCATCGCACCCCACCCGCCCGGCCTCGCAGAGGTCGCACCTCGGGGTACGGCCGTCCCCCGAGGGTTGGGTGACGTCGTGCGGGTTACAACTTCTGGCTCGCCACCAGGCATTTCGCCGGGTCCGGTACATCCGCGCAGATCTCGCCGACATGCCCGACGGCCCGGGCCTCCGGAACCTTCGGCAGAAAGCGCGACCGGGTGAAGCCCGGGGCGATGTCCAGTCCGGCGTTCGGTCCCGCGAGGACGCCACCGGACACGACGCCGGCGGCGAGCCGGCGCAGTCCCACCCGGTGTGCCGCGCGGAACGCGTTTCGCATCAAATCCCTCCCTTCGCGATTTGATCATTACTTTCAGTGATCACCCCGGGGAGATGGCTAGATAAATTGACTAATCGTAAGTAGTTAAATTTTTTGAGTGAGTTTCGGGCGTGTCGTCGTACGGGTGGGTCAGAGCGACTCCACGGCTAGTCCGGCGTCTTCGTGCCGGGTCGCCTGGGATGGGACGGCCACGACGGCCCGGCCCGACCGCCGGGCATCGGTCGGGCCGGGCAGCCAGCGGCGGGTGTCGAGTACGAGCCGAGCGTGCCGGGTCACCGTGTCGCGGTCGAAGGCGTCATGGTCGACGAGCACGACGACGAGGTCCGCCGCCGCGAGCTCGGCCGCGCCCGCCTCGACGAGGGTCACCCGCGCCGGCAGCCGCGCCGGGTCGACGTGCGGGTCCGCGGCGTGCACGTCGGCGCCGAGATCAGCCAGCAGGCCGGCGACGCGGGTCGCCGGCGCCTCCCGCGCGTCGCCGGTGTTCCGCTTGTACGCCAGCCCCAGCAGCAGGATGCGCCTGCCGGCGACGGGCAGGTGCCGGGCGTTGAGCATCTCGGTCACCCGGCGCACGACGTGTTCGGGCATGTGGTCGTTGACGTCGTTGGCCAGCTCGACGAACCGGAAGCTGCGCCCCAGGCTGCGTCGTACCCGCCAGGACAGGTACGACGGGTCGATGGGCAGGCAGTGGCCGCCGACGCCGGGACCGGGGGTGAAGCGCAGGTACCCGAACGGTTTCGTCGACGCGGCGTCGATCGCCTCCCAGACATCGACGCCGAGCTCGTGGGCGAACATCGCCAGCTCGTTGACCAGCGCGATGTTGACGTGCCGGAAGGTGTTCTCCAGCAGCTTCGTCAGCTCCGCGGTGCGGGTCGAACCGACCGGGACCGTCCGTTCGATCAGGCTGTCGTAGAAGGCGGTGACGGCGGCCAGCGACGCCGGGCCCGTGCCGGAGACCACCTTGGGTGTGTTCACCAGGTTCCACGTCCGGTTCCCGGGGTCGATGCGTTCCGGGGAGTAGCCGAGGTGGAAGTCCACCCCGGGGTGCAGCCCGGAGCCCTCGGCCAGCAGCGGGGCGAGCAGCTCCTCGGTCGTCCCGGGATAGGTGGTCGACTCCAGGATCACGGTGGATCCGGCGGTGACCAGGGGCGCCAGGCTACGCGCGGCGTCGACGATGTAGGACAGGTCGGGGGCGCCCTCGCGCAGCGGGGTCGGCACCGTGATCACGGCGACGTCGAATCCGCCGGCCCGCGTGTAGTCGAGGGTCGGCTCGTACCGGCCGCTGCGCAGGGCCGCGGCGAGCTCGGGGTCCGGGATGTCCTCGACGTAGGAGTTCCCGGCCGCGAGCCGGGCGGCCCGGTCGGGATCCACCTCCACCCCGACGACACGCCAGCCCATGGCGACGGCCCGCATCGCCACCGGGAGACCGACGTAACCCTGCCCGACCACCACCAGCTTGTTCGATGACATGAGCAGAGTGTCGCTTATTAATTACATAGCGAGACGCAGCCGATTCATCGTGTCCCCAGCGCACGGTGTCCTCAGCGCACGGTGGCCTCAGCGCACGGTGGCCACCGGGTCCAGGGGGGCGCCGCCGGCCGCGGGTGCCGTCACCGCCTGTGCCAGCACCCGGGCGATCCGCCGGCCGGCCTGCCCGTCCCACAGCGCCGGGCGGCGCGCGGCCGGCGGATGCTCCAGGGTGTCCAGCGCCGCGGTGACGACCACCCGGCGGTCGCGCCCGACCACGCGGTTCGTGCCCTCGAGGACCGTCAGCGGGCGCTCGGTGGAATCCCGCAACGTCAGGCACGGCACGCCAAGCACCGTCGACTCCTCCTGGATCCCGCCCGAGTCGGTGAGCACGATCCGTGCGCCGGCCTGCAGGGCCACCGAGTCGAGGTACCCGACCGGGCCGAGCAGGCGGACCCCCGGCGGCAACCGGTCACCCACCCGGGCCGCCGTACGCGGGTGCGCCGGGAAGACCAGCGGGCAGCGAGTCGCGATCTCACCGAGCGCCTCGAGCAGACCGGCGAGCGCCGCGACGTCGTCGACGTTGGCCGGCCGGTGCAGGGTGACCAGCCCGTAGCCGCCGGGATGCAACCCGAGCTCGGCGAGGGTCGGCCGGGCCAGCGCCTCGTCCCGGCGGGCCAGCAGGGTGTCGACCATGACGTTGCCGACGAGGTGCACCGACCGCGGCGCGGCGCCCTCCCGCAGCAGGTGTTCCACCGCGTCCGGCGACGGGGCGAACAGGTCGGCGCACAGGCGGTCCGCGACGATACGGTTGATCTCCTCGGGCATCGACCGGTCGCCGCTGCGCAGACCCGCCTCGACGTGCGCGGCCCGTACCCCCGCCTTGGCCGCGACGAGCGCGCAGGCGAGGGTGGAGTTCACGTCCCCGAACACGATGACGACGTCGGGGGCCAGCCGATCCAGCAGCGGCTCGAAGGCGGTCATCACCGCCGCCGTCTGCACGGCGTGGGAGCCCGAGCCCGCCGCCAGGTGGTGGTCGGGGCGGCGCAGGTCGAGCTCGGCGAAGAACACCCCGCTCATCGCCTCGTCGTAGTGCTGGCCGGTATGCACGAGGGTGGTGCGGAACCCCTCGGCCGCCAGGGCGTCCAGAACCGGCTTGGCCTTGACGAAGTTGGGCCGGGCGCCCGCGACGACCACCGCGTGCGGCCCCGAGGGCACCTGCGGCACCGGCCGCGGAGGTTGGGGAATCCGCTGGCCGGGCGGCCGCGCCGCCCGGCCGCCGGCCGACCAGCCGCCCCCCCCGGTCACGGCCTGACCTCGGGGGACGCTCCCTGGGCCGGCAGACCCGCGAACGGTGCGCGGG
>NZ_JANEZT010000520.1 GCF_025403405.1 Frankia tisae
CGCCCGATCCCACCCCACCGCACCCCGGATGTTCGCTCTGGGCGAGCAACCTCGGGAACAATGATGGACTGAGGGGACTTCAGTCCAGGTGACTCAACTTCCTCACGTGAGGGTGAACCACATGCCACAGATCCGGGTGTTGCCCGTCCTGCCGCTCGACGATGCCGTTGTCCTCCCCGGCATGGTCGTCTCCCTCGACATGTCCGACGAGCAGACCCGAGCCGCCGTGGACGCCGCCCGTGCCGGCGGGTCAACCGGCTCCCCGGACGCCCGCGCGCCGGGGGTCTCCAGCCGCGCCGCCGGCCGGCCGGCCGAGGTGCTGCTCGTTCCCCGCGTCGACGGCGAGCTCGCCGAGGTCGCCACGGTCGGGGTGATCGAGCAGGTCGGCCGGCTGCCACGCGGCGGCTCGGCGGCGGTCGTGCGTGGCACGGCGCGGGCCCACGTCGGCGGCGTGCGGCCTGCCCCGGCCGGCCACGGCACCGGCGCGAGCACCGCCGGCAATGCCACTGCCGGCGATGGTGTCGATGCCGGCGATGGTGGGAGCGGTGCGGGCGTGCAGTGGGTGGACGCGGTCGTCGCCGACGACGATGCAGCCACTCCGTTCGGCGCGCTCGACGACCCGGCCGGCACCCGCGCCGACTCCCCAGCCGACGAGGCCGCCCGGGTGGACAAGCTCGCCAAGGAGTACCGAGCGCTGGTCACGGACCTGCTGCGCCAACGCGGCGCCTGGCAGATCGTCGACTCGGTGGCCGCGATCACCGACCCCGCCACGCTCGCCGACACGGCCGGCTACAGCTCCTACCTGACGACCGCGCAGAAGATCGAGCTGCTCGGCACGCCGGCGGTCGGCACCCGCCTGGAGCGGCTGCTGACCTGGACGAAGGAGCACCTGGCCGAGCTGGGCGTCGCCGAGACGATCCGCCGCGACGTCCAGGAGGGCATGGACCGCCAGCAGCGCGAGTTCCTCCTGCGCCGCCAGCTCGAGGCCGTCCGCAAGGAGCTGGCCGAGCTGAACGGCCCGGACGGCGCCGCCGACGGAGCGAGCGGCTCCGAGCCGGCTGCCTACCGGGCCCGGGTCGAGGCCGCGGACCTGCCCGAGAAGGTGCGGGCGGCGGCGCTCAAGGAGGTCGACAAGCTGGAGCGCACGGCCGAGTCCTCGCCCGAGGGCGGCTGGATCCGCACCTGGCTCGACACCGTCCTCGACCTGCCGTGGAACGTCCGCGCCGAGGATTCCTACGACATCACCGCGGCCCGCGCCGTGCTCGACGCCGACCATGCCGGGCTCGACGACGTCAAGGACCGGGTCATCGAGCATCTGGCGGTGCGCCGGCGGCGTGCGGACGCCGGCCTGGGGGTCGTCGGCGGTCGGCGTGGCGGCGCGGTGCTGGCGCTGGCCGGCCCGCCCGGTGTCGGCAAGACGTCGCTCGGCGAGTCGATCGCGAAGGCCATGGGCCGCTCGTTCGTCCGGGTGGCGCTCGGCGGCGTGCGCGACGAGGCCGAGATCCGCGGCCACCGGCGCACCTACGTCGGGGCGCTGCCGGGTCGCATCGTGCGGGCGATCCGCGAGGCCGGGTCGATGAACCCGGTGGTGCTGCTGGACGAGGTCGACAAGCTCGGCGCGGACTATCGCGGTGACCCGACGGCGGCGCTGCTGGAGGTGCTCGATCCCGAGCAGAACCACACCTTCCGCGACCACTACCTCGAGGTGGAGCTGGACCTGTCCGACGTGCTGTTCCTGGCCACGGCGAACGTGTTGGAGGCCATCCCGGCGCCGCTGCTGGACCGGATGGAACTCATCCGGCTCGACGGCTACACCGAGGACGAGAAGGTCGTCATCGCCCGCGACCATCTGCTGCGCCGCCAGCTCGACCGGGCGGGGCTCGCCGAGGGCGACGTCACCGTCGGCGACGACGCCCTGCACGCGCTGGCCGCGGAGTACACCCGCGAGGCCGGCGTGCGCGACCTGGAACGCTCGATCGCCCGGCTGCTGCGCAAGGTCGTCGCCCGGGTGGCGCTCGGCGAGGCCACGCTGCCGGCCGCGATCGACGCCGGGAACCTGACCGGCTACCTCGGCCGGCCCAGGCACACCCCGGAGTCGGCGGAGCGCACGGCCCTGCCCGGGGTCGCGACAGGTCTGGCGGTCACGGGTGCCGGCGGCGACGTGCTGTTCGTCGAGGCGTCCCTGGCCGACCCGGAGACGGGTGGTGCGGGTATCACGCTGACCGGCCAGCTCGGCGACGTGATGAAGGAGTCGGCGCAGATCGCCCTGTCCTACCTGCGCTCGCACGGGGTGGAGCTGGAGCTGCCCGTCGGCGACCTCGCCGACCGCGGCGTCCACGTGCACGTCCCCGCGGGAGCCGTGCCGAAGGACGGGCCCAGCGCCGGGGTGACGATGACGACGGCGCTCGCGTCGCTGCTGTCCGGCCGGCCGGTCCGGGCGGATGTGGCGATGACCGGCGAGGTGTCGCTGACCGGGCGGGTGCTGCCGATCGGCGGGGTGAAGCAGAAGCTGCTCGCCGCGCACCGGGCCGGCCTCACCACCGTGCTGCTGCCCCAGCGCAACGGGCCGGACCTCGACGACGTGCCCGCCCCGGTGCGCGACGCACTCACCGTTCACCTGGTGACCGACGTCCGGGAGGTGCTGAACCTGGCGCTCGAGCCCGCCTTCGACGCCAACCGCCACGGCCGGCCGTCGGGGCGTGCCGGGCAGTCCCCCGCGGCCCTGGCCGCCTGATCCCGAGCTGGCCCTACAGTGGTCCGGCCGGTGCCCCCGGGCGCCGGCCGGACAGCGGGCGGACGCCCGTCGTGAGCTGGGCGGATAGTCCTAAAGCGGGCCGGCGTGCCCGGACTGGTCCGTGTGCGGCCCGCAAGCGACACGCCGTGGACAAGGTAAACACCATGTGACGTGGCAGGCGCTCGCCCTCGATCGCGGCTACGGTCGGAGCGTGGATAGTGGCCGCTGTCTTCGGCAGGAGCGCATCGCACAGCAGCGCATCCTGGGGTTCCAACGACAAGGGGTGCGGCAGCGACCGCGCGACAACCGCGGCCAGGCACGCCCGCCGAGCAGACCGCCCGGGCGGCGGCGCACCCGCTGACAGCGCCCGCCCGGCGCCCCCTCTTCGCGGAGCACCGTCCGCGGCCCATCGCCCGCCGCCCGCCGAGCAGACCGCCAGGCCCACGTTCGCCCGCCCGAGGCAAGGGCCGCTAGTAGGCGCCGCAAACCGGCCCATTAGAGTAATCGGATCCCCCATGGGCCTGCGTGGCGGAGGGACCCGGACAACGTGGACGCCCTCAGACGAGGTTGGATCGGCTTGGCGCTGTTCTTCGCCGCGCTGATACTCATGCCGATTCTGGTCTTCGGGTACAACAAGAACCAGCCCGTGCCGCACCCGGTGGCCACGGCCACCCTCACCGCCACCGATCGTCTCCTCGCCC
>NZ_JANEZT010000521.1 GCF_025403405.1 Frankia tisae
GTCCTGGCCGCCGCGTCGGCCGCTCCCGTTCCCGCCGCGTCGGCCTCCGTGGCTCCGGCCGCGCCCGCGACGCCGGCTCCTTCGCCCGCGACGCCGGCGCCCGCTGCCGCCGCCCCGGGGGACACGCCCCCGGCCGCCGCGGTCGCTCAGTACAACGCACTGACCTGCACGGCCACCGACGTGCGCAAGGCAGCGGTCGGCACCGACCGGCCCCAGGAGTGGACCGCCGCCTGCGACCGGGACGGCGCGACCAAGTACCTGCTCAAGCCGGCGTCCGTCGTCGGAACCGATGTGAAGACCGCCTCCGCCGGTCTGCAGGGCGGCGGCGGTACCACCGGCATCACCACCGGCCAGTGGGTGGTCAACGTCGAGTTCACCGGCTCCGGCCAGAACAAGTTCACCAAGCTCACTGAGAACACGATCGGTAAGCAGGTCGCGATCGTGCTCGACGGCGTGGTGCAGTCGGCGCCGCAGACCAACGAGCGCATCGCCGGGACCGCCCAGATCTCCGGCTCCTTCGGCCAGTCCGAGGCGGAGGATCTCTCCAACGTCCTGCGCTACGGCGCGCTGCCGCTGGCCTTCGAGCGCTCCCAGGCCGAGTCGATCTCGCCGACCCTGGGCCGCGACTCACTGCACGGCGGCCTGCTCGCCGGGGCCATCGGGCTGGTGCTGGTCGTCCTCTACTCCTTCCTGTACTACCGGGCGCTGGGCATCGTCGTGGTCGCCTCCCTGGCGGTCAGCGGCCTGCTGATCTACGCCTCGGTGGTGCTGCTGGGTTCCGCGATCGGCTTCACGCTGACCCTCGCGGGCATCGCCGGTCTCATCGTGTCGATCGGCGTGACCGCCGACTCGTTCGTCGTCTACTTCGAACGGATCAAGGACGAGGTGCAGGCCGGCCGGACGGTGCGCGCCGCCGCCGACCGGGCCTGGCCGGCCGCGCGGCGCACCATGCTCTCGGCGGACACGGTCTCCTTCCTCGCCGCGGCCGTGCTCTACATCCTCTCGATCGGTTCGGTGCGCGGGTTCGCGTTCACCCTCGGGTTGTCGACGTTGAGCGACGTGCTGATCATGTTCATCTTCACCCGGCCGGTGGTGGCCCTGCTGGTGCGGCGCAGATTGTTCTCCGTCAGCCGTTTCTCGGGCCTGAGCCCGAAGTCGATCGGTGGGCGGGCCGCGGCCGGGCCGCCGCCAACCGCCGCCAGCCGGCCGCGGCTGGCCAAGCGGCCGGCGCCGGCCGGGCAGAAGCGGGAGAGCTGACAGATGGCACTGCTCGGGCGGATCTACCGCAGCGACTTTCACATCGACTTCGTCGGCCGCCGCCGAGTCTGGTACGCGCTGTCCGGCGTGCTCGTCGGGATCTGCGTGCTCAGCATGATCATCCGCGGCTTCTCGCTGGGGATCGAGTTCTCCGGGGGCGCGGTCTTCCAGCTGCCCAGCCACGGCGGCACCGTCGAGCAGGTCGAGGACACGCTGTCCAGCGTCGGCATCGACCCGACGGACAGCGTGGTCCAGCAGCTGGAGACCTCCAAGCAGTTCCGCGTGCAGACCCCCACCCTGTCCGACGAGCAGACAGACAAGCTGACGGACGCGCTGGCCAAGCGGTTCTCGGTGGCCGATCCGGACCGCAACATCGCCGTGTCGACGGTCGGCTCCTCGTGGGGCTCGACGATCACCAAGAAGGCCGTCCAGGGCCTGATCGTCTTCCTCGTGCTCGTGATGATCTATCTGTCGGTGCGCTTCGAGTGGAAGATGGCGGCGGCGGCGATGGCCGCACTCGTCCATGACCTCGTCGTCACGATGGGCGTGTACTCCCTCGTGGGGTTCGAGGTGACGCCGTCGACCGTGATCGCCGTGCTGACCATCCTCGGCTTCTCGCTCTACGACACCGTGGTGGTGTTCGACCGGGTGCGGGAGAACACGGCGGGGATGGCGACCTCCAGCCGGCGTACCTACGCCGAGGCGACCAACGACGCGCTGAACGAGACGCTGGTCCGTTCGCTCAACACCTCGGTCATCGCCCTCATCCCGGTGGCGTCGTTGCTGTTCGTCGGTGCCGGGCTGCTGGGCGCGGGCACGCTGAAGGACCTCGCGCTCGCCCAGTTCGTCGGGATCGCCTCCGGCACCTACTCGTCGCTGTTCTTCGCCACGCCTCTGCTGGTCGACCTCAAACGGGGTGAGCCGGCGGTGCGGGCCCTCGACGCCCGGGTCGCCCGGGAACGCGGCAGGCGGGCGCGCTCGGCGCCGTCGGTGCCGGCCGGCCCGGGGGCGCCGGACGGTCCGGGAGAGCCGGGCGAGACGGCGTCGGGGGAGGTCACGGCCCTCGCGGGAGGTGCGGCCGCAGTGGCGGACGGTCCGCCTGGCCGGCCGGGCGGCCCGGGTGCCCGCGAACCGGTTCCCGCCGGCGCGGGCCTCGCCGGGGCCGGTCGACGACCCCCCACAGCGGGTGCCGCGCGACGCGCCGGAGGCCGCAAGCCCGGCCGGCGGGGGCGGCCGAGCGGTAAGAAGCGTCGGTGAGCCGGGCGCCAGGCGCGTACCAGCGCCCCGGGGCGCCCGGAGACGGATCTGGCGGACTAGCCCTGAAAGTGGGATGAAGCAGGACGATGACGAGCATCGACGAGGCGGCACCCGAACGGCCCGCCACGACCGACGCGGCCGCCGACGTGTTGCGGGGCCACATCCGGGATGTCCAGGACTGGCCGCAGCCGGGGGTCGTGTTCAAGGACATCACCCCGCTGTTGTCCACCCCCGCCGCGTTCGGCGTGGTGATCGGGGCGCTGGCGGACATCGCCCGGCAGCGGGGCGCGACCACGATCGCGGGGATCGAGGCGCGTGGCTTCCTCCTGGCCGCGCCGGTCGCCGACCGGCTCGGCGTCGGCCTGGTGCCCATCCGCAAGAAGGGCAAGCTGCCGGGCCCGACCCGCAGCGCGACCTACGATCTGGAGTACGGCACCGCCACCATCGAGATCCACGCCGACGCGGTGCGCCCCGACGAGCGGGTGCTGCTGATCGACGACGTGCTGGCGACGGGCGGCACCGCGGCCGCGGCGCACGGCCTGCTGACCGGCGTCGGGGCCGAGGTGGTGGGCCTCGCGGTCCTCATGGAGTTGTCGTTCCTGCCCGGGCGGGAACGGACCGCCCCGCTGGACGTTGTCCCACTCCTGACGATTTGACCTAGGCCCGGGCGGGGCTCCGGAAGGTTTCCGTGCGGCACGGAGTTAGGCTCGGTGTCTAGTCCTCACGCAGGAGCGGCCCGTGCCAGAGGCAGCCCCGGTCACCACCGGAGCATCGTCGCCTGCGGTGGCTCCCATCCGGGAGCCACCGCAGGCCGGCGATGGCCTGCGCCCTGCCCCGCCCGGCCCGGAGTGCAGCCCTGACCCCCGTGACCAGGCTGTCCGCGAGGCGGGCGGGGCAGGGCGCAGGC
>NZ_JANEZT010000522.1 GCF_025403405.1 Frankia tisae
GTGGGGTGGTGTGCCGGCTGGCAGCCGGCCGCGGGCCGGTCCGACACCGTCCCGGCCTGCCCGAGGGGTACGTCGCTGTCACCGGATCGATCGTGGAGCCATCGTCATGATCCATCGGCCGGCATTGCGCATCAAAGATGAGTAATTCGTCCGCGTCAATGACCGGCGGATTTAAACCGGTGTTCCGCTGACACCTGGGCATCCCACCTCTTCGAGGGCTCGGCCGTCGGCCACCGTAATTGCCGATCCGCCCGCATCCCGGCGACAACGCCCGGGCCGGCAACCTCATTTCTACACGACGTAGAAGGTGGGCCGCGCGACAATTCACGCCCCACAGTCAACCCAAGGTGATTATCGCCACGATCCAAGTGGCGGCGGGCAGTGGAAAATCGATCGCAGAGGCGGCCACAGCGTGGATGCGGACTCCGGGAACGCCCCGGAGCCCACCCAGAGCGAAGTAGGTGAGCGGAGACGGATCGTGACCACCGACGGCGCCCGACCCGGGCCTGCCGGCGAACCGGAGCACCTCGGGCCGGACCGCACACCGTGACGCCGGCAGCGGTGGGAATCGGCGCCCCGGTGCCGCCCGGCCGCCGCTGAGGTTCCCGCCGGGTTCGCCTCGGTCACCACCACCGCGCCGCATGCGCCGCGCAGGCCTGCGGACCGACGCGTCCGACAACCGCGTGGCCGGCCCCTGCCCCCGCCGGCGGCGCGGCCAGCCCGCCACCGTTCGCGACGCCGACCCGATCAGCCCATGTAGCCCAGCCCCGGCAGTGCGCGGCCCGGCACCGCGACGCGGGGCGCTCGGGCGGCCCCACCCGGGGCGGGGCGGCTCGAGGCAGCCCGACCTGGGCAGCCCGGCCTGGGCAAGCCCGGCCTGGGCAGGCCGCCGTCACCCCATTCCACCACCGAGTCCCGAAGGTGGCCCATGACCGTCCTCGACGACAGCACCGCACCCGGCCTCGTCGGGCCCCCGAACTCCCATGGCCCGCGCCGTGACCCCGCGCCCTTACTGCCCGACCCCGAGCCGGTGCGCATCCTCGGCACCCCGGCGGCGAAGACGTTCGACGCCGAGCTGCAGCGCGAGCTGTACCGCCGGCTGGTCCTCGGCCGCCGTTTCAACCAGCAGGCCACGACGCTGACCCGGCAGGGCCGCCTCGCCGTGTACCCGGCGTCCACCGGCCAGGAGGCCTGCCAGATCACCGCGTCGATGGTGTTGCGGGAGGTCGACTGGCTGTTCCCGAGCTACCGTGACACCCTCGCGGTGGTCGCCCGGGGCGTCCGGCCGTTGGACGCGCTGACGCTGATGCGCGGGCACGCCCACAGCGGCTACGACTCCTACGAGCACCGGATCGCGCCGCTGTCGACGCCGCTGGCCACCCAGGCGCCCCACGCGGTGGGCCTGGCCCACGCCGCCCGCCTGCGCGCGGCGGCGGATCCCGAGACGGCCGAGGAGCTGGTCGCGCTCGCCCTGGTCGGCGACGGCGGCACCAGCGAGGGCGACTTCCACGAGGCGCTGAACTTCGCCGGGGTGCTGGGCGCGCCGGTGGTGTTCCTGGTCCAGAACAACGGCTACGCGATCTCCGTGCCGCTGGCCAGCCAGTCCGCGGCGCCGACGCTCGCCCACAAGGCGGTCGGCTACGGCATCGTCGGCCGCCTGGTCGACGGCAACGACGCGCTGGCGATGCACAGCGTCCTGTCCGCGGCGGTCGAACACGCCCGGTCGGGACGCGGGCCGGTGCTCGTCGAGGCCATCACCTACCGGTTGGACGCGCACACCAACGCCGACGACGCGACCCGCTACCGCAGCGCGGCCGAAGTCGACGCCTGGCGGGCCCGCGACCCGTTGACGCTGCTGGAGCGGCATCTACGCGCCGCCGGGCTGCTCGACGACGCGGGTGTGGCCGCCACCGCGCGGGCGGCCGAGGACCTCGCCACCGAGATTCGCGCCCAGTTCGACAACCCGCCGGATCCCGACCCCGGCTCCCTGTTCACCCACGTCTATGCCACGCCGACCAGCCAGCTGCGCGAGCAGGCCGCGGAGCTCGCGGCACGCCTCGACGCGGACGCCGCCGCCGACGCCGACGCCGCTGGGGGCGAGGCCCGATGAGCACGACCATGGTGGCTGCCCTCAACACGGCGCTGCGCGACTCGATGCGCGCGGACGCCACCGTCCACGTCCTCGGCGAGGACGTCGGCGCGCTCGGCGGGGTGTTCCGGGTCACCGACGGGCTGGCCGCCGAGTTCGGGACGCAGCGCTGCCTGGACACGCCGCTGGCCGAGGCGGGCATCCTCGGCACCGCCGTCGGCATGGCGATGTACGGGCTGCGGCCGGTCGTGGAGATGCAGTTCGACGCCTTCGCCTATCCGGCGTTCGAGCAGGTCTTCTCGCACGTGGCGAAGATGCGCAACCGCACGGGCGGGCGGATGGGCCTGCCGATCACCATCCGGGTGCCCTACGGTGGCGGCGTCGGCGGCGTGGAGCATCACAGCGACTCCAGCGAGGCGTACTACGCGCACACCCCCGGCCTGCACGTCGTCACCCCGGCCACCGTCGCCGACAGCTACGGGCTGCTGCGTTCGGCGATCGCCTCTGACGACCCCGTGGTCTTCCTGGAACCGAAGCGGCTCTACTGGTCGGCGGCGGACTTCTCACCGGCCGAAATCTCGACGGCCGCCCAGGTGCCGCCGATCGGCCGGGCCCTGGTGCGCCGGCCGGGCACCTCGGCGACCCTGCTGACCTACGGCCCGTCGCTGCCCGTCTGCCTGGAGGCGGCGGCCGCCGCGCGGTCGGAGGGCTGGGATCTCGCGGTCGTCGACCTGCGCTCGCTGGTGCCGTTCGACGACGAGACGGTCTGCGCGGCGGTGCGTGCCACCGGCCGCGCCGTCGTCGTCCACGAGGCCGCGGGCTTCGCCGGGGTCGGCGCGGAGATCGCCGCCCGGGTCACCGAGCGGTGCTTCCACCACCTCGCCGCTCCCGTGCTGCGGGTCACCGGCTACGACATCCCCTATCCCCCACCCATGCTCGAAAAGCACCACCTGCCCAGCGTCGACCGCATCCTCGACGCCGTCGCCCGACTCCAGTGGGAGCAGTGAGCCCGTGGCCGCGGTACGCGCCTTCGCCCTTCCCGATCTCGGCGAGGGTCTGACCTCCGCCGAAGTGGTCCGCTGGTTCGTCGACGTCGGGGACGTCATCACCGTCGACCAGCCCGTCGCCGAGGTGGAGACCGCCAAGGCCGTCGTCGAGGTCCCCTGCCCCTACGCCGGGGTCGTCACCTCGCTGGCCGGCCCCGCCGGTACCGGCGTCCCCGTCGGCGCCGCGCTGATCACGGTCGCCGTCGACGAGCCGGCACCGGTCGCCTCGGCCGCCGGCTCGGGCT
>NZ_JANEZT010000523.1 GCF_025403405.1 Frankia tisae
GGTCCCGCCCGGCGCGCCCACCCAGTCGATCAGCGCGACGACCGCCGTGCCGACCGGCCAGCCCGTGACCCCCGCCCCGAGCGCGTCGACCACGCCCGCGAGCTCCCAGCCGGCCACCACCTGCGGTGACTGCTGGGTGGACACCGCGGCGAAGCCGCCGGACCGGATGAAGGGATCGACCGGGTTCACCCCCGCGGCCTCGACGCGGACCCGGACCTCCCCGGGGGCGGGGTGCGGTGTCGGAAGCTCCGTCAGGGTCAGCGGGCTGGACTCGTCGTAGGCCGGGATCGTGAGCGCTCGCATTGCTATGCCTCCGGTTCGGTGCCGCGGCGGGTGCCGCGGCGGTCGTCCGAACGCTACGAGTGCGAGTATCTTTCGGGTAGTAGTTACCTAAAAGTTCCCTAGTTCCCTGGAGGAACCCCCATGGCCACCAGGACGGCCGCGCAGCGGCGGGCCGAGGCGAAAGTGGCCTACGACGCCTTCATGGCGACCTGCCCCTCTCGGAAGGTATTCGAGATGCTCAGCGACAAGTGGGTCGGCCTGGTGCTGACCGCGGTCTCGGCGGGGCCGCGGCGCTACGGCGAGTTGAAGACGGAGATCGCCGGGGTCAGCCCGAAGATGCTCACCCAGACCCTGCGGACGTTGGAACGCAGCGGGTTGGTCGACAGGAGGGTCACCGCGTCGGTTCCCGTCCGCGTCGACTACGAGCTGACGGCACTCGGCCGTGACCTCTATCCCCTGATCACGCCCCTCAAGACCTGGGCCGAGAGCAACGTGGACGCGATCCGCGCGGCCGAGCGGGCGTACGACCTGCGCACCGCGGCGCCGGTCTGAGGGCTCAGCGCACCTCGGCGAGGGTGCCCTTCTCGACCGAGTAGACGAACCCGCGGGCCGCGTCCTTGTGCGGGATGAACGGGCTGGCCGTGATGCGGGCGATCGACTGCCGGACGTCGTCATCCAGGTTCGTGAACGTCTCGGCGGCCCACGGCGGCCGGATGCCCGTCTCAGTGGCGATCTGCGCCTTGAACGCCTCGTCGGTGAACGTGAGCATGCCGCAGTCGGTGTGGTGGATGAGGATGATCTCCCGGGTCCCCAGCAGCCGCTGGCTGATGGCGAGCGACCTGATCTCGTCGTCGGTCACCGCCCCGCCCGCGTTGCGGATCACATGCGCGTCACCCTCGGTCAGTCCCAGCACGCCGTAGACGTTCAGCCGGGCGTCCATGCACGCCACGACCGCGACCCCCAGCTTCGGGGGTAGCGGCAGGTCCCCGGCGGTGAAGTCGTGGGCGTACCGGGCGGCGTTGCCGAGTAGGTCGTCGGTGACAGTCATGTCGTTGCTCCAGACGGATTCCGGGCGGCCGGCCGGGATGTGCGGGAAGCGTGTTGCGGTGCGATGCGCACGATCTCAGGGCTCAGACCGCGCAAAACGCACCGCAATCTGCCCCCGCCTCGGCGCACGCCCCGGCATGTACAAACCGAAACACAGCGGACACGGCTCCGCCACCGCAGGGGTAAGTGACCCACATCATATCTTCATGGCGGGACTGAACAAACCCACCGGCCATGCGGCCCGGCCGGTCGGCGAGGAGCCGACTCGCGACCGCCCCGCAAGGCCAGGGGCCAGGGGTCAGGGGCCGAGATAGTCCGCGAGGAATCGTTCGATCCGGACCCAGGCATCGGCGGCGGCGACCGGTTCGGGGCCGATCCCGGCGGCGCGCAGCACCGGGCGCAGGACCCGCGGGCCGCTTGGGCTGCCGTCGGGTCGCGCACTGAGGAACGCATGCCCGGCCGTCGGATACTCCTTGACGTCGTGCGGGACGCCGGCCCGATCCAACGCCGCGGAAAGCCGGCCGGCGGCGCCGCGCAGGATGTGGTCCCGGCCGCCGTAGCTGGCCACCACCGGGCACGCCGTCCGCAGCGAGGCGTCGAGCTCACGTGGAAGTGGTCCGTAGTTGACCGCGGCGACCTCGAAGCCCCGGCCTGCGCTGAGCAGGGCGAGGCCGCCGCCGAGGCAGAAGCCGATCACGCCCACCTTTCCGTTGCACGCCGGTAAGGCGGTCAGCCACCGCCGTGCGGCCTCGATGTCGTCGAACGCCCGGCCGCGTCCAGAGGTCATCGCCCGCACCGTCGCGACCAGGCAGCGGTGGGCGCCGCCGGCGCTGAACAGGTCCGGGGCCAGGGCGAGGTACCCGAGGTCGGCGAGGCGGTCGGCGATCGCGCGCACGGTCTCGTCCAGGCCCCACGCCTCGTGCAGGACGATCACGCCGGGCCGGGGGAGTCCCTTCACCGGCGGTGCGCCGACCGCGGTCGGGACCGGGTCCCTGGTGGCTGGTCGGGCCAGGTATCCGCTGAGACCCGGGGAGATGCTGAGAATGTCGGCTAATCCCGACAAATCGACCGTGCTCACGATGCCCACCCCTCGTCCGCCGGCCGCGCGGGCGACACCGTACCGCGCTTCGCGGCGTTCGCGGGGATGGTGATCCTGGGGCGGCCGTCGCGGCGGAAGCGGAACGCCTGCGAATTATCATGGTAGAACACTCTGTGCTGTACATCACAGCATCTGCTCTTGACCGAGGAAAGCCGACCTACTCAGAGTAAATAGTGTGCGCACCTCGCCGCTGTTGACGTGCCGCCGCTGCATCGATTTCGGACGCGCCGAATCCAGTCGCTGTCGTTGATGCGGAGGTAACCCCGGCATTCCCTGGTGGGCCGGGATCCGTTGACCTCGGCGGTCGGCCGTCTCCCGATCGTCGGGGCCGCCTACCGGGGTCCGCCACCGGACCCGCCGCCGGCCACGGCTCACGGCCGTCGGGTGCGTCTGCCTGCCACCCAGTCCCTCCGCCTGCAGCCCAGGTCCTGTCCCCGGCAGCCCCGAGGCCAGGCCAGGTCTCGCTCTGCGCCCGCCGTCCGTCAGCCGGTTCCCATCATTCGAGGAGTGCCCGTTGCGCCCCGTGCAGGATTGCGCCCGATGACCCCCCGCCCGCCGCTGCACCTCGCCCTCGCGCTGGACGGGGCCGGCTGGCATCCGGCAGCCTGGCGGGAGCCACGCGCGCGGACCGCGGAACTGCTTGACGCCCGGTACTGGACCGATCTGGTCCAGGAGGCCGAGCGCGGCCTGCTCGACTTCGTCACGATCGAGGACTCCCTCGGCCTGCAGTCGGACCGGTTCGACGGTCCGGACGACCGGACCGACCGGGTCCGCGGCCGGCTCGACGCCGTGCTCATCGCCGCTCGTGTCGCCCCGCTGACCTCGCGCATCGGTCTCGTCCCGTCGATCATCGCCGGGCACACCGAGCCCTTCCACATCTCCAAGGCCATCGCGACGCTGGACTACGTCAGCTCCGGGCGGGGCGGCGTCCGGG
>NZ_JANEZT010000524.1 GCF_025403405.1 Frankia tisae
CCACCAACCTCCGCAGCCCCACCGACCTCCGCAGCCCCACCGACCTCGGCAAGTCGATCGGAACCCGGGGCCGCGGCCCCGGACAAGCATGAGGCAGACGGTGTCGTCCCCCCCGGGGGTGGGCCGTCCGGCCCAGTCGACGGGGAGCCACCCCGGCCTGGGCCCGGCGGGTCCGCCGCGCGGCCCGAGCCCCGGTCTCAGGAGGCCGACGACGCGGCCTTCCTCGACCTCATCGCGCACTTCGACGACGAGCCGGAGGCCCGCTGGTGGCCGGCGGTGGAGGACATCGGCGACACCCGTCGCCCGACCGTGATCATCCTGCGCCCGCCGTTCGAGCCCGGCGACCTCCCCGCACTGGACGACCACACCAATCCCGGCCTGAACGAGGCGCCGCCCCCAGGGCTGAATCCACCCGGCATCGGTGGCGGGGGCAGCGCCGACCCGGCCGACTTCGTCGTGATCGACCTCGGCGGATCGACGGACGCCCCGGCCGACCCGGTGTACGACCACTACGTGCCGCCGCCCGCGCCGCCCCTGCCCCGGATCCGGCCGGTAACCCGGTGGGCGCTGGGCTCGATCGCCCTCGGGGTGGTGTTCCTCGTCGTGCCAACCCTGATCGGCTTCAATCAGTCCCGCGCGCAGGACGTCAGCGGCGTGCTGCTGATCCTCGGTGGGGTCGGCACCCTCGTCGCCCGCATGAGTGACCGACCACCCACCGATTTCGACGGCCCCGACGACGGCGCGGTGATCTGACCGCGACGGTTCGACAGGCGTTGGCCGCCGCGATGAACCTGCGGCGGCGAACCGGCGGTGCGGCGCCGGTGCGCGGCCGCATGCCGAGACATGCACCGCGCCGACGCCCCCGGGAGCTGGCACACACGGGGGAACGGGTCGCATCCGGGGCACACCGGGGAAAGAGCAGGGCAGATGCGCGGCATCGGCCTTGAGGACGACGTCGGCGTGGCAGCCGTCGTAGCGGGACCGAGTCGTAGTGGCACCGAAGGGAAAGGCGTTGGGCGTGCGTTATCACGAGAAGGTCGAGGTGCACGGGCACCTCATGGACACCGGTGTGCTGGCCCGGGTGCTCGACGACGTGCTGGACTACGGCGGCGACTACCGGGTGGATCACATCGACCTGGGACGCAGCCACGACGACGAGTCCCACGCGGTGATCACCGTCGGCGCCGAGACACCGCGCCGGCTCATGCGCATCCTCATGCGGATCCAGGTGCACGGCGTCAACAAGATCGAGTCGGGAGCGGCGCGCTGCGAGCCCGCGGACCGCGACGGCGCCTTCCCGCCGGACTTCTACTCGACCACCAACCTGGAGACCGTCGTCCATCTCGACGGCCAGTGGGTCCCGGTGGAACATCCCGAGATGGACTGCGGCCTGGTCGTCTCGGGGGGGCGAGTACGCACCGTACCGGTGACGGACGTCCGGGCCGGCGATGTGATCGTCTGCGGGGTGGACGGCGTGAAGGTCGTCCTGCCGGTCACCGACCACTCCAGTCGGATCTACGCCGAGTACGAGGCACTGGGCGCACCGCTGCCGAGCTCCGCCCAGCCCCAGGCGGTTCTCGTGAAGGCGATCGCCCGCCAGGTCCGCGAGGTCAAGGCCGAGGGCGCCCAGGTGCTGTGGGTGGCCGGGCAGACCGTCGTCAGCACCGGCGCCGCGCCCGCGCTCGTCGCCCTGGTCGAGGCCGGCTACGTCGACGTGCTGTTCACCGGGAACGCGCTGGCGACGCTGGACGTGGAGGCCGCGCTTTACGGCTCCCCGCTCGGCCTCGGGCCGCTGCGCAGCGGCCGGGTGCAGCGCGGCAGCGAGCAGCACATCCGCGCGATCAACGCGATCCGTCGCGAGGGCTCGATCCGGGGCGCGGTGGAGTCCGGCGTCCTCACCCAGGGGATCATGCACGCGATGGTGAAGGCGAACAAGACCTTCGTGCTCGTCGGCTCGGTGCGCGACGACGGCCCGCTGCCCGACGTCCACACCGACGTGGTCGAGGGGCAGCGGGCGATGCGCGCGGCGCTGCGCGGAGTCGGCTACGCGGTGATGATCGCCAGCGCGCAGCACTCCGTGGCCACCGGCAACATCCTCCCGGCATCGATCCCGGTCGCCTGCGTCGACGTGAACCCGACCACGGTGCACGCCCTCACGGAACGCACCAGCGCGCACGCCGTCGGGGTCGTCGCCGACACGGGCCTGTTCCTGGAGGAGCTCGCCGTCGAGCTGGTGCCCGACTTCCGCCCGCCCCGCCCGGGGCCCGGCGGGGTGGGGTTCTGAGCCCGGCTAGATCCGGGCGAGGTCGGCGGCGCCGACCAGACCGGCCTGGGAGCCGAGCTCGGCGATGACCACCTCGGCCCGGGGCCGGTGCTCACGACCCGGCACCGTCTCGGCGAACCGCTCGCGGGCGGGGCCGAGCAGCAGCTCCCCGGAGTCGGAGACCCCGCCGCCGATGACGAAGCGGTCCGGGTCGAGCACAGCGGTCAGGCTCGCCATGCCCTCCCCGAGCCAATGGCCGATCTCGGTCAGGCAGCGGATGGCCGCCGGGTCGCCCTTGCGGGCCGCCTCGGTGACGTCCGGGCCGGTCAACCGCTCGGCGTCGCCGCCGCACGCCTCCAGCATCGCGGCGGCGGCAACCGGGTCCGAGGCGACGATCTGGCGGGCGACCCGGACCAGCGCCCGGCCGCTGGCGTACTGCTCCCAGCACCCGCGGTTGCCGCAGCCGCACAGGTGGCCGTCGGGCACCATCCGCAGATGGCCGGTCTCGGCGCCGATGCCGAACGCGCCGCGGTAGAGCTCGCCGCCGAGGACGATGCCGCTGCCGATGCCCGTGCCCACGGTGAGGCAGACCAGGTCACGGTGGCCGCGGCCGGCACCGAACCGGTACTCGGCCCAGGCCATCGCGTTGGCGTCGTTCTCGACGACGACGGGCAGCCCGATGCGGCCACTCACCTCGTCGCGCAGCGGCTCGTCCCGCCAGGCGAGGTTCGGGGCGAACAGGACCCTCGAGCGGTCCGCGTCGATCCAGCCGGCCGCGCCGATGCCGACTGCCTTCACCTCGTAGTCGGCGCGAAGCTCCGCGACCACGGCGGCGATGGTGTCCGCGACCTCGGGCGCCGAATGGCCCGGGGTGGGCCGGCGGATCGACGCGAGGACGACGCCGGCGCCGTCGACGACGCCGGCGGCGACCTTCGTCCCACCAACGTCCACGCCGATCGTCAGGCCCGCGGTGCGCCGGTCCTTGTCGGCTGGCGTCTCGGCGGTGGCGGGCGGCAGGGGGCTCTGCGGGGCGTCCGAGCCCTCGGAACGGGCTGAGGAGGAGTCCGGGGTGCCGGGAC
>NZ_JANEZT010000525.1 GCF_025403405.1 Frankia tisae
CCCCCTTCACCGGCGCCTCACCCCCGGTGGATACCCCGTCCCAGCCCGGGGTGGCCTACAGCCCCGGCGCACCGGGTTCCCCGGCCACCGGCACCGCCCAGCACGGCACCGCCCAGCACGGCACCGCCCAGTACGGCATGGCCGATCACGGTGATAGCCAGCATGGTGCGGGCTGGTCGGCGGCCGCGGGTGCCGACGGGCCGGCGTGGGACGCGGCGGGCGCCTTCGGTTCCCCGGGCGGCGTCGATGGTGGTGCGTTCTCCGCCAGCGCCGCCGGCCAGACCATCGGTGCTGGTGCGGCGTCCGGTCGAGTCGTGGGCCGCATGGGCGCCGCCGGGCTCGGTCGGCGCCCGCCGGGCCGGCATCGGCAGGGTGAGGGCGCCGACGCCGAGCCGTACTCGGCGAGCGCCGCGCCGCGGGAGCCGGCGGCCAGCACTGCCGGAGTTCCGTTCCGCCGGGGCGCCGACGAGGACATCATCGACGCCGAGATCGTCGAGGAGTAGTCCGCCGCCCGGCCGCGGCGGCGGACTGCACGCGCCACCCACCGCCCCGGCCCGGTGGCCGCATGGACTACCTGGCCGGGCACGGCGCACGGCGCGCTCGAACCCGGCGGCCGATCGGGCCGCCGGGTGGCGTCAGGATGTGGGCGGAATCACTGCCCGCGGCGTCGTAGGTAGCGTTCGAACTCGCGGGCGATTGCGTCGCCGCTGGCCTCGGGCAGCGCGGTCTCCGGCTCCCGGGACTCCAGCGAGCGGACGTACTCGGCGACCTCGGTGTCCCCGGCGGCGAGCTCGTCGACCTGACGCTCCCACGCCTTGGCCCGCTCCGGCAGATCCCCGAGCGGGATCTCGATGTCGAGCAGATCCTCCACCCGGCGCAGCAGGGCGAGCGTCGCCTTCGGACAGGGCGGGTTCGCGACGTAGTGCGGCACCGCCGCCCAGAACGACACCGACGCCAGCTCCGCCCGTGCGCAAGCCTCCCCGAAAACCCCGACGATGCCGGTCGGACCCTCGTAGCGCGACGGTTCCAACCCGAGCCTCGCTGCCGTCGCCGCGTCCCCGGCAGTCCCGCTGATGGGCACCGGACGGGTGTGCGGGGAGTCTGCCAGCAGCGCGCCGAGCGAGATCACCATATCGCTGCCGAGGGCGTGCACCGCCTCGATCAGTTCGTCGGTGAAACCGCGCCAGCGCATGTTCGGCTCCAGCCCGCGGATGAGCACCAGGTCCGTCTCCGACTTCGGCGGGCGTGCCACCGACAGCCGGGTGGTCGGCCAGGTGATCTTACGAGATGCCCCGTCCGTCCCGCTTACCGTCGGCCGGTTCACCTGGAAGTCGTAGTAGTCGTCCGGGTCTATCGCACCGATCACCCGAGCCTTGAACGCCGTCTCCAGATGCTCCACGGCGGCGGACGACGCGTCGGCGGCGTCGTTCCAACCCTCGAAGGCAGCTACCACGACCGGCGACCGCAGTTGACCGACGCCGGAGAACTCGATCACCTACCACCTCCTGCCGCCCAGCGGCGGCCCACTGCCCCCGTGACAGTGCAACGGTACGTCCTCACGGAGACGACTCCTGCCCAGAGCCGACATCCGTTACGTCAGCCCTCCTTGCATCCGGTATGAAACCTGCCCTCGCCCGCGGCGGACCTCCGCGGGACCAGTCTGCCGGTGTTCTCGTGGGAACGCCTTTCCTCGGTCTGTCGATGACCAGCGACGCCGGGCGGATCGGACATCCGTTCCGGATCGACGCGGTGGCTGCACCGTACCGGCTCCCGACGAGTACCCGCTGTGGCGGGAAGGCGAACGGTCGCGGCGAGCACAGTCTTCGTTGCGGTAGCCGCCCACTTCCGCCTGCCGGCTCGCCTCCCCACCTCGGCGGCCGCCTCGGCCACACCCGTCCCGGTGGGGGCAGCGCGCACCCATCAGGCCCAGCCGCAGTGCAACCGGTGGCTGCCGGGCAGATCGTCCTGCCACCTCCGGGGCCGGCCACGCTCACGCTGCCACGCCTCAAGGTGTCCCCGCCGACGTTCCCTGCCGACCCGGTCCCTGCCGACCCGCATCCCGCCGACAGGGTTTCCGGCCGGATGGCCTGCCGTGAGGACGAGCGCCCGCGCGGGGCGATCGGCGCCTGCGGGAGACTGTCCTGGCGCGGCGGTCGCCCGCACCGGGTAGATCTTCGCCGGGCTGCCCGGCCGATGTCCGATGGTCCGCTGCCCGTCCTGCCGCGACGGGTGCCGGAAGCCTCTGGCGCCATGGTCACCATGTTGCCGGGCCACGCCCCCCTCCCGTGTGGCATTTCCGCCGACGAACGGTGTAACGAGGTCCTCAGGCCCCGGTCGCCCGGACGGGCCGCTGCCCGTGTCCTGTGTCTTGGGCCCGGTTTGCCGCCCGCCGTCCGCGGTGCGGCCGCGATCCGGCAGCATACGGACTGGACCGGTCCGCACCGGGCGGAGCGGGCCTCATCAGACCGGAACCGATCCCGTGCCGCTGGGACCGGCTGGCGTGGGCAATCTCCCGGTAGCCGGTAGCCGGTAGCCGGTAGCCGGCGGCCGCGTCAAGGCAAGGCAAGGCAAGGCACGTCGTCCCGCGCGCCCGGAACCATCCGGCGCGCGCCGATTCGAGCTAGGAGCGAAACGTGGGAAGCCTCGCGGCGGTCTTCTTCGACATGGACGGCCTGCTCGTCGACACGGAACCCATCTGGACCGTCGCCGAGCACGAGGCGGCGGCGCGGCTCGGCGGCGAGTTCACGCCGGAGATGAAGCGGGCGATGATCGGCCACGGCATCGACACCGCGGTGCCGATCATGGTGTCGATGCTCGGCCGGCCGCCGTCCGACGTCCCGGCCACGGAGCGTTTCCTGCTGCGACGCTCCGCTGAGCTGTTCCGCGAGTCCGGGGTGATCATTCCACAGCCCGGCGCTGTCGAACTGCTCGCTGTCCTGCGGGAGCAGGGTGTTCCGGCGGCGCTGGTGTCCTCGTCCTTCCGGGACCTGATGGACCCCGTGCTCGGCGTCATCGGCCGCGATCTGTTCGCGGCGACGGTGGCCGGCGACGAGGTGAGCCGGCGCAAACCGGATCCCGAGCCCTACCTGGCCGCCGCCCGCATGCTCGGTGTGGACCCGCGGCGCTGCGTCGTTCTGGAGGACAGCCCGTCGGGCGCCCGCGCCGGCGTCGCCGCCGGCTGCGCGACCATTCTGGTCCCCTCCATGCCGGACCTGCTCGACCACGCCGCCACCGACCCATTACCACAACGAACAATCCGCTACCAGATGTGCAGAGCTCCTGTTCGATCCAGTCGATGATGTTGCCTGCCGGGTGCTCACTCGGC
>NZ_JANEZT010000526.1 GCF_025403405.1 Frankia tisae
GGAGTGCCCTGGCCAGCCGCGTGCTCTGATCGTCAGGGCGCAGTGATCGTCAGGGGAGGGGGAGGGGGAGTGGTGGTGGCCAGGCGGCGATGGCCGGACGGGCTTGCGGAGGTGCCCGGCGGATCAGGTGGGCACTGCGGTGGGCGATGGGAGAGCAGGACGGCGCTGGGGAGCCGTTCGGTCGCGTCGGGGTCGCGCAGCAGCCGCGCCGACGCGACGAACCCGGCCCTGCCCAGCAGGGCTGCGATCGCCTCCGGCGGCCAGCGGTGCGACGGGGTGACCAGGTGGGGATGCACCTGGGGGGCGTCGGCGCCGGGGTCGGCGGATGCCGCCCAGGGCGCCGTCGGCGAGCGCGAGGCCCTGCATGTCGCCCACCTCGAAGCGCAGCCCGGGACGGTCACGGCGAGCCAGCGCGATCATCTTCGGGGACAGGTCGATGCCGAAGGCCTCCACCCCGAGATCGTGCAGGTGGGCCGTGATGTGGCCCGGTCCGCAGCCGAGGTCGGCGACGGCGGCGGACGCCCCGGTAGCCGCTGCCCGGGAGCGGACGAGTTCGGCGAACGCGCCCAGCAATGCCCGGTCCAGCGGGCGGCGGGCCAGTTCGCCGCTGAACATCCGCGCGTAGCGTTCGGCGACGCCGTCGTAGGCGTCACGGGTCGCGGACAGATCCGGCTCGTCACCCATGACCGATGATCATAGTCGGCCGGTTAGCCGGGTCGCAGCGGCGACGTCCGGCGTGCTGACGTGCAGTACCTGGTAACGCTCGGTGGCCCGGGCGTCCCCAGCGGCGGCCGTGGCGTCGGCCCACAACGCGAACCGTGTCAGCTCCCAGCGACGGGGGTCGAGGGTGAGCGCGACGGTGTGCAGCCCAGCACGACCGGCCAGCGCCGCGAGCGCGTCGGTCTCGTGCGCGACGCGGGCGTTGAGTCCCGGGCCCCTGCCGTCGGTATCGGGATCGGCGGGCAGCTTGGTGACTAGACGTGAGGCTGCGGTTGGGGCAACGGCCAGTGCGATGGCCGGGGTCGGCGCATCCGCGAGCCCCGAACGGGCGGGACTGGCCGCCGGCTGCTGTCCGGTGGGGTGCGCTGGACCGGCGATGACGGCGAGGACGGTGCCGTGGGCGACCGGCGGCCGGCCGAACGAGTGGATGATCCGGTCGAATCCGCCGCCGCCGACGAGGAAGTGTCCCATCGCCGCGGCGTCGTGCCACAGGTAGAACGGGGCGTCCTGGTTCACCGCGGCGCCCGCGACGCCGCGTTCGCGGATCGCGTACGCCTTCAGGGCGAGGCCGGCCTGGTCGTCGAGGGCGTGGCCGGTGTCGGCGACCCGGCGGCGGATGATCTCCATGTCGTAGTCGGCGGGCAGGGTGATCTCGTACTGCATCGCGTACACGTACGTCCGCGTCCTTATCCTCTGGGTGCGGCGTGGGCGGTGAGCAGGGCGACCAGGCCGTCGACGGCCTGGGTGAACGGGGCGGTGTTGCCGGCGGCGCGGGCCAGTACGTAGCCGCCCTGCAGCACCGCGACGATTGTGGCGGCCGTCGCCGGCGGGTCGAGGCCGGTGAGCTCGCCGGCGGCCACGCCTTCGGCGAGCAGGGCGCCCAGGCGGGCGCGCAGCCAGGTGAACGTCTGCTCGACCGGGGCGCGCAGGGCGGGGTCGGCCATGACGTCGGGATCCTGGGTGAGCCGGCCGACCGGGCAGCCGCGCAGCACGTCGCGTTCGCGGCGCAGGTAGGCCTCGATGCGGGCGAGGATCGGCCCGTCGGCGCCGAGCTGGGCGTCGGCGGCGGCCCGCAGCTCGGCGGCGGTCCGCGTGATCGCGGCGTGGGCGAGTGCTGCCTTGCCGGCGAAGTGGTGGTACATGCTGCCCTGCCCGACCCCGGCGTGCGCCTGGATCGCCTTCGGGCTCGTCCCCACGTACCCGCGTTCCCACAGCAACGCCCGGGTGCTCTCGATCAGCCGCTCCGCCGCGTCCATTCCGCCATTGTACATACCAGTAAGTACAGTACGGGTTTCCTTTGCGCGCCGGAGGTCCCACAGTGCAGGGTGAGCGATCCGCACTTGGGCGATCAATGGTTTGGCGATCAACGGTTTGGCGATCCGCGGTGCGCGAGCGACAGGCGGGGACAGGACGGTGGGTGGGCATGAGGCGGATGCGCTACGACGAGCCGGCCGCGGCGGCGTTTCGGGCGGGACGGCACGTGCCCGCCGACGGGCTGGCCCAGTGGCGGGCCGCGGTGGACCGCCACCTCGCTCCCCGTCCGGGAATGACACTGCTCGACGTGGGGGCGGGCACAGGCTGGTGGGCGCAGCTGTTCGCCGCCTGGTACGGGGTCCGGGTCGTGGCCATCGAGCCGTCGGTGGCGATGCGGGCACGGGCACAGGCGCCGCAGCTGGTCGCCGGGCGGGCCGACGCCCTGCCGCTGGCCGCGGGCAGCCTCGACGCCGCGTGGCTGTCGACAGTGGTCCATCACCTCGCCGACCTGCCGGCGGCGGCCGCGGAGCTGCGGCGGGTGCTGCGGCCCGGCGCGCCGGTGCTGCTGCGCTCGGTGTTCGCCGGCCGCGCCGATCAGATCACTCTGCTGCGGTTCTTTCCCGAGGCGATCCGGCTGGTCGACGACACCTACCCGCAGGCGGCGACGGTGCGGGCGGTGTTCGCCGCCGCCGGGTTCACCGTCGCGGCCGGCGAGGCCGTGGCGCAGGTCAGCGCCCCGTCGCTGGCCGCCGTCCTCGACGGTCTGGACCGCGACGCCCACACCCCGCTGCGGCTGATCGACGACGACGCCTACGCCGCCGGCCTCACCCGGCTGCGCGCCGCCGCCGCCACCGCGACGAGGCCTGTGATCGACACCATGGACCTGCTCGTGCTGCGCTGACGGCCGGCGGCCCGGCGGGCACGGGCGTGCAGGTCAGGCGTGCTCGCCGGTGCCGAGGGTGTTGCCGCAGCGGGTGGAGATCCACGTCGACACCGAGTTCGGTCGCATCATCGGCCGCCAGCTTTCCAGGTCGTAGGTGTCGCCGGTGGCGTAGCCCCTGCCGCCGCCGAGCGCGGGTACCAGGGCCAGGTCCTGGTGACAGGTCAGTTGCGCGTGCAGGCTGTCGGCGACGTCACGACCGAGGGCGGGCAGCGTGGTCACGCAGCCGCCGATGGCCGCCCAGATCGCCTCGGTGGCCTCGTCGCGGTCGGCGTGGCGGGCGGCCGAGGTGGGCCGTACCGAGATCCGCAGCCGGCCGTCGGCCCACTGCTCGACGACGATCTCCTCGACATAGCGGCTGGACCCGCAGTACGGCCTCGCCCCCGCTGCGGCACCCGCGGCGTTGAGGC
>NZ_JANEZT010000527.1 GCF_025403405.1 Frankia tisae
GCCGGAGATCGACTTTGCCGGGTCGGCGACCTATCGCCCGCCCCGCCGGGCCGCCGTCCCGGCCGACGGAGACCGGCACCGCGTCACCGTCGCGGTGATCGAGTTCGATGCCGCCCTTGATCATCTGACCGTCCCCAGGACCTCTCCCGACGCCTACCTGCGGGCTACCGTCACCAACACCTCCCCGCACACCCTGCTGCCCGGCAAGGTCTCGATCTTCCATGGCGGGGACTTCGCCGGCAGCGGCACGATCGGCATGGTGCCGCCGGGGGCCGAGGTCGAGCTGCATCTCGGCGTCGACCACCGGGTGCGGGTCGAGCGTGAGCTGGTTCGCCGTGCGACGGGCCGCCGCGTGGGCGGGAGCAACCGACGGATCGAGGCCGCCTACCGCGTCGAGGTGACCAACCACACACCTCGGCCGATTCGGACGGTGGTGCGCGACCAGATCCCGGTCTCCCGGCATGAAAGCGTCACCGTGCGGGACTTCCAGGCGCGCCCCGAACCGGACGAGCGAACCGACGTCGGCCTGCTGTCGTGGACGCTCGAGCTTGGTCCGGGCGCGACCGGGCGGGTGGAGTTCTCGTTCCGGCTGGAGCATCCCCGCGGAACGGAGCTCACCGGCTGGCGGGAGTGAATCGCCCAACCGGGCTGAATCGCCCAACCGGGCTGGGCTGCCCAGACAGGCCGTGGGCAGCTCAGTCGGCCGGGGCCGCTCAGCGGGTCGTGTCCGCCGGGGCCCGCAGCCGGCGGGTCCAGGCGCCCTCGGCGATCTCGCCACGGGCGTCGATGATTGCCCAGTCGACAATGTCGGCGCTCCGGATGCGCAGGGGCCGGCCCATCCGGATGTGCGCCACTGACGGGTGCGCCCCGTCGTTCAGACTGCGCCCGTTCAACAGGGTCGCGTGAGGCCAGCTGGACACCCGAGCCCAGGGCCATTCAGCCCCGTCCGGGACCGCCACCTGATGACGAACGATCAGGGTGCCCAGGGGCGGAAGGTCATGGCCGAGGAACCGGCGACGGACATCGGCGAGGCGCGAGCGGGCGGCGAAGACTGCCTGGTCCCGGGCCACGGGGACACTACTGCCAACCATGCCCCTAATAGTAGTGGAATCCTTCCTTACGGTAGGCGTCGGCGTGGCCGACCGGCACCTTTTGTGGTGCTATCGGTCCCGTTGTGTGAGGGTCATCGGGGTGCGGCCCCGGTCGCGAAGGCGTAGCTTCACAGGGCTGGTAACTCTCCGCTAGGTATCGACCCATTACGGGTGAGGTGATCATGGCTGAGACGTTGACGACCCTGGTGGACGCAGCGCATGCGGACGCTGTCCATCTCATCGAGCTCTCCCGCGACGGCGGCGACGCGGCCGGTGCCACGGACGGCCCGCCCAGCGATCCCCGCCAGGCGCTGCGCGCCAGCGACGCGGCGGTGGCGGCCGTCTCGGCCCATCTCAGCGCGATGGAGGCCGTCGTCTATCCGGAGATGGCCCGCCGGGTGCCGGGGGGACGGGCGCGGGTCGCGGAGCTGGGTCGGCTGGCCCGCCAGTGCTCGTCGGTGATGCGCGGCATCGAGCAGTACGTGCAGGGAGACCTCAATCACCCGGCGAACAGCGTGGCGAGCCTGCGCCGAGACCTCGCGGCGCTGCTCGCCGAGCACGAGAAGAGGGAGGACGGGCTGCTGCGTGAGCTCACCGAACGGCTCTCCGGCGACGAGCGCCGGTATCTGCTCGACCGCTTCGCCGACGCCATGCGCCACGCGCCGACCCGGCCCCACCCGCATCTCGGGCACGGCGGGATCTTCGGCGGCAGCCTGGCGATCCGTCTCCTCGGCAGCTTCGATCACCTGCTCGACGTCATGGACGCGCGTGAGGTGGCCGGAGCCCCGGTGCGGGCTCCCGCGCCCGCCGGGCTGTGGGGCTGGTACCTGCTGGGCCGGCCCACCGCGCCCGCTCCCGAATGGCCAGCGACGGATCAGCCCGCGTCGGCGGCCGACCGGTCCCCGGCCGACCGGTCCCCGGCCAAGGCGGAGCGTTCCACCGCCCGCGGAAGCGGACCGCGGCGCTGAGTCCGCCGCGCTCGCCTGCTGCGGGCCTGGTGTGGTCGCCCGGCAAGTCTCCGCCGGTTCGGGCGCCGTCCGGCCTGACTTGATGGTGAAATGTTTCTAACCTCGCTCTGGTAGCGGCGGTAGCGGATGGCGCGTTCGGCGTTCCGCTGCGCGCGGCGGCCCGTGGGCGTGCCATGCTTCGGGTCCGGATGGGCCGATATGGCCCGCGTGTCGTGCACTGCCGAGGAGACGTGTCAGAAAGAGAGAGCACCGCAGTCCGGGTGCCAGGAACGGAACCGGCAGATGTGGTCTGGCCGATCCTTCTCGTCGAGGACGATGACGCGGACGCCTACCTGGTGTCCGAGTTGCTCGACGAGGTGGCGGCGCCGGTCGAGCTGACCCGGGTGCGCACCGTGGCCGAGGCGGTCCGCCGCAGCGAGCAGGTCGCCTGCGTGCTGCTGGACCTCGGGTTGCCCGACAGCGAGGGCCTCTCGGCACTGCGCCGGCTGCTGGCGGTGGAGGCGGGCGCGCCGGTCGTCGTGCTCACCGGCATGGTCGATGAGTACCGGGGCGCCCAGGCGGTAGCCGCAGGCGCCCAGGACTACCTCGTCAAGGGCCAGGTCGACGGACGGGATCTGGTGCGTGCCGTGAGCTACGCGATCGAGCGCAAGCGGGCTGACACCGCGGCGCAGGCGCTACGCGAGTCGGAGCTGCAAGCGGACGAGCGGGCCCGGCTCGAACGCGGACTACTTCCCCGCCCGCTCTACGACGACCACCGGCTGCGCCACGCCGCCCGCTACCGGCCCGGCCGGCAGCAGTCGCTGCTCGGGGGTGACTTCTACGACATGGTGTCCACCCCCGACGGGACGGTCCACGTGCTGCTCGGCGACGTCTGCGGGCACGGCCCGGACGAGGCCGCCCTCGGGGTCAGCCTGCGCATCGCCTGGCGCACTCTCGTCCTGGCCGGGGTGGCGGAGGCCGACCGGCTCGGGTATCTCCAGCGGGTGCTGGTCAGCGAACGCGAACACGACGAGATCTTTGCCACGGTCTGTGCCCTCTCGATCGCCCCCGACCGAGGTTCGGTGCGGATGCGGTTGGCCGGCCACCCGCCGCCCGCGTTGCTGCACCCGTACCTCGCCGCGTTGCCCGGTGACGTCGTCGGGCCGGCGCTGGGCATCCTCGACGAGGACCTCACCGAGGAGGTGCTGGTCGAGCTCGGTCCGCGATGGATGCTGCTGCTCGCGACCGACGGCCTGCTGGAGGGGCGGGAGGGAC
>NZ_JANEZT010000528.1 GCF_025403405.1 Frankia tisae
CCGGCGTCACGCTGTCCGTCCTGGTGCTGCTGGTGGCGCTGGGGTGGATGCTCGCTCCCGGCTGGTTCTCCCACCAGTCGCCGAGCGTCGGGGATCCGGCAAGCCGATTCCGGGCGCCGAACCGGCAGCACCTGTTCGGCACCGACCAGCTCGGCCGGGACCTGTACGCGCGAGTGGTCCACGGCGCGTCGCTTTCGTTGCGGACCGCGCTCGCCGCGACCGGCGTCGCGCTGGGCGTCGGTGTCCTACTCGGTCTGCTCGCCGGCTATCTCGGCCGATGGGTCGACGCGGCGATCATGCGCCTGGTCGATGTCACGTTGTCCATCCCGCCGGTGCTGCTGTCGCTGCTGGTGATCAGCGCGCTGGGCTTCGGCACGCTCAAGGTCGCGATCGCGGTCGCCCTCACCAGCGTGGCCAGCTTCGCCCGGCTCACCCGGGCCGAGGTGCTACGGGTGCGAACGGCCCCGTTCGTGGAGGCGGCCGCGCTCTGCGGGGCCCGCTGGTGGCGGATCCTGGCCCGCTACGTCGCGCCCGCGTCCGTCGGCCCGGTGCTGGCCCTCGCGGCGCTCGACTTCGGGCTGGTCGTCCTGGCCGTGTCGTCGCTGAGCTTCCTCGGCTACGGACCGCCGCCACCGGCCCCGGAGTGGGGCGCTCTCGTCGCCGGCGGACGCGAGTACCTGGCCACCGCATGGTGGCTGACAACCGTACCTGGGCTCACCGTCGCCGCGGTCGTGCTCGCCGCGAACCGGCTGTCCCGGTTGCACGAGACCGGGCAGGGCCGGCCGTGACCGGCGCCGCCCACCGAGACCCGCCGGTCGCCAGCGGCGCGTCGAGCCTGCTGACCGTGCGCGGGCTGCGTGTCACCTATCGTGCCGCCGGGGGCCGTCTCGTGGCGCTCGACGGGGTGGACATCGACGTACCCACCGGAGGGATCACCGCTGTCGTGGGGGAGTCCGGCTCGGGCAAGACCACGCTGGCACACGCACTCGTCGGGCTGCTCCCCGAGGGCGGGCGGGTTGAGGCGGGCAGCATCCGGCTGGACGGTCAGGAGCTCGCCGGCCGGCCGGAACGGGCCTGGCGCGAGATACGCGGCGCCCGCGTCGGCCTGGTGCCGCAGGATCCCGGGGTCAGCCTGAATCCGGTGACCACGATCGGCCGACACGTCGCCGACGCACTGCGGGCACACGAGCGCCTGCCCCGGGCCGTGGCCAGGGCGCGGGCGGTGGAGCTGCTCGCGCAGGCCGGGATCCCCGATGCCGCCGCCCGGGCCCGGCAGTATCCGCACGAGCTGTCCGGCGGCCTGCGACAGCGGGTGCTGATCGCCATGGCCACCGCCGCGCGACCCGGCCTGCTCGTGGCGGACGAGCCGACGTCGGCGCTCGACGTCACCGTGCAGCGCCAGATCCTCGACCATGTCGACACGCTCGTCGCCACCGCCGGCCTGACGGTCCTGCTCGTCACCCACGACCTCGCGGTCGTCGCCGATCGGGCCGACCACGTCGTCGTGATGGCGGACGGCCGGGTGGTCGAGACCGGGCCGACCGCCGGAGTCCTCACGGCGCCGCGCGAGCCCTACACGCGCCGGCTGCTGGCCGACATCCCCGGCCTGACCAGGCTCCGCCCAGGTGTCGACCGTCCGGACGGCCATCGCCCCCGTGCCGCCGCGATGGCAATCGTGGTGCCAGGGCCCGTGGTGCCAGGGCCCGTGGTGCCAGGGCCCGTGGTGCCAGGGCCCGTGGTGGCGAGCCCCGCGGTGGGCGGCCCGGATGCGCCGCTGCTGTCGGTCGAGGGGCTGCGGCTGGTCTATCCGGGGCGCGGCCTCGGTCGGCGCCGGGCGCGCCCGGCGGTCGACGACGTCAGCTTCACCATCGCGCCCGGGGCCGCGCTGGGACTGGTCGGGGAGTCCGGATCGGGCAAGACCAGCATCGGCCGCATGGTGGTGGGCCTGACGAGGCCGACGGCCGGCACCCTCCGGTTGGACGGGCAGGACATCACCGGCGCAGCCGGCTCGCGGCTGCGGGCGCTACACCGCCGCGTCCAGCTGATCTACCAGAATCCCTACAGCTCGCTGAATCCGCGGTTCACGGTCGAGGAGATCGTCGCCGAGCCCCTGCGCAACTACGGGATCGTCGACCGGGCCGGACGGCCGGCGCGGGTGGCCGAGCTGTTGGAGAGCGTGGCGCTGCCCGCGAGCGTCGCCCGCCGCACGGCGGTGGAGCTGTCCGGCGGGCAGCGCCAGCGCGTCGCCATCGCCCGTGCGCTCGCCCTCACCCCGCGACTGCTGGTCTGCGACGAACCGGTTTCCGCCCTCGACGTGACCGTCCAGGCCCAGATCCTGCGGCTACTGATGGACCTGCGGGTGCAGCACGGCCTGACGTACCTGTTCATCTCCCACGACCTGGCCGTCGTCCGGCAGCTCGCCGACCAGGTGGCGGTGCTCAGCCAGGGCCGGCTGGTCGAGCTGGCAGAGACCGAGCGGCTGTTCAGCGCGCCGCGCGACGACTACACCCGCGCCCTGCTGGCGGCGATTCCCGGCAACCTGCGGACGCCCGGGCCTGCCTGCGCCGACGCCCAGCCGGACAACGACCTACGTGAAGACACTCACCAGTGAGGAACAGGCCGTGGAACTTGGACTGATCACTTTCGGCAGCCTGCTGCCGGACCCCCGCACCGGCGCCGTGTTGACCCAGCGTCAGCGGCTGCGGGACGTCGTGCGCGCGGCGGCCGCGGCCGAGGAGCTCGGTTTCGTCTGGTACGCGGTCGGCGAGCACCACTTCGGTGAGCGGGACGTCATCTCCTCACCCGCGATCGTGCTCGCGGCCATCGCCGAGCACACCAGCACGATCCGGCTCGCCACCGGGACCACGCTCGTCGCCAACCGGGACCCCGTGCTCCTGGCCGAGGACTACGCGCTGGTGGACCTGCTCTCGGACGGCCGGCTGGAACTGGTTGCGGGCGGCTCGTTCTTCCCCGACCCCTGGACGGTGTTCGGGCAGGATCCGGCGACCAAGGCCGACCGCAAGCGCGAAGGCGTCGAGCTTCTGCTCCAGCTGTGGACCGAGGACCGGGTGGACTGGGACGGGCGGTTCCGGCCGGCGCTGCGCGGGGTGCGGACGCAGCCGCGGCCCGCGCAGGAGACGCCCCCGGTGTGGATCAGCGCCGGGGTCGGCAGCGAGTCGGTCCGCCTCGCCGTCGAGCACGGTCTGCCGATGGTCGTCGGGACCACCGCCCGGCCGCCTGCCGACTTCGTCGACGTCTTCGCCGGCTACCGGGGGGAGTG
>NZ_JANEZT010000529.1 GCF_025403405.1 Frankia tisae
GCCGCCGGCCCCGTGGCCGATACCGCCGCGCCGGGCGAACTCGCCGTGCCGGGACGTCCCGGGAACGCCGGCGGCGCCGACGGTGAGCTGGAGGACCTGCCCCGGACTGACGGCCAGGGTGCCGCTGGTCTCGCCGCCGAGACCGCCGGGGGCGCCGGTGTTCGGCGGGTTGGGGGTCACGAACCCGGCCGCGCTGCCGCCCTCGCCGCCGAACAGGTCGATGCGCACGCTGGTCACCCCGGCGGGCACGGTGAAGGTGTCCGAGCCTGCCGTGGTGTAGGCGCAGGTGGGTGGGGAGGTGGTGAGGACGCCGGTCGCGCCGCAGATGGCCGTCTCGCCCGCGGTGTCCGCGATGGCGGGAAGCGGCATCGCGACGGCGACAGCCAGCACGCCGGCCGCGCCGGCGATTGCCGCCAGCCTGCCCCGGGGCATGGTGATACGACAGTTCATGGGAATCGACATCGCCTTTACGGTCAGACGCCGTCGTCGGCGCACAGCGCCCAGACGTCGGTGTAGGTGCTCGGCGAGCTCGCGCCGCCGGTGTGGCTGAAGGCCGTCCAGTACGCGGCGGTGGTGGTCCCGTCACTGACGGGGCTGCCGGTGGAGCCGCTGGGGAAGCTGCCGTTGAGGTGATCGCCGCCCGAACCCGGGCCGGTGAAGTCGGTGGTCGTCACGCTGCCGCCGCTCACGGCGGCACCGCCGCTGATCAGCTTCCCGTCCCCACCGCCGCAGCCGACCGTGGCCGTCTGGCCGGTGGTCGCCGAGGTCGGCCCGCTCACCTCGCTGTAGCGGACCTTCACGGTGGCCCCGCTGACGTTGATGCCGCTGCCGCTGCAGATCGCGTAGGCGTAGGTCACGTTGCTGGTGCCGCCGCCGCCGCCGTTCCACCCGACGGACGCCCAGGAGTTCGGGTTGGTCGCACCGTCGGCCGCCGCCTTCTGACCGTAGTCGTGGGCGGCGTCGTTGAAGGTGGGGAAGCTGGCGATCGGCTTGAGACTGCCGATGCTCGCCGGAGTGGCGCGCGCGCCGCCGCCGAGCAGGATCGTGTTCGCCGGGCAGGTCGCCACCACCAGATTGACCGTCGACGCCGCCGAGGGCCCGCTGGCCTTGTTCATCACCACCTGGGTGTGGTTGACCAGGTTGCTGGTCAGGCAGGTCGCGTAGGGGGTGGTGGAGAAGGCGGCGTCGGTGGCCCCCCCGGTGCCGCCGATGCCGAGCCAGTGCGTCACGTCGGTGCCGACGACGCCGGCGGTGCCGGTGTACTCGCTGCTGCCGTTGGAACTGGGCTCGCTGCCCATCACATGGTTGCCGTTCGACGCCGAACCGGTGCCGATGGCCTGGTTGACCCCGCCACCCGCCACGAGACCGGTGGCGCAGTCGGCGTGGGTCGAGATCTCGGCGAAGGCCGCTCCGGGCCCGCTGGTGGCGCCGGGGGTCTTCACCGTGACGCCGACGGTGTTGGCGCGGGCGGTGCCTGGAACCGCGACGGCCAGCAGAGCACTCAGACCCAGCACCGCGACAGGTCCAACCATGTGACTACGGAGGGTCACTTTTGCCATCTACTCTCCCTTGGGTGCGCGATGGTCCGGACCTCGTCCGCGCCCGCACAGGGTGGTCGGCAGCGGGCTGGATCCCCGCGCGCTCGCACCCGCGGCCGTTATGTCGACGCCGGGAGCCGGGCTATACCCGGCAGAACTACGCGGATACGGACATTAGCAGGAAGAAAGTCCGTATACACGGAGTTCTTCGCGAACTTCGTACGCGGATGAGTGCCGCCAGAGGTCGACCCGGCTCAGTCCGGAGCGTTGCCGCAGCCTCAGCGCGGATGCCGCGGGTCGCCGCGGTCTGCGCCGGATCGAGGCCGAGGCGTTCCTCGACGACGCCGATGAAGCCCCATGCGGAAGCCGTGATCGATGCCACCCGGCCCGCCCGACGCAATGTGTGTTTGCGTATATACCTAGGGTAACGTTAGGCCTGCCCCGATCCCATGACCGGCACAGCGTCGGTGTCAGCCCGGCGTCGGTGTCAGCCCGGGCGGGTGCCGGCGGCGATGACGAGCGCGACGTCGATCGCGGCGACGGCCATCGCGGCGCGGAACGCGTACCGGTCGTCGAGGCGCAGGCCGAGCCCGGTCAGCCCGGCCACCGCGGCCAGCGCGCTCACCTGCCAGACCCGTGAGGACCCCGGGCCGAGCACCGCGACGACGGAACCCGCCGCGAGCAGCAGCGCCGCCGATGCGCGCACGCCGGTCGCGCCGAGGCGCTGCGGCAGGCCGCGTACCCCCGCGCGGGCATCAGCGTCGAGGTCCGGCAGGACATTGGCGAAGTGGGCGCCCGAGCCGAGCAACGCGCCCGCCAGCGGCAGCCACCACTGCGGCGCGGGGTGGCCGGGCAGCCCGAGGACGACGAAGGCGGGTAGCAGCGCGAACGAGCCGGCATAGGGGACGACGGACAGCCGGGTCCCCTTCAGCCCGAGGTTGTACGCCCAGGCACCCGCAACCGCGGCAAGATGGGCCGACCCCGCCCGGCCGCCCGAGGCGAAGGACAGGGGCACGCAGGCGACCAGCGCCGCCGCGGTGGCCACGGCGAGGGTCCCTGGCGCGAGGTCGCCGACGACGACCGGCTTGTCCGTCCGGCCGCCGGCGGCGTCCCGGCCGCGATCGATGAGGTCATTGCTCCAGCCGACCGAGAGCTGACCGGACCCGACCGCCGCCGCGACCGCGACGACCCCGACTGCCGGCCGACCGCTGGAGACCGCGAGTGCCGTCGCGAACAGCGTCACCGCGACCGTCGGCTCCGGATGGCAGGCCCGCGCCAGCGCGGCGAACCGCCGCCCATCCGCTCCCGTCGCCGCTCCCGTCGCCGCTCGCGGGGAGGTTCGTGTGGCCAGTCGTCTGGCTGCTCTTGCTGTTCTTGCCGCTCTTGCCATGGGCGCGAACGTCTCAGAACTGCGGGCCCGACACAACGCCGTCTCGCCGCCCGGCCTCCATCGCAAGCCGGGCCGGGCAGGGCCTCACCACTGCGGAGTCGTGCCGGCTGGGCGCGGTACCGATCGGCACCGTACAGGGCGGGAGATTGCAGGAGCCTGATGACGGTTCTCCGCCCCGCGACCGTCATCAACCTCCAGCAATTTCCGGCGCCCGCTCGATTTAGAGGGGCGCGGGATTTGAGGGTGTTGGGACCGCGAGGTGCGAGCTGTCCTGGCCGAACGTCGGACCTGCTCGTCTAGCCGTTCGACCGCGTTGTCCGGCCGGGCGGGGTGGAGCACCCGCGGGC
>NZ_JANEZT010000052.1 GCF_025403405.1 Frankia tisae
CCGCACCGCCGCGCCGCCCGCCCCACCCGCGACGATCCGACCGGAGTCGGATGCTGGGCCCGTGCGCGGCCGGCCACCGTTCAGTGCTACTCGGCGTGGATGCTGACCGCCCGCGCGTAGGAAGCACCGATGATCTTCGCGATGTCGGCCAGGATGTCGGCGGCGACCGCGTCGTCGAGCGACAACGACATCAGCGCCTCCCCGCCTGCCTGGACCCGGCTCACCTGGGCGCTGGCGATGTTGATGTGCGCCTCGCCGAGCAGCGCGCCGACCGCGCCGACGATCCCGGGCCGGTCCTCGTAGCGGAAGAAGGCCAGGTGCGCCTCGGGCCGGATGTCGACCTCGAAGCCGTCGATCGCGGTGATCTTCTCGACCTGCCGGGAGCCGATGAGGGTCCCGCTGACCGACACCGGGCTGCCGTCAGCGAGCACGCCGCGCACGGTCACCAGGTTGCGGTAGTCCGAGGAGCCCTCCTCGGAGGTCTCCAGGGCGACCTCGACGCCACGTTCCTTCGCCAGCAACGGGGCGTTGACGTAGGTGACCTGCTCCTCGATGACGTCGGTGAACACGCCCTTGAGCACGGCGAGCTGGAGCACCGAGACGTCGTGGGCCGCGATCTCGCCCCGGACCTCGACGGTGATGGCGGCGGCGAGCCCGCCGGCGAGGCCGGAGAACAGCTGCCCCAGCTTCTCGGCGAGCGGCAGGCCCGGCCGAACGTCCTCGGCCACCACCCCACCGGCCTGCACGTTGACCGCGTCCGGCACGAACTCACCCTGCAGCGCGAGGCGCACCGAGCGAGCGACTGCGAGCCCGGCCTTGTCCTGGGCCTCCTGGGTGGAGGCGCCGAGGTGCGGGGTGACCACCACGTTGTCGAGGCCGAACAGCGGTGACGCGGTGGTCGGCTCGGTGACGAAGACGTCGATGCCGGCGCCGCCGACCTGGCCGGAGCCGACCGCCTCGGCGAGCGCCGCCTCGTCGACGAGCCCGCCACGGGCGGCGTTGACGATGATGACGCCGGGCTTGGTCCGGGCCAGTTCCTCGGCGCCGATCAGACCGAGCGTCTCCGGCGTCTTGGGCAGGTGGATCGTGATCACGTCGCTGCGCCGCAGCAGCTCGTCGAGGTCGACGAGGGTGACGCCGAGCTGGGAGGCGCGCGCCACCGACACGTACGGGTCGTAGGCGATGACCTTCATGCCGAATCCGGCCAGCCGCTGCGCCACGAGGACCCCGATGCGGCCGAGGCCGACGACGCCGAGCGTCTTCTCGACCAGTTCGACGCCGGTGAACCGCGACCGCTTCCATTCCCCTCCGCGCAGCGACTGGTTTGCCGCCGGCACTCGGCGGGCGACGGCGAGCAGCAACGCGATCGCGTGCTCGGCGGCGCTGACGATGTTCGACGTCGGCGCGTTGACGACCATGACGCCGCGCTGGGTGGCGGCGGCCACGTCGACGTTGTCCAAGCCGATGCCGGCGCGGGCGACGACCTTGAGCCGGCTCGCCGCCGCGAGCGCCTCCGCGTCGATCTTGGTGGCGGAACGGACGATCACGGCATCGACGTCGGCGATCGCGGGCAGGAGAGCCGACCGGTCGGCGCCGTCGACGTGACGAAGCTCGAAGTCCCCGGACAGCACCTCCAGCCCGGCCGGCGACAGCTCCTCGGCAACGAGTACGACGGGCACTGGACCTCTCCTAGCAACCTCTGGTCAGGCCGGAGGCGACGCGCGGAACGAGGTGTGATCACGTGGCCGTCGGCCTGGCGGTGGTGAGCGTACTGACTGCGCGCCGGGTGGCGCGGCGGGCCCAGCCTACCGACGCGGGCTGCGCAGGCCGAACGCTTTCCGCACCGGTCCCGGCGGAAATGCGCAATCCCCCGGGTGTGGTCCGACTGTCCTCGCCGTTCGGCGGCCGGGCTCCGCCACCATCCGGCGGCGGAGCCCGACGCCGAACCGGCGTCGGCCGGCTGTCCGGCGACCTTTCTTGCTACTTGGCGATCCAGGACATCAGCGGCCGCAGCTTGGCCCCGACCTGCTCGATCGGGTGCTGCTTGCCCTCCTCCACGAGCTTGGTGAAGTTCGGCCGGCCGTTGTCGTCCTCGGCGACCCATTCGCGGGCGAACGTGCCATCCCGGATCTCGTCGAGGATCTTGCGCATCTCGACCTTGACGGCCGGGGTGACCACTCGCGGGCCGCGGGTGACGTCGCCGTACTCGGCCGTGTCGGAAATCGAGTAGCGCATCTGCGAGATGCCGCCCTCGTACATCAGGTCGACGATGAGCTTGAGCTCGTGCAGACACTCGAAGTAGGCGACCTCGGGGGTGTAACCCGCCTCGACCAGCGTCTCGAACCCGGCCTGGACCAGCGCGCTCGCGCCGCCGCAGAGCACCGCCTGCTCGCCGAACAGGTCGGTCTCGGTCTCCTCGGTGAAGGTGGTGCGCAGCGCGCCGGCGCGGGTGCCGCCGATGCCCTTGGCGTAGGCCAGCGCGACGGCGAGCGCGTTGCCGGACGCGTCGTTCTCGACGGCGACGAGGACGGGCACGCCCTTGCCCTCCTCGAACACCCGGCGCACGAGGTGACCGGGGCCCTTCGGCGCCACCATGAACACGTCGACGCCCGCCGGCGGCTCGATGAGCCCGTAGCGGATGTTGAAGCCGTGGCCGAACGCCAGGGCCTTGCCCGCGCTCAGGTGCGGGGCGATGGACTCGGCGTAGATCTTGCGGTGGGTGGTGTCCGGGGTGAGCAACATGATGATGTCGGCCTCGGCGGACGCCTCCGCCGGGGTGAGCACGCGCAGGCCCTCCTCGGCGGCCTTCGCCCGGCTGCGGCTTTCCGCGGGCAGGCCGACCCGCACGTCGACGCCGCTGTCGCGAAGGTTCAGCGCGTGCGCGTGACCCTGGCTGCCGTAGCCGATGACGGCGACCTTGCGGCCGGCCAGAACGTCGAGCGACGCGTCGTCGTCGTAGTAGATCTCGACCATCGTGGGGGTGTCTCCTCGTTGAGTGAAGGGAAATGCGGGCGCGGCCTGGCCGGGATCACCGCGATCGCCGCGGTACGCGCGGGGCCGCTGCGGCCGGCCAGAGGGAGCGAGCCGACCGTCAGGCCGACCGGTCGACGGCGCGCAGGCTGCGGTCGGTGATCGACCGCGCGCCGCGGCCGAGCGCCACCATGCCGGACTGGACGAGCTCCCGGATCCCGAACGGCTCCAGCATCCGGATGAGGGCGTCCAGCTTGTCACGGGTGCCCGTCGCCTCGATCGTGACGGCGTCCGGGGCGACGTCGACCACCTTCGCACGGAACAGGGTGACGGTTTCCAGCACCTGGGACCGGACGGACGAGTCGGCGCGCACCTTGATCAACATCAGCTCGCGCTGCACCGAGACGGAGGTGTCCATCTCGACGATCTTCAGGACGTTGACCAGCTTGTTGAGCTGCTTGGTCACCTGCTCCAGCGGCAGGTCCTCGACGGCGACGACGATCGTCATCCGGGAGACGTCCGGGTGCTCGGTCGGGCCGACGGCGAGCGACTCGATGTTGAACCCGCGCCGGGAGAACAGGCCGGAGACCCGGGCGAGCACCCCGGGCTTGTTCTCCACCAGCACGGACAGGGTGTGCCGGGTCATGATGTCGCGCTCCTGGTTCGGTGGGCGGGCGTCACAGGTTCACCTCGACGTCGCCGGAGTAGTCGAAGTCGGGCGCGAGGTCGCGGGCGACCCGGATGTCGTCGTTGCTGGCACCGGCGGCGACCATCGGCCACACCATGGCGTCGGGGTGGACGACGAAGTCCACGACCACGGGGGCGTCGTCGATCGCCATCGCCTTCTCGATCGTCGCGTCGACCTCGGCGGCCGAGTCGCACCGCAACCCGACACAGCCCAGCGCCTCGGCGAGGCGGACGAAGTCGGGCACCCGCTTGACTCCGGTCCGCGGCGACGCCGGATGCGTGCCGAGCTCGGTGTTCGAGTACCGCTTGTCGTAGAACAGGGTCTGCCACTGCCGGACCATCCCGAGCGACCCGTTGTTGATGATCGCGACCTTGATCGGGATGCCCTCCAGCGCGCAGGTGGCGAGCTCCTGGTTGGTCATCTGGAAGCAGCCGTCGCCGTCGATCGCCCACACGGTGGCGTCCGGGCGGCCGACCTTGGCACCCATCGCGGCCGGCACGGCGAAGCCCATCGTCCCGGCGCCGCCGGAGTTCAGCCAGGTGTAGGGGTTTTCGTAGGAGATGAACTGCGCGGCCCACATCTGATGCTGGCCGACCCCGGCCGCGAAGATCGTCTCCGGGCCCGAGATGCGGCCGAGCCGCTCGATGACGTGCTGCGGCGCCAGCGACCCGTCGTCCGGGAGGTCATAGCCCAGCGGGTAGGTGCGCCGCCAGCCGTCCAGGGTGCGCCACCAGCCCTCGATGTCCGGGCGGGACTCGGCGGCCAGCGCGGCGATCAGTTCGTTGATCACCTCTCGGCAGTCACCGACGATCGGCACGTCGGCGGTCCGGTTCTTGCCGATCTCGGCGGGATCGATGTCGGCGTGGATGACCGCGGCGTGCGGCGCGAACGAGGCCAGCCTGCCGGTGACCCGGTCGTCGAAGCGGGCGCCGAGAGTGATCAGCAGGTCCGCCTTCTGCAGTGCAGTCACCGCGGCGACCGAACCGTGCATTCCGGGCATGCCCAGATGCTGGGGGTGCGAGTCGGGGAAGGCGCCGCGGGCCATCAGCGTGGTGACGACCGGGATGCCGGTCAGCTCCGCCAGCGTGCGCAGCTCCGCGGCGGCGCGAGCCCTGAGCACGCCGCCGCCGATGTACAGCACCGGCCGCCGGGACGCGCTGATCAGTTTCGCCGCTTCGCGCACCTGCTTGCTGTGCGGCCGAATGATCGGGCGGTAGCCGGGCAGATCGAGCGTCGGCGGCCAGATCTCGTGCGGCAGCACCGAGGTGACCGACTGCAGGATGTCCTTGGGCAGGTCGACCAGGACGGGGCCGGGGCGACCCGTGCCCGCCAGGTGGAACGCCTCGGCGATGGTCCGCGGGATGTCGTCGACGGACTGGACGAGAAAGTTGTGCTTGGTGATCGGCAGCGTGATGCCGCAGATGTCCGCTTCCTGGAAGGCGTCCGTCCCGATCGCGGCGCTGGGCACCTGCCCGGTGATCGCGACCATCGGCACCGAGTCCATGTAGGCGTCCGCGATCGGGGTGACCAGGTTCGTCGCCCCCGGGCCCGACGTCGCCATGCACACCCCCACCCGACCGGTGGCCTGGGCGTACCCCTCAGCGGCGTGGCCGGCGCCCTGCTCGTGACGGACGAGGATGTGGCGCACCCGCGTGGAGTCGAACAACGGGTCGTAGGCGGGCAGGATCGCGCCGCCGGGGATGCCAAAGACCACATCGGCTCCGACCGCCTCGAGGGAGTGGACGAGCGACTGGGCTCCGGTGATCTCTCGTGTCATCTGGGCGTCTTCCTTGCCAGGCCGGGAATCTGCGACAGCGGGTGGTCTCGGCGGACGGAACGCGGGGCGCGCGATGGGACTCGGTCACGTGATGGGGCTGGATCACGAACGAGGGTGGAGCTGGGCACGAAAAAGCCCCTCGTGCCTAAGGCACTGAGGGGCGGCGCACGAGTCGAGGTCGTCGACTACGCGCGCTCTGAGCGTACAAGAATCTGACTGTGCACAGACATACCGTGCCGGAGATTGGGCCGTACGTCAAGCAGCGACCGCAGGTGGCCGTCCCGAAGACCCTGCTGGCGGGTCACTGTGGCCGGGCGGGGCGGAATCAGCGACCGCCGGAGCCGGGCGCGGCCACCGCGCCGCCGTCGAGGGCGGTCAGGAAGCGGGCGGCGACCGGGGCCGCCGTCTCGGCGCCGAAGCCGCCGTCCTCGACGACGACGGCGAAGGCCACGTCGCCCCGGTAGCCGACGAACCAGGCGTGGGTGGGCGGCGGGTCGCCGTCGGCGTACTCGGCCGTGCCGGTCTTGCCGTAGACCTCGCCGGGCATCGGCACGCTCGCGGCGGTGCCCTCCGTGACGACGGCCCGCATGAAGTCCCGCAGCGGCGGGAGCACCGCGGGCGGGATGGCGTTGCTGCGCGCCGGCTGGCCGGCGACGAACGGCTGGCGCCACGTGCCGCTCGCGACAGCCGCCGCCACGCTGGCCATCTGCAGGGGCGAGACCTCGATGCGGGCCTGCCCGATCGACGCCGAGGCGGACTCGACCGAGTCACGCGGGGTCGGGAAGCTCCCGCCGACGCTGGCGATGTCCAGCGGTGCCCGGCCGTCGAAGCCGTAGAGCTGGGCGGCCTTCTCCAGGGCGTCGGCCGGCAGCGACTCCTCCAGCCGGATGAACGCGGTGTTGCAGCTCTTGGCGAAGGCGGTGCGCAGCGGGATGGGGCCGAACTGCTCGGCCTCGGCGTTCTGGAAGGTCCGCCCGCCCACGCTGACCGTCTGGGTGCAGTCCAGCGGGGTGTTCGCCGTCTTGCCGTTCATCAGTGCGGCGGTGGCCGTCACGATTTTGAAGGTGGAGCCTGGCGGGTACTTGCCGCGCACAGCCCGGCTCGCCCCGCTCGGCGGATGGTTCGCCAGCGCCAGCACGCCACCCGTGCGGGTGTCGATGGCGACCATCGCCGCGGTGGGGCGGGCCGCGGTCGCGAGCGCCGTCTCGGCGGCCTGCTGGACCCGCAGGTCGAGGGTCGTCCGAACGGACTCGCCGTCGGTCATCGGGTAGGTGTGCAGCGTCTGGACGGTGGCGCCCCGCGCGTCGCGCACGACGACCGCGCCGCCCTGGGCGCGCAGCCGGTTGTCGTAGACGCGCTGCAGCCCGGACAGCGGATCGACCCGGCCGACGAGGTTGCCGGCGAGGTCCCCGGAATCGTGCAGCGGCTGGCCGTCGGCGGCGAGCAGGCCGCCGCGATGGCCGGTCGAGGCTGTCCGGTCCAGGTGCAGCCCGGGGCGCAGGGCGGGATGCACAGAGGCCGCCTCCGCCCGGACCTTCCAGCCTCGGCCGGTGTCGACGAGGTTCAGCACCCCCGCGTACTCCAGCGGTGCCGGCAGGCCGGACAGGTCGAGCCGCGCCACGTAGGGCGCGGACGCCGTCCGGCCGTTGCGGTCGATCGATCCCGGGGTGAAGGTGGCCCCGGTGACCAGCAGCCGGTCACGCACGTCGGCCATCGTGGTCAGCAGGGCCGCGACGTCGATGCCGCCGGGCACGGACACCGCGCTCACCGCGGTCCGACCAGCCCCGTCACGGCCGCCGGCCGCCGCCGACCCGTTCCCGCTGGCCGGGGCGGCGCTGGCCGGGGACGTCGAGCCGGCCGCGGCGGGCGTCGCCGTCCCGCCGGTGGTGGTCAGGGTTCGCCAGGCGGCGAGGTAGGCCGTGGCCGCGGCCTGGACCCGACGGTCGGTCGCCCGCTCGTCGGACCGGTTCTTCAGGACGTAACCGATCCCGCTGGCGGCGACCAGGACGACGACCACCACGGCGGCGATGATCGCCCGCCGGCGGCCGCGGCCCCGGCGCCGCGACGTCGACGCGGTGAATCCGGACGGAGTGAGGGGCATGACGAGACGCCTCCCCTCGCAGACGACTGCCCGATCGGAGACCCACCCTACGAAGGCCTCCGGCACTGCGCACCCGACGCGCCGGCCGGCGTCGGCAACTCGACACGCGGGTCCGACACGGTGGGAAAACGTGGTCTTCCCGGGCTCAGGCCACGCCGGGTCAACCTTCGGCACCCACGACACGCACCGCGGAACGGGATGTTCGCCCCGAACCCGACGCACCCCGCGTAATCAGGTATAGCAGCCGATAAGCCGCCAGAGACGCCAGCACGGCACGATGTGGATCGTAGCGGTCAGCCGGGGAGGGGTGGAATCCGGCCTGGCGGCGGGCAGCCCAGTCGGTCAGGATGCGCCGAGGCGCTCCAGCAGCAGGCCCCGCACGCTGGCCGCGTCTGCCTGGCCCTTCATCGCCTTCATCACCGCGCCGACCAGCGGGCCAACGGCGTTGACCTTGCCGCCGCGAACCTTTTCCGCGATGTCCGGCGCCGTGGCGATCGCGGCGTCGACCGCCGCTGTGAGCGCCCCGTCGTCCGCGACGACGGCGAGGCCGCGCCCGGCGATGACCTCGTCCGGGGTGCCCTCGCCTGCCAGCACGCCGTCGATGACCTTGCGGGCGAGCGCGTCGGTAAGCTCGCCGCCGGCGACGAGCACGGTGATCCGCGCGACGTCGGCCGGGCTGATCGCGAGGTCGCTGGGCTGGCTGCCGGCGTCGGCGGCGCGCCGCGCCAGCTCGTTGAGCCACCACTTGCGCGCCGCCGCCGGGGTCGCCCCGGCGGCCACGGTCTGCTCCACCAGGTCCAGCACGCCGGCGTTACGCAGATCGGTCAGGTCCCGCACGGTGTAGCCGTGCTCGGCGATGAGCCGGGCCCGCCGCGCCGCGGGCAGCTCCGGCAGGCCGACGCGCAGCTCGTCGACGTACTGCACGGGCAGTGCCAGCGGGGTCAGGTCCGGCTCCGGGAAGTACCGGTAGTCGGTCGCCTCCTCCTTGGACCGGCCGGGCGACGTCCGCCCGGCCGCCTCGTCGAAGTGACGGGTCTCCTGGCGGATCCGCTCGCCGTCGTCGAGCCGGCCGGCCTGGCGGGAGATCTCGTAGCGCACGGCCCGTTCCACCGACCGCAGCGAGTTGAGGTTCTTCGTCTCGGTGCGGGTGCCGAACGGTGCGTCGGGCTCGCCGGGGGCCGGGCGGCGGCGCAGCGACACGTTCGCGTCGCAGCGCAGCGAGCCCTGCTCCATCCGCACGTCGGACACGTCGAGGGCGCGGATGAGCTCGCGCAGCTCGTCGACGTAGGCGCGGGCCACCTCCGGCGAGCGGACGTCGGGCTCGGTGACGATCTCGACGAGCGGAATCCCGGCCCGGTTGTAGTCCACCAGCGAGTGGGTCGCGCCGTGGATGCGCCCGGTGGCGCCGCCGACGTGCAGCGACTTGCCGGTGTCCTCCTCCATGTGCACGCGGGTGATCCCGACCCGGTGCACCTCGCCGTCGACCTCGACGTCGAGCCAGCCGTCCGTGCACAGCGGCTCGTCGAACTGGCTGATCTGGAAGTTCTTCGGCATGTCCGGATAGAAGTAGTTCTTCCGCGCGAACCGGCACCAGGACGCGATGTCGCAGTGCAGCGCGAGGCCGATCATGACGGCGAAACGCACCGCCGCCTCGTTGACCACCGGCAGCGCACCGGGCAGGCCCAGGCAGACCGGGCAGACCTGGGTGTTGGGCTCGGCGCCGAACGCCGTGGGGCAGCCGCAGAACATCTTGGAGACGGTGCCGAGCTCGACGTGCGTCTCCAACCCGATCACCGGCTCGTAACGGGCGAGCGCGTCGGCGTAGGAGGGCAGCGCGCTGGCGGGAGCCGCAGTGCTCACCGGGGGTACTCCTCGTGGGTCGCTGGGTGCGCGGGTCGGCCGGTCATGACGGCGAGTCGTCGATGGAGCCGGACTCGGCGGAGGTGGGCTCGGCGACCCCACCGGGTCCGGCAGGCGGGCCCGAGCGGGTGTCGCGCAGGTGCACGTAGCTGAGGAACACCGCGGCCGGCAGGCCCAGCACGCCCCAGACGAGCAGGATCGGGCTCGTCGTGGCGATGCCGAGGCCCAGCACCACGACGGTGAGCAGCCAGACCACGATGACCAGGAGGCGGTCCTGCCGGCCGCTGCGCAGATTCACCATCGCCGGTCCTCTCCGCCAGGCCCGGTCGCCGATCCGGGCCGTCTCTGCCGGGCGGTCACAGCGCCGGAGCCTCGTCGAGCAGCGCGTGCCCGCGCTGGGCGTCGAGGGCCTCCTCCAGCGCCCCGCCGACCAGGTAGAGCCGGTCGTCGGCAAACGGCGGCGCCATGATCTGGATACCCACCGGCAGCCCGTCCACCAGGCCCGCCGGCAGGCTCATCGCCGGGCCGCCGGCCAGGTTCGAGGGGATGGTGCACAGATCCGACAGGTACATGGCGACGGGGTCGTCCACCTTCGCACCGAGCGGGAACGCCGGGGTCGGGGTGGTGGGCGAGACCAGCACGTCGACCCGTTCGAACGCCGCGGCGAAGTCCCGGCTGATCAACGTGCGGACCTTCTGCGCCTGCCCGTAGTAGGCGTCGTAGTAGCCCGAGGACAGCGCGTAGGTGCCGAGAATGATCCGCCGCTTGACCTCCGGGCCGAAGCCGGCCTCGCGGGTACGGCTCATGACCTCCTCGGCGCCGGCCTGGCCGTCGTCGCCGATCCGCAGCCCGAACCGCATCGCGTCGAAGCGGGCCAGGTTGGACGAGCACTCGCTCGGCGCAATCAGGTAGTAGGCGGGCAGCGCGTAGGTGAAGTGCGGGCAGCTCACCTCGACAACCTCGGCGCCGAGCGCGGTCAGCGTCTCGACGGCGGCGGTGAAGGCGGCCTGCACCCCGGGGTCGTAGCCGTCACCGGCGAGCTCCCGCACGACGCCGACCCGCAGGCCACGGATGTCGCGCCGGCCCGCCGCCTCGACCACGGCCGGCACCGGCACGTCGACGCTGGTCGAGTCGAGCGGGTCGTGGCCGGCGATCGCCGCGTGCAGCAGCGCCGCGTCGGTGACGGTGCGGGCCAGCGGGCCCGCCTGGTCCAGCGAGCTGGAGAAGGCGACCAGACCGTAGCGGCTCACGCCGCCGTAGGTGGGCTTCACTCCGACCAACCCGCAGACCGCGGCCGGCTGGCGGATGGAGCCACCCGTGTCGGTGCCGATCGCCAGCGGGGCCTCGAAGGCCGCGACCGCCGCGGCGCTGCCACCGCTGCTACCACCCGGGATGCGGGTGGTGTCCCACGGGTTGCGGGTCGGCCCGTAGGCGGAGTTCTCCGTGGACGAACCCATGGCGAACTCGTCCATGTTGACCTTGCCGAGCAGGACGACGTCCGCCGCCCGCAGCCGGTTGACGACGGTCGCGTCATACGGCGCGTGCCAGCCCTCGAGGATCCGGCTGCCGCAGGTGGTCGGCATGCCGCGCGCGGTCAGGACGTCCTTGAGCGCCAGCGGCACCCCGGCGAGCGGGCCGAGCCGCTCCCCGGCCGCCCGGCGCTCGTCGACGGAGCGGGCCGCAGCGAGCGCTCCCTCGGCGTCGACATGCAGGAAGGCATGGATGGTGTGGTCGACCTTGGCGATGCGATCGAGCGCCGCCTGGGTCGCCTCGACGGCGCTCAGCTCGCCCGCGGCGATCGCCGCGGCCGTGGCGGCGGCGGTCAGCTGCACAACGTCGGTCGCTGCGACTGCGCTGGTCGTGGCGGCGGCGCTGGTCGTGGCGGAAGGTGTCGGGTGGTCCGTCATGCGGGCGGCGACCTCACTCGTCCGGATCAAGGATGCGGGGCACCCGGAAGCGGCCGTCCTCGGTCGCGGGGGCGCCGGCCAGGGCCTCGGCGACGGGCAGCGACGGGCGGGCGACGTCCGGGCGCATGACGTTCGTCAGCGGCACGGCATGACTGGTCGGTGGGATGTCCGCCGCGGCGACCTCGGCCACCCGGGCGACCGCCGACAGGATCGCCTCGAGCTGCGGTGCCAGCGCGTCCAGCTCGTCGTCGGTCACCGACATCCGCGAGAGCCGGGCGAGATGGGCTACCTCGTCCCGCGTGATCCCCATTGCGTGTGGCCCCTTCGTGGGCGGTGGGCGCGAGGCCCGTGACTGGTCGTGCGTGCCGCGGGCGGCAGCCGGCAGACCCGGGGACTCCGGACCGCCCGGAGGCTGGCCACGGGGAGAGATCCGGACCGGACGCTTCGCCGCGTCGACGTCATGTCATGGTACGGGCCGGGGCGCCCCCGGCACGGACCTCACCCCGCCGACCTGCCGGCCGAGGGTGTCCCCGCGGCGCCACCGCCCCGCCTCGCGGGCTCCCCGCCGGGCGCCTGACCAGGCAAGCGGCGGCGCGCCACGTCATCTTGGCGTGACCGATCGGCCATGCCGACGACACGCTTTTTGTGCATGCTCAACTACATGTCGCACCTGCTGCGCGTCGTGTTACCGGACCGCCCGGGCACCCTTGGCGCCGTCGCCACCGCCCTGGGCGCCGCCGGCATCGACATCGCCAGCGTCACGGTCGTGGAGCGCACCCCCGCCGGCGCGGTCGACGACCTGCTCGTCATGCTGCCCCCGGGAGGACTCGCGGACCGGGCGATCAGCGCGGTCCAGTCGGTGCCGGGCGTGGTCGTCGAGTCGCTGCGCCCGTTCCTCGCGGACGGCGGCGGCGTCGCCAGCGACCTCGACCTCGTCGACGCGCTGACCGAGCGGCCCCTCGACGCCGCCGCAACGCTGACGGAGCTGGCCCCGGCCGTGTTCAACGCGGACTGGGCGGTGCTGCTCGAACACGTGGGCGCGGACGACGTGCGGGTGCGGGAGACCTCGGTCGGCGCGCCCACGCTCGGCGGGGACGACCTCGGCGTGCCCGAGCGGGTCCGGTTGCCGCTGCCCTGGCTGCCGCTGGACCGGGCCCGACGGATCGGACCGGACGAGGGCACCTTCCCGCCTCGCTGGGAGGCGGTCAGCATGGAGCTCGCCGCGGCACCCGTCGGCGGCGAGCGACTGGTCGTCCTCGTCGGCCGTCCCGGGGGACCGGCCTTCCGCGCCTCCGAACTCGAGCGGCTGGCCCACCTGGCCGGCATCGCGGCGAGCCTGAGCAGGACGGATCGCCCCTGACCGGGACAGCCCCCGTCAGCCCTTGCCCCGGGTCACCGCGGCTGGGCGTCGTCCTGTGCCTGCGCCGCCTGGCGGGCGGAATCGGCGGCCGGGGTGTCGGCGGGTACGGCCCGCTCGCGCGCGGCGTCCGCGCCGCGTTCGAGCAGCACGGCGAACCCGGCCTCGTCCAGCACCGGTACGCCGAGGCTGCGCGCCTTGTCGTACTTGGCCGCCCCCGGGTCGGCGCCGACGACGACGAACGCCGTCTTCTTGCTCACCGAACCGGTGACCTTGCCCCCGCGGCCCCGCACCGCCTCGGTCGCCGAGTCCCGACTCCAGGTGTCGAGCGTTCCCGTGATGACCACCGCGACACCGTCGAGCGGGCGGGGACCCTCCTCCGCCCCGGCGTCGGCGAGCGAGGCGCCGCCGGCGGCGATGCGGGCGACGATGTCGCGGTGGCGGGCATCGGCGAACCAGTCCACCACCGCGCTGGCAATCTTCGGGCCGACGCCCTCGACGGCGGCGAGCTGCTCGGCGGGGGCGGCGGCGATCGCGTCGAGCGAGCGCAGCTCCCGGGCGAGCCCGCGGGCCGCGGTCGGCCCCACATGGCGGATGGACAGGCCGACCAGCAGCCGCCACAGTGGCCGGTGCCGGGCCGCCTCGACGCCGCGCAGGATCTGGTCGATCTTCTTCTGACCGAAGCCGCGCAACCCCTCGAACGACTCCGCCGTCAGGTGGAAGATGTCTCCGATGTCGTGGACGCGATCCGCCTCCAGCAGGGCGATCGCCGTCTCGTAGCCGAGTCCGTCGATGTCCAGCGCGCCCCGCGAGGCGATGTGGAAGATCGACTCACGTAGCTGCGCCGGGCAGGAGTAGGTGTTCGGGCAGCGGATGTCCACCTCGCCCTCGGGGCGGACCAGCTCGGTGCCGCATTCGGGGCAGTGGGTGGGCATGGCGAAGGCGCGCTCGGTGCCGTCGCGCAGGTCGACGACCGGGCCGACGATCTCCGGGATCACGTCACCGGCCTTGCGGAGCACGACCGTGTCGCCGATGAGGACGCCCTTGCGGCCGACCTCGTCGATGTTGTGCAGGGTCGCCAGGCCCACCGTGGAGCCGGCGACCAGCACCGGCTCGAGCTCGCCGAACGGGGTCACCCGACCCGTGCGGCCGACGTTCACCCGGATGTCGCGCAGCTTCGTCGTGACCTCCTCGGGCGGGTACTTGAAGGCCACCGCCCACCGCGGCGCCTTCGACGTCGACCCCAGCCGGCGCTGCAGGGCGAACGCGTCGACCTTGACGACCACCCCGTCGATCTCGTGGGCGACGTCGTGGCGGGCCTGCCCCCAGCGGTGGATGTACGCCAGCACGTCGCCCACCGACGCCAGCACCTCGAAGTGGGTCGAGACGGGCAGCCCGAACTCGGCGAGCCGGGCGTAGGCCGCCGACTGGGAGGCGGCGTCGAACCCGCGCTGCGCGCCCAGTCCATGGATGATCATGTCGAGGGGGCGGGTGGCGGTGACCCGGGGATCCTTCTGGCGCAGCGACCCGGCCGCGGCGTTGCGCGGGTTGGCGAACGGCTTGCCGCCCCCGGCCACCAGCGACGCGTTGAGCTCGGCGAACCGCTCGGTCGGGAAGAAGACCTCGCCGCGGACCTCCAGCAGCTCCGGCACGCCCGCCCCGCGCAGCCGGGTCGGCACGCACGCCAGCGTGCGAATGTTGGGGGTGATGTCCTCCCCCGTGCGCCCGTCGCCGCGGGTCGCCGCGCGCACGAGCCGGCCGTCGGAGTAGACGAGGTCCACGGCGAGCCCGTCAATCTTCAGCTCGCACAGCCACGCGTCGACCTCGGTCTCCCGGGCTGCCCGCGCGGCCCACTGGTGGAACTCGTCGTCGTCGAAGACGTTGTCCAGCGACAGCAGCCGCTCGAGATGCTCGACCGGGGTGAACAGGGTCGAGTACGACCCGGTCACCTTCTGCGTCGGCGAATCCGGCGTGCGCAGATCCGGATGACGCTCCTCGAGTGCGGTCAGCTCGCGCATCAGCAGGTCGTACTCGGCGTCGGCGACGGTCGGCGAGTCCAGCACGTAGTACCGGTAGGCGTGCTCGTCCAGCTCGCGGGCGAGCTCGGCGGCGCGGGCCCGGTCCGCGACGGACGCGGCGACACCCGGCTCGGCCCCGGGGCCGGCGCCGGCGCCGGCCGCCGCCACGTCGCCGGAGTCCACCGGCGCGCTCATGCCGGTGCGTCGACCAGGGCGCGGCCCGCCCGGCGGCAGTGCCGCATGACCGCCCTGGCCTCGTCGAAGTCGAATCCCGCAAGGCCGCACGCGGGTGCCACGGCGACCACCTCCCCGAGTTGTTCGGGCCGGAATCCAAGCCGGCTCCACAGTGCGGTGACGGGTTCGACGGTACGGCGGACGTCCGACAGGTCCGGGAACCCGCCGCCGGTGGCCACCAGGCCCGCGATGATCCGCACCCCGGCCTCCACAAGCTCGCCGACCGCGTCATCCTGGGCCCAGGTCAGCAGAGCGGCGTCGAGCCCGACGAAGTCCATTCCGGCGGCGTGCAGCGCCGCCAGCGGCACATCCGGGGCGCAGCAGTGCACGCCGACCCCGGCGACGCCGGTCAGCGCCCGAATGGCCTCGGCGAGGGCCGCAAGCCGCTGCTCCACCAGGCCCGCCTCGACGGCCGGCAGCACCGAGAAGCCGCTGGGCGTGCGCACCCGGCCGGCCAGCACCACCGGCAGCAACGGCTCGTCGAGCTGGACGACGAGCCGCGCGCCCGGGACCCGGCGGGCGAGGTCGCCGAGATGCTCGGCCAGGCCCGCGGTGAGTGCCTCGGCGAGGTCGCGGGTCGCCCCGGTGTCGGACAGCGCCTTGTGCCCGCGGGGCAGTTCGAGCTCGGCAGCCAGCGTCCACGGCCCGGCCACGGCGACCTTGAGCGGCCCGGAGTACCCGTCGGCGACGTCGGTCAACGCGTCGAGATCGCGTCGCAGCAGGTCCCGGGATCTGCGCAGGTCATGGCCCGGCCGGGGCACCAACCGCCAGCCGGCCGGCTGCAGGTCGACGGGCAGGTCGAGCAGGATCGCCCCGGCTCTGCCGATCATCGTGGCGCCGGGTCCGCGGGCCGGCAGCTCCGGCAGCGCCGGCAGGTCCGGCAGCTCGTCGAACACCATCTTCGTGGCCTCGACCGAATCGGTGCCCGGCAGCGATCCCACGCCGGTGGCCGAGCCGGCCGGCCACAGCAGCGCGCGGCCGGCCTCAGTGCTCATCGAGACTCATGCCGCCATTGTGGCCGACACCGCCCGGCACCCCGCCCAGCCCCGGCCGCTCACCCTGCGGTGGCGCGGATGTGCCCTCCTCCGAGCACTCGGTCGCCGTCGTAGAGCACGACGGCCTGGCCAGCCGCCGTCCCGCGCACCGGGGCGGCGAGGGTGACGACGAGTTCGTCGCCGCGCGCCTCGGCCTGCGCGGCCACGACCCCGCCGTGCGCCCGGACCTGAGCCTGGCAGGACACCGTGCCCTCGTGCGGCCAGACCGCCCGGTCGGCGACCAGCCGGCGGATGTCGAGCTCGTCGGCCGAGCCGACGGTGACCGTCGAGGTCACCGGGGAGATGTCGAGGACGTAGCGGGGGCGGCCGTCCGGCGCCGGCTGGCCCAGGCGCAGCCCGCGGCGCTGACCGACGGTGAAGGCGAAGGTCCCGTCATGCTCGCCGAGCGTCTGCCCGGTCCGGGAGTCGACGATGGGGCCGGGCCGGGAGCCGATCCGCTGCCGCAGCCAACCGCCCGTGTCGCCGCTGGAGATGAAGCAGATGTCGTGGCTGTCCGGCTTGTCGGCGACGGCCAGGCCGCGTTCGGCCGCCTCCCGGCGCACCTGCGCCTTGGTGGAGTCCCCCAGCGGGAAGCGCGCCGCGGTGAGCTGCTCGGGCCGCAACGTGCCCAGCACGTAGGACTGGTCCTTGGCCGGGTCGACGGAACGGCGCAGCGTGCCGTCCGGGTCGAGGCGGGCGTGGTGGCCGGTGACCACCGCATCGAAGCCGAGGGCGAGCGCCCGGTCCAGCACGGCGGCGAACTTGATCCGCTCGTTGCAGCGCACGCACGGATTGGGGGTGCGTCCCGCCGCGTAGGACTCCACGAACTGCTCGATGACCTCGGTCTCGAACCGCTCGGCGAGATCCCACACGTAGAACGGGATGCCCAGCACGTCCGCCGCGCGCCGCGCGTCGCGGGCGTCCTCCAGCGTGCAGCAGCCGCGAGCGCCGGTCCGGTCCGACTCGGGCGATCGGGACAGGGCCAGATGGACACCGGTGACGTCGTGCCCGGCGTCGACCGCCCGCGCGGCTGCGACGGCGGAGTCGACCCCACCGGACATGGCAGCGAGCATCCTCATCAGACCTGCACCTCCCAAAACCCCTCCGGCGGCCCCGCGCCTGTGGTAAGGATCAGACGCCGGTCATTCCGGCGAGCGCACCCGCGCGGCTCGCCCGCTCCACCACCGGCCCGATCGCCTCGACAAGCGCCTCCACGTCGGCCGCGCACGACGTGTGGCCCAGCGAGAAGCGCAGCGACCCCCGGGCATGCTCCTCGCTGGCCCCCATCGCCAACAACACGTGCGAGGGCCGAGCTACTCCCGCCGAGCAGGCCGAACCGGTCGAGCATTCGATGCCGCGCGCGTCGAGCAACATCAGCAGCGAGTCGCCCTCGCAGCCGGGGAACGTCAGATGGGTGTTGCCGGGCAGCCGCTGCGAGCCGCTCAGCCCGGCGCCGTTGAGCACCGCGCCGGGCACCTTCTCCTGGACCCGGCGGACAAGTCTGTCGCGCAGCGCGGCCAACCGGACGCTCTCGCGCGGCGCCTGGGCGCAGGCGGTCGACGCGGCCGCCGCGAACGCCGCGGCCCCGGCGGTGTTCAGCGTCCCGGAGCGGATGTCGCGTTCCTGGCCGCCGCCATGGGTCAACGGCTCCAGCACGAGGCCGCGGCGCACGACCAGCGCGCCGACCCCGACCGGCCCGCCGATCTTGTGGGCGCTGACGGTGATGGCATCGGGTCCGTCCTCGCCGACCGTGACGGGGATCTGGCCGAACGCCTGCACCGCGTCAGTGTGGAACGGCACCCCGTGCCGGTGCGCGACGGCGGCCAGCTCGGCGACCGGCTCGACCGTGCCGACCTCGCTGTTCGCCCACATCACCGAGACCAGGGCCACCGCGGCGGGATCGCGCTCGATGGCGGCGGCGAGGGTGTCCGGGTGGACCGTGCCGGCGGCGTCGACGTCGAGCAGCTCCACCTCGGCGCCCTGCTCGGCACCCAGCCACTGCACGGTATCCAGCACCGCCCGGTGCTCCACCGCGCTGACCAGCACCCGCCGCCGGGCGGGCTCGACCCGCCGCCGCGCCCAGTACAGGCCCTTGAGCGCGAGGTTGTCACCCTCCGTGCCGCCGCCGGTGAACACCACGTCGGACGGCCGGGCGCCCAACACGCCGGCCAGTGTCTCGCGCGACTCCTCGACGATGCGGCGGGCTCGGCGGCCGCTGGCATGCAACGACGAGGCATTGCCGGTGTCTGCGAGCACCGCGGCGTACGCGGCGAGCGCTTCCGGTCGCATCGGCGTCGTCGCCGCGTGGTCGAGGTAGGTCACACGTTAGAGGGTAGCCGCGCGCGGCCAGAGGGCGTCGCCGCGCCGATCACACCGGCCGCCCGGCGGCGGCGCAGGCTGGCCGGCAACGTCGGGACCAGCGGCTCGAAGTTGCCCCCCAGCAGGCAGCCGGACCAGACGCCGGCGCAGTAGGCGGCGTCGTCGGCGACGCGCAGGAGCAGGTACGGCGCCAGGCCGACCGCCGGGCGCGCCACCCACCAGTCGTGCACCAGCGGCAGCACCGCCGCGGCCAGGACCAGGTGGCCGGGCGTGCCGGCGCAGGCCAGCAGGGGCAGCCAGGTACGCCGTGCGGTCTCGGCGGCGGCGAGCAGGGCGTGACGACGCCCACGCACGGTCAGGGCCAGCGCCGCGCGGCCGGGACGGTCGGTACGGCCCAGCCGGCGGGCGAGGCGCGCGGTGGTCAGCGCCACAGAGCCCACGGCCAGGGCGCCGGCCGCGACCGCGCCGGCACGGTCCCGGCGGGTGGCCAGCAGGCCCACCACCGCCACCGCGCTCGCCGCCCCGCGGGCCGGTCGCAGCAGTCCGGGATGCCGCCGGGCAAGCTCCGCCGACGACGAACCGTAGCCGTGGCGCTGATGCGCCCACGCCCGCCAGGACGGCCGGGGATCGTGGTGCACCACCGCCGCCGGCTCGTAGCGGACGCTGTGGCCGGCGCCGACGAGCCGCCACACCAGGTCGACGTCCTCACCGAAGCGCAGCGCCGGGTCGAACTCGGCGTGCGCCCGTCGGATGACCAGCGCCGCCGACGGGACATACGACACCCGGCTCCCGGGGCGCACCGCCGCCGACCATGGCCCAAGATCGAGCGGGGAGCGACCCGCCTCGTAACGCTCCCGCAGACCGCCGCGTGACCCCGGCCGCACCGGGGAGGCTACCCGCGGCGCCACGGCGACGACCGCCGAATCCCCCAGGTGAGCCACGAGACGGTCAAGCCAGCCGACGGTGGGCCGCACGTCGCAGTCGCAGAAGACGATCACCTCGGTGCGAGCGGCCCGCGCGCCGCTGATCCGAGCCGCGGCGGGGCCCCGGGACCGGTCATGCCGAATCACCCGGGCCCCGGCCGCGGTGGCCTCGGCCGAGGTGGCATCCCGGGAGCCGTCGTCGACGACGACGACCTCGGCGCACTGCCCGCGCAACACGCCGACCAGCGCGCCGACACGCCCGGCCCCGTCCCGGACCGGGATGACCGCGGTGACCGCGGTGACCGCGGTGACCGGTGTCGCCTGGCAGGGCGGCAGCGGATGGACGAGCCCGGCGTCGACGAGCCGGCGCGCCAGCAGCCCCGCTCCGGGTCCGGCCGCGCCGACCGTGGCGCCTGCGCGCAGCGCCGCGAACACCCGCGCACCCGGAGCGGACAGCGCCATCAGCCGCATCGGCGACCCGCCGAGCAGCACGATCCCGCCGGCGGCCGCCGGCGCGGCGGCGGGCACCAGGATCGTGAGGCCGGGGTCGCAGTGCACCCGGAACGCGGCCGGCAGCGGGACCGCCACCGGTTCGGGAATCACCGGTTCAGAAATCACCGGCCGCCCGACGCAGGTCGGTGAGCAGGTCGATGAGCGTCCGCACGCCCCCATCCCCCAGACCGGGGTCGGCGAAGACGGTGTCGTTGAGCTTCTCCGTCGCGGCGAGCGCCGTCGCCCGCCCCTCCTCGGTGATCTCGGCGAGGATCGCCCGGCGATCGGTGGGGTGCGGGGTCCGGCGTACCTGGCCGCGCGCCTCCAGCCGGTCGACCGCGCTGGTGATGCTGGTCGGATGGACCTGAAGCCGACTGCCGATCTTGTTCAGCGGGAGGGCGCCCCGGCGGGAGAACAGCAGCAGCATGAGCAGCTCGTACCGGGCGAAGGTCAGATCGAGCGGGCGCAGGACCTCGTCGACCCGGGCGAGCATGATCTGCTGGGCACGCATCAGCGATGTGACCGCCGCCATCCCGTCCGCCACCGCACCCCAGCCGTGCGCGGACCAGTGCCGATGGGCCTCCGCAATGGGATCGGTGGGCAACGGTTTGGGGGTGGCCACGGCTTGGACGCTCCTGCGCTTCAGGGGAAGGTCTGCACCCGACGGGCAGGCCGGGGACCGCCCCGATGACGGCCAGCGTCCATTGCACCCCAGGACGCCACGCGCTGGCAAAGATTCATGCGTACGCGGTGATTACGGGTCGCCACGTTGAGCCCACCCTGCGGCGTCACCCGGTCGCGGGAATTTTAGACATTGCGCCGATACTGACCGCCGACGTCGAAGAACGCCTGGGTGATCTGACCGAGCGAGCAGACCCGGACCGCCTTCATCAACACCGCAAACGTGTTTCCGGTGCCGGCGGCGACTGCGCGCAGCTCGGCCAGCGCGCCCTCGGCCTCGGCGACGTGCCGGCGCTGGAAGTCGGTCAGTCGGGTGAGCTGGGAACGCTTCTCGTCCTCGGTGGCTCGGGCCAGCTCCAGAGGGCCGGCGGCGGCGTCCGCGAGGGCGGCGGCGCGCTCCGGGGCGAGGAAGGTGTTGACCCCCACGATCGGCAGCGTGCCGTCGTGCTTACGGCTCTCGTAGAGCATCGACTCGTCCTGGATCCGGCCGCGTTGATAACCGGTCTCCATCGCGCCCAGCACGCCTCCACGGTCGCTGATCCGTGCGAACTCGGCGAGCACGGCTTCCTCGACCAGATCGGTCAGTTCATCAACAATGAACGAACCCTGCAAGGGGTTCTCGTTGGCGGCGAGTCCCCATTCCTGATCAATGATCATCTGTATGGCGAGGGCGCGGCGCACCGAGCCCTCGGTGGGCGTGGTGACGGCCTCGTCGTAGGCATTGGTGTGCAGACTGTTGCAGTTGTCGTAGATCGCGCACAGCGCCTGGAGGGTGGTACGGACGTCGTTGAACGCCATTTCCTGGGCGTGCAGTGACCGACCGGAGGTCTGCACGTGGTATTTGAGTAGCTGCGAGCGGGGGGCGGCGCCGTAGCGCTCGCGCATCGCCACCGCCCAGATCCGCCGCGCCACCCGCCCGATGACCGTGTACTCCGCGTCCATCCCGTTGGAGAAGAAGAACGACAGGTTCGGTGCGAAGTCGTCGATCCGCATTCCCCGAGCGAGATACGCCTCGACGTAGGTGAAACCGTTGGCCAGCGTGAAGGCGAGCTGCGTGACGGGGTTCGCACCGGCCTCGGCGATGTGATAACCGGAGATCGAGACGGAGTAGAAGTTGCGCACGTTCCGCTCGATGAACCATTCCTGCACGTCGGCCATCGCCCGCAGGGCGAACTCGGTGGAGAAGATGCAGGTGTTCTGCCCCTGGTCCTCCTTGAGGATGTCGGCCTGCACCGTGCCCCGCACGGTGGCGAGCGCGTCCGCGGTGACCTGAGCGGCTTCGTCGTCGCTCGGCTCGCGGCCGTGTTCGGCGAGGAACACCGCCAGTCGCTGGTCGATCGCGGTGGTCAGGAACATCGCGAGAATGGCGGGCGCCGGGCCGTTGATCGTCATGGAGACACTGGTCGCCGGGTCACCGAGGTCGAACCCGTCGAAGAGGACCTTCATGTCGTCCAGGGTGGCGATCGACACCCCCGAGGTGCCGACCTTGCCATAGACATCCGGTCGGGGGGCCGGGTCGCGACCGTACAGGGTGACCGAGTCGAAGGCCGTGGACAGCCGGGTCGCCGGCGACCCGGCGGACAGCAGGTGGAAGCGCCGGTTCGTTCGGAACGCGTCGCCCTCCCCGGCGAACATCCGCGCCGGCGCCTCCCCGGCGCGCTTGAAGGGGAACACCCCCGCGGTGAACGGGAAATACCCTGGCAAGCTCTCCCGGCGCAGGAACCGCAACAGCCGGGCGTCGTCGTCGATGGCCGGCACCGCGACGCGGGAAACCTGGCTGCCGGCGAGTGTGGTGCGTCGCAGCGGCGTGCTGATCTCGGTGCCGCGCACCGTGTACGACAGCTGTTCCCCCTGTCGCTCGGCCACGATCGCCGGCCACCGCGCCAACAGCTCCTTCGCCCACGGCGCCAGGGCCGCGTCGGCCTCGTCGCGCAGGGCCGTCAGGGCCGTCGTCTCCGCGGATGCGGCGCCCAACGCGTCGAGCGCGGTGGTCAGATGCTCGCGACGGCGAGCCAGCTGCGCCTGTCGTTCCGTCTCGGCGTGGTACTCACGAACAGTCTCGGCGATCTCGGCCAGGTAGCGCGACCGGGACGGGGGGACGATGGTGGTCAGCCCGGTGGAGACGCGTACCTCGACGGCGGGCAGGGCACCGGGCCGAACCTGCAGGCCACCCTCGCGCAGCAGTCCGAGCAGGTGCTGGTAGAGGGCGGTGACGCCGTCGTCCTGGAAGCGTGCGGCGGAGGTGCCGAAGACCGGCATGTCCGCCCAGGAGCGATCGAAGGCCTCCCGGTTGCGCACGAGCTGGCGGGCGACGTCACGCCGAGCGTCCTCGGCGCCGCGGCGTTCGAACTTGTTCACCGCGACCACGTCGGCGAAGTCAAGCATGTCGATCTTCTCGAGCTGCGAGGCAGCGCCGTACTCCGGCGTCATCACGTACAGGGAGACGTCGCAGAAGGGCACAATCGCCGCGTCGCCCTGCCCGATCCCGGGTGTCTCCACGATGATCAGGTCGTACCCGGCCGCCCGGCAGGCCGCTATCGCCCCCGGCACCGAGGGCGGAACCTCGCTGCCCGCTGACCGGGTGGCCAGGGATCGGAAGAAGATCCGCCCGAAACTGGCGTCTCCCAGGGCGTTCATCCGGATCCGATCGCCGAGCAGAGCCCCGCCACCGCGCCGCCGGCTCGGGTCGACGGCGAGCACGGCGATGCGCAGCGCGTCGCCCTGGTCAAGCCGGAAGCGGCACAGCAGCTCGTCGGTCAGCGAGGACTTCCCGGAGCCGCCGGTACCGGTGATACCGAGCACCGGCACGGTCGGCCGCCGACCGGCCTCCTCCCGCAGTGCTGCGGCGAGTTCGTCGTCCCGGCCGGCCTCGAGGACGGTGATCGCCCGAGCAAGCGCGCCCTGCTCGCCGGCAATCACCTCCTCCAGCTTCGGACCGTCCCCGGCAAGATCGACGTCGCAGGCCGACACGATCGTGTTGATCATGCGGGCCAGGCCCATGGCCTGACCGTCCTGCGGGGAGAAGATCCGGGCGACGCCGCGGGACCGCAGCAGCTCGATCTCCGCGGGCACGATCACTCCCCCGCCCCCGCCGTAGACCTGAATGTCACCCGCGCCCAGTTCCCGCAGCCGCTCGACCAGATAGCTGAAGTACTCGACATGGCCGCCCTGGTAGGAGGACAGGGCGATGCCCTGGGCGTCCTCCTGGATCGCCGCCGTCGCCACCTCCTCGACGCTGCGGTCGTGGCCGAGATGGATGACCTCAGCCCCCTGGGCCTGCAGCAGCCGCCGCATGATGTTGATCGCGGCGTCGTGCCCGTCGAACAGCGCGGCCGCCGTGACGATGCGCACCGGGTGGACAGGGACGTGGAGACCTGCCGTCTCCTGCTGGGCGACGGATGGCATCGGAGCGGCTCCCGGGAGGACGGACGGGCCTGCAGGCCCGCAGAGTTAGATCCTTCTGGCTTCCGATAGTAGGACGTCCATGCGACTGGTGCCACCTGTGCCACTGCTACCCAGGGCGCTGGACCCCGAAAAATCCCCCAAATACAAGTGTGGGGTTGCCTTAAAAAGGCAACCCCACACTTTGTATAAGTCCGGCGGCGTCCTACTCTCCCACACAGTCCCCCATGCAGTACCATCGGCGCTGAAGAGCTTAGCTTCCGGGTTCGGAAT
>NZ_JANEZT010000530.1 GCF_025403405.1 Frankia tisae
GTCCACAGACCCCGGCCGGCGTGGAACCCGGCGGGCCCGGTGACGGTGACGGTGACGGCCGGCCGCGGCTGCTGGCGGGCGCCCGGCTGAACCCGGGGCCGGACGGCACCCGCGATCCACGCGACGGGCCGGGCTCGGGCGACGATGCCGGCCCGCACCCCCCGGGCGGCGGCGCCCCGCCCGGGCGATCGGCCAGCGGGGCCACCGCCGTCGACGCGACGGAGCTGCTCGACTCCCTGCCCCCGCCGCCGCGGCGTTCGACGCCCGGCCGCCGGGCGTCGCGCGTCGCGGGCCGGGGTGGCGCCGGCGCGGGCCCGGCGGCCGGCACGGGACGGTCGGGTCTGTCCAAGGCACCCCCCGGTGCATCGCGGCCCGCCGCCCGCCCGCCGCAGTCGGGTGCCGGCGGCGCGGGTGCGGCGTCCGGGGGATCGCGCGGGCGCGAGACCCGTGGCAGATCCGGTGCATCCGCCTCGTCCGGCTCCCCGCCGGCCACGGGTTCGTCGGGCCGCACCGGCCGTCGGCCGCGCCGGACGGGCGCTCGGCGGCGGCGCTGGCTGCTGCCGGTCACCGCGGGGGTGGGCCTGTTCGCTGTCGTGGTGGCCGCGGTGTTGCTCATGAGGGGCCCGTCGCAGCACGGCACCCCCGATTCGGCAGCGCCCGCGGCGCAGTCCGCGCAGCCGTCCGCGGCCGGGGTGCCCGCGCGGGACCCGACCGCGTCACCGGTCGCGAACCAGTCACCCGAGCAGATCTGGCGCGCCGTGCTCGGCGAGCTCAACACCGCTCGCAGCCGGGCGTTCGAGCAGGCCGACGAGTCCCTGCTGGGGCAGTCCGACGCCCTCGGCAGCCCCGCCTACAACGCCGACGTCGCGCTCATGCGGCAGGTCGTCGCCAAGGGCGCGCACGCCTCGGCGCTGCGCAGCGAGATCCTCGCTCTGCAGGTTCGCGACGGGCAGCCGAACCGCACGGTGCTGAGGGTGACCGAACGCCTGGCCGCCTACGACTACCTCGACGCCCGCGGCCAGCTTCTCGTCCACCAGCCGGCGAAGGCCCCCCAGCACCGCGATCTCGCGCTGATCCGCACCGACTCCGGCTGGCGGGTCTCGGAGACCATCCCCGTGACGGGGAACTGACCGCCGGACCGCCGGGGTGCCGGACCGCCGGGGTGCTGGAGGGTCAGGCGCCGTCGGTGAGGATCGCCCGCAGCGCAGTGTCGATGTCAGGATGGGTGAAGCGGAAGCCTGCCCCGGCGAGGACGGTGGGGGCCAGTCGCTGGGAGGCGAGGACGCCCTCGTCAGCGAACTCGCCGAGGGCTGCGCGCAGGGCGAGGCGGGGCACCGCTGCGAACGCCGGGCGGTGCAGGGCGGACGCGAGCGCCGCGGTGAAAACGGCGTTGGTGACGGGTTCGGGCGCGACCAGGTTGACCGGCCCGGCGACCGAGTCCTCGGCGAGCAGCAGGCGCAGCGCAGCCACGTGGTCGACACGGCTGATCCAGCTCAGCCACTGGCGGCCGGAACCCAGCCGGCCTCCGAGTCCCAGGCGGAACAGCGGAAGTTGGCGGCCGAGACTTCCCCCGTGGCGGGAGAGCACGACCCCGGTCCGCAGCGTGACGACTCGGATGCCGGCCTCGCGGGCGGGCGTGGCCGCCGCCTCCCAGTCCTCGACGAGCCGGGCGAGGAACCCCGCGCCGGCGGGGGCGCTCTCGTCGAGTGGGCCGGCGTCGCCACCCGCCGAGGTTCCGTACCAGCCGATGGCGCTGCCGGTGAGGAACACCTGCGGGGGTGGCGTGAGGGTGGCGAGGGCGCGGGCGAGCAGCTCGGTCCCGGCGATCCGGCTGTCGCGGAGCAGGCGCTTGTAGCCGTCGGTCCAGCGGTGGTCGCCGATGCCTGCGCCGGCGAGGTGGAAGGCGGCGTCGGTGCCGGCCAGCGCCGCCGGGTCGAGCCGACCGGCGGCGGGATCCCACTGGATCTCGCCGCCGGTGCGGGGCGTTTGCCGGACCAGGGCGGTCACGGTGTGGCCGTCCTCGCGAAGGGCGGGGACGAGGGCCGAACCGATCAGGCCCGAGGCTCCGGTCACAACGATGCGCATGGTGGACCATCGTGGCCGGTCGTCGCCCCGAACGCGAGGCGCCCGACCGGCCCGCGGTGGAGGACTCCCCTGTCGGGGGAGTCCGCTCGGCAGGGGAGTCCGCTGGCGCGGGACTGCCTACAGGCCCAGGTCGGCCTCGAAGGTGCCCTCCTCGAGCCGCCGCTTGATGAACGTCAGGAAGCGGGCGGCGTCGGCCCCGTCGACGATGCGGTGGTCGTAGGTCAGTGACAGGTACACCGCCGACCGGACGGCGATGATCTCGCCGAGCTCGGGGTCGTCGATGACGGCGGGCTTCTTGGTCACGATTCCCGTGCCGAGGATGCCGACCTGCGGCTGGTTGATGATCGGCGTGTCGAACAGGGCGCCCCGGCTGCCGGTGTTCGTGAGGGTGAAGGTCCCCCCGCCGAGCTCGTCCGGGGAGATCTTGTTGGCCCGGGTCCGGCTGGCCAGCTCGTCGATCTTGCGGGCGAGCCCGGTGAGGTTGAGGTCACCGGCGTTGTGGACGACCGGCACGACCAGGCCGCGCTCGGAGTCCACGGCGATGCCGAGGTTCTCCTCGCCGTGGTAGGTGACCGTCCCCGCCTCGACGTCGAGGCTGGCGTTGAGCTGCGGGAACTCGCGCAGCGCCTCGCAGGCCGCCAACGCGAAGAACGGCAGGAACGTCAGCTTCAGCCCCTCGCGGGCCTGGAAACCGGCCTTGGCCCGGTCCCGCAGCCGCGCGATGCGGGTGACGTCCACCTCGACGACGGTGGTGAGCTGGGCGCTGATCTGCAGCGACTCGACCATGCGCTTGGCGACCAGGGCACGCAGCCGGGAGAGCTTCTCGGTGCGTCCGCGAACCGGGGCGGGAGTAGAGGTGCCCGTGCCGGTGGTCGCCGGAGCAGCGGGGGCCGCGGCCGGCGCAGAGGGGCGGGCCGGTGCCGACGGACGGGCCGGTGCCGACGGCGCGGCGGGAGCTGCCGCGGCTGCCGGGGCGGCGGGGGCGTCGCCGGAACGGGCCGCCTCCTGGATGTCCTGCTTGGTGATCCGGCCACCGGGACCCGAGCCGGTCACGTCGGCGAGGTCGACGCTCAGCTCGGCGGCCATCTTGCGGACCAGTGGCGTGACGTAGCGGCCGATCCCGCCGTCGCCGTTGGAGGTGGCCACCGGGGCGGGCGCGGTCGGTGCC
>NZ_JANEZT010000531.1 GCF_025403405.1 Frankia tisae
CAGGTGGGCAGGTAGCCGGGCAGGCCGCCCGGGCGTCGGCGGCGGCGCAGGACGACGCGGCGTGACCCGTCCGGGAACAGCCGCAGGTGCTCCAGCTCCCAGTCGCCGAACTCGGCGTGCATCGTCAGGATCTGGACGGCCGCGCGGCGGTCCGTGCCCGGCGGCATGTACAGCTTCTGGTATTCCAGCTCGACCCCAGCCAAAGCGATCTGACCTCGACATTGTGGACGATTCGACATCGTGGGCGATTCGACATCGTGGGCGATAGAAGGTTGTGGGAGATGGGAGGCTGCGGACGATGGGAGGTTGCGGATGGTGCCCTACGGCGGGCCGGGCACGTCGCGCGGATGCGCGGATACCCCATCGCGGTGGGGGCAGGATCACCGCGCGGTTCCACTACGTTAACCGTCCCGCTACGTCCTGCAAGTGTCCGTGGCGCGGCGGGGGGCCGGTTGTTGTGGATTCCTACCGATCAGCCGATCATGACACGCCGAGGCGGGCTGGTGCGCATGCGACGGGCGGGGCCCCAAGGCGACCTTGCAAGCCAGGAGGCATCCAAGCCAGGAGGCATCGCAAGCCTCAGGGGACGCGGGAGGCCTCAGGGGACGTAGGAGAGGGTGAAGGCCAGCGTGGCGTAGAGCGTCATCGCCGCCGTCGAGGTGACGAGGGCGAAGGTGAAGACCTCCCGGCGGGCGGTGACCAGCGCCGCGACCAGCAGGAACGGGAAGGCGCCGTACACGTAGCGTTCCGCCGAGTCGAGGTTGCTGCCGGTGAGCACGGCCGCGAGCACCAGCGCGCTCCACAGCACGTAGGAGACGGGCAGCTGCCGGGCCATCACCACCAGGGCGAGCAGGGCCAGCAGCAGCCACGGCACGTGCAGGCCCGTGCCCAGCTCGCCGGAGAAGGTTCCGCGGGCGGCGTGCCACAGCACCGACAACGGGTTACCGGTGCTGCCATGGCGGGCCGCGTCGCGCTGGAGGGTGAACGGCGCCAGGCCGTCGCCGTAGGTCCGGGCCGACCAGATCACGTAGATCGCGGCGCCGGCGGGTGCGGCGAGCACGGCCATCAGCCGGCGTAGCAGGTCGCGCCCGCCGATGCCGCCGCCGATGTGGCCGATGCCGCCCGCGGACGTGGCTCGCCGCGCCCGGCCCACGACGGCCTGCGGCGGAGGGCCGAGGCGGCGCAGGCCGGGCAGGGGCAGCCCGCGCGCCGCCTCCACGGCGACGGGGACGGCCAGGAGCACGCCGAGCGGCCGGCACAGCCCGCCAAGCAGGGCGGCCGCAGCCGCGAGTTCCCACCGGCGGCTGCGCGCACCAAGGAACACCGCCACCGCCAGCAGCCCGGCCAGCGCCTCGGCGTACCCCATGACCAGGACGAACGCGGGCGGGGCGAGGGCGGCGAACCAGATCAGCCGGAAGGTCGTGTCCGAGCCGAGCCCCTCGACGCGGGCGAGGCGGACCAGCGTCAGGGCGAAGCCGAGGGCGCACAGGTTGACCACCAGCAGCAGCACGATGCCGACGTGGTCGCCGGCGCCGGGCAGGTGGGACAGGACGCGCACCAGCGCGGGCAGTAGCGGGAAGAACCGGCGGCTCTCGTTGCCGGCGCCGCTGTAGCCGGCCTCGGCGATCGTCTTGTACCAGCCGGCGTCCCAGCCGAGCAGGTCGGTGGTCTGCAGCCGGACGCCCTGATCGCCGCGGGCGTTGTCGGCGATGAACTTCGTCATCGCCAGGGCGGTGAGGACAACCAGCCGGGCAGCGAGCCAGGCGAGCACGACCTCCCGCAGGCACCACGGGTCGTCCTGGCGGGCCGGGGCGCGTCGGGACCCGACGCCATGACGGGACCCGGCCCGTCGGCGCGGCGCGGCCCGAGAGCCATCGCCCTGGACGCTCAGGTCACCGTGCGGGGCTGGCTCCCGCTGGATGGCAGGGTCACGAGCCGGAGCGGGCTCGCGCTGTACTGCGGGGTCGTGTGGGCCGGCGGGATCGTGTGGACCGGCGGGATCGACTGGGCCGGCGGTGGAGTCGTGCGCGGGGGGCGTGCCTGTCCCGGTCGCCGGGCTCGAGTCCGGCGACGGACCGGGGTGGGCGGACGTCCCCCGCGCAGCGGTCACGACGCCTGGAAGCGCAGCAGCGAGTAGTTCTCGGACACCTTGGCCGGCAGGCCCTGCTCCATGACCTCGTCCGCGTGCGGGCGGGCGTTCTGCAGGGTGCCGCGGACCACGGTGCACAGCTCCTCGTAGGTCCGGTAGGAGCCGGAGCCGGCGAGGAAGACGGTGTGCTGCGGGCCGGCCTCGGTCAGTGCGCGCTGGGCGATCGCCTGACCGTTGGCGTTCTCGTTGCGGTCCTCGTAGTCGACCCAGTTGACGCGGTCCGGTGGCGCGTAGGTCGGCACCACGTACACCTTCATCCACGGCGGGACGGTGCGGGCGAGCCCGGGGCCGAGCTGGTCCGGGCAGACCAGCATGACGTCGCCGGGCTTGGCGAGCCGTTCGAGCACCTGGGCGGCCTCGCCGGCCTGCGAGCGTTCCCGCCGGACGTCGGTCGTGCCGGCGAGCAGGCCGACCAGGGCCGCGACGGCGACGACCCCGTGGAAGATCCGCCGGTCTCCGATGACCGTCGCACCGAGGCCGATGACGAGCAGGAACGGGACGAAGGCGGTGGCGGTGTACCGGTCGGCCCAGGCGTTGCCGACGAGCTTGCCGGCCGTCACCGCGACGACGAGAGTGCCCGTTGCCAGGAAGAACATGGTGCGGCCCGGTTCGAGACCGCGCAGGTCGATCAGGACGAACCGGCCGCCGGGGCTGCGCCCGGCGATCCCGGCGGCGGCCAGGCCCGTGATGAGGAACAGCAGCAGCCGGCCGAGTGTCGTCGGGCCGCCGGCCCACTGGCCGTAGGCGTGGGAGATCGCCGCGTAGTTGGCCGGCTCGCCCCAGGGGGTACCGGTGTGGGCGAGCTGGTCGAAGAAGTTCGGCAGCCACGGGGCGAAGACGATCGCGCCGCCGACGATGCCGATCAGTCCGTAGACCGGCCCGCGCCGCTGCGGCGTCAGGTACCGGCTCGACGACGGGGACCGGCTCGACGACGGGGACCGGCTCGACGACGGGGACCGACCGGACGAACGATGGCTGCGCGTGCCGGGCGGGCGGGCCGTCGGGCCGCCGTCGGCCGCCCCGGCGCCCGGCCGAGGCATGGACGCGGTCCCCGGCATCGAGGCGGCCGGCCCGCTCGATGGCGACCCCGGCCC
>NZ_JANEZT010000532.1 GCF_025403405.1 Frankia tisae
GTGCGGGCCGGTGGGTGCGGCCGGGTCGGCCGGCCCGTCCGTGACGAGCGGCGCTCGCCGCCGCGTTCCAGGATCTCGCGCAGCCGCTTGCGCACCATGGAGAGTGGGGGACGGCTCAGGTCGTGCGGCGCCATCAGATCGTCGATCACCGGCGCCAGCGGACCGGCTCGGCGGAAGGGCTGGCGCCGGCCCTGCATGAGCGCGGCAAGCACCGAGATCGGGTCACCCCCGGCGAAGGGCGGGCAGCCTTCGACCGTGGTGAACAGCGTGGCGCCCAGGCCCCACCGGTCACCGGTGGCGCTGCCGGCGTCTCCGCGGGCCCGCTCGGGGGGTAGGTAGGCCGGCGACCCGAGCACCATCCCGGTGCTGGTGAGCCGAGGATCGCCGTGGCTGACCGCGATGCCGAAGTCCGTGAGCCGGGCCCGGCCGTCGGGGGTGATCAGCACATTGCTCGGCTTGACGTCTCGGTGGACGATGCCAAGGCGGTGCGCCGCCTCCAGCGCGTAGGCCAGACTGATGCCGACGCGACAGGTCTCGTCGACCGGCCGGGCGCCGAGGTCCGCGATGATCCGCGACAGTGCGTGTCCCTCGACGTATTCCATGACGATCCAGGGCAGGTCGCCGTCGTCGATGACGTCGAGTACGGCAACCGCGCCCGGATGGTGCAACCGCCCGGCGGCGCGCGCCTCGCGCAGCACCCGTTCCCGCGCTCGGTCACGCTCCAGGCCACTCTCGGTGATCGGTAGCCGGACCTCCTTGACCGCGACGACCCGCTGGAGCAGCTCGTCAGTGGCTCGGTGCACGACACCGAAACCGCCCTGACCGAGGATGCCGTCGAGCCGGTAGCGCCCTCCGACGAGGGCAACCGCCCCGGCCGGACCCGGGCTGCCCGAGGACTCGCCTGCCATCAAAGACCTCCGGAGGGGACTGCCGCCGTCAGACGGCAGGGGATCCGGTACGGACCCGTACCGGCTGGACCGGCCGTGCCGATATTTTCGGAGGCGTGTTCCGTCGGGTGATGGCCGGACCGGTACGGGACCGCCTTGACGTGCTCATCCGCGAGCGGTGCGCCGAGCACGACTGGCCGGTCGTCGCGCTGGGGATCGAAGAGGACATCCGGGCGGGCGATCCTGATCAGGCCCGCTGGTCGTTCTCCTCGCAGCAGGCGACGTTGCGCCGGTTGGAGAGGGCGTTCGCCACGTTCTTCCGCCGGGTGAAGGCGGGTGGGGTCCCCGGCTATCCGCGTTTCAAGGGTGCGGGCTGGTTCGACACGGTGCAGCGGCCCTCGGACGGGGACGGGTGCCGCTGGGACTCGCAGCCCGAGAACCCCACGCGGACGTTCGTGCGCTTGCAGGGCATCGGTCACGTTAAGGTCCACCAATACCGGCCGGTACTCGGCAGTGTCAAGACGGTCAGCGTCAAGCGTGAGGGTAGGCGCTGGTAGGTCATCCTGTCCTGCGACGACGTCCCGGTCGAGCCGCTGCCGCCTACCGGCGCCGTGGTCGGCGTGGATGTCGGCGTGGATGTCGGCGTCGTGTCGTTCCTGACGACGTCGGCAGGGGAGCACGAGCCGAACCCGACGTGTTTGGACCGGTCCGCCGGCCGGCTGGCTGCCGCTCAGCGGGACCTGTCGCGCACGAGGCGCGACGCAATTCTTCGGGCGGGGCTTGTCCTTCAGGCTGACGCTCAGGCGGCCTGAGAAGCTGACGGCTGAAGCCGTCAGCGGAGTCACGGGATCACATCGTGGCCGGTCCGCGGAGGTCGGGCATGCTGGCGCTAGCGCCCGTTCGGGCCACGAGCACCGGAACGCGGGGTGGCGAGAACAAGGGGTGGCGAGGACCGGGGGCGCAGGAACATGGGGTGGAGTGTGGACGACAGAAGCTGGGAACGGCTGCGGAACGCCGCTGTCCGTGTCGCGCAGAGTGCCTACGCACCGTATTCGGGGCTGCGGGTCGGTGCCGCCGCGCTGGTCGTCGACACCCCGGACGCCGAGGGCCGCACCACCGGGGACGAGCCCTGGGTGGTCGTCGGGTGCAACGTAGAGAACGCCTCGTACGGGCTCACGCTGTGCGCCGAGTGCGGCCTCGTCTCGGCGTTGCACGCCCGCGGCGGTGGGCGGCTGACGGCGTTCGCGTGCGTCGACGCGGATGGGCGGCCCCTGGCGCCCTGCGGCCGGTGCCGGCAGCTGCTCCACGAGCACGGCGGCCCGGACCTGCTCGTCGCGACGGCTGACGGCGTGCGCCGGCTGGCGGAGCTGCTGCCCGGCGCGTTCGGCCCGCTCGACCTGCCGGCCCCGCCGCGGACGCCGGATCCCGCGGCGGTGGCTGCCGGCGACTCACCCCCCACCGAAGCCGCCCCGCCCAGTGGGCCGGTGACGCCGTGAGTGCCGACTTCGACGTCGTCGACCTCATCCGGGCCAAGCGTGGCGGGCACTCCCTGCCTGCTGAGGCGGTGGCCTGGCTCATCGACGCCTACACCCATGGCCGGGTGGCCGACGAGCAGATGTCGGCCTATCTGATGGCGGTGGTGTGGCGCGGGATGTCCCCGTCCGAACTCGACCGCTGGACTGCCGCAATGATCGACAGTGGGGAGCGGCTGGACCTGGCCGGGGTCGGGCGTCCCACCGTCGACAAGCACTCGACCGGTGGGGTCGGCGACAAGGTCTCGCTGGTGCTGGTGCCGCTGGTCGCCGCCTGCGGTGTCGCCGTCCCGCAGCTGTCGGGGCGGGGCCTCGGGCACACCGGCGGGACGCTGGACAAGATGGAGTCGATCCCCGGCTGGCGCGCCGACCTGCCGGTCGAGCGGATGCGCCGCCAGCTCACCGAGATCGGTGCGGTGATCTGTGCCGCGGGGGCCGGCCTGGCTCCCGCGGACCGCAAACTCTACGCGCTGCGGGACGTCACCGGGACGGTCGAGTCGATCCCGTTGATCGCCTCGTCGATCATGAGCAAGAAGATCGCCGAGGGGACGTCCGCGCTGCTCCTCGACGTGAAGGTGGGCTCAGGGGCGTTCATGACCTCGCTGGATGACGCCCGGGAGCTGGCTCGGACCATGGTCGGGCTCGGCACGGCCGCCGGGGTGCGGACCGAGGCGGTGCTGACCGGCATGGACCATCCGCTGGGGCGAACGGCCGGCAACGCGCTTGAGGTGGCCGAGGCGGTCGACACGCTGCGCGGCGGCGGCCCGAAGGATCTGGTGGAGATCACCGTCGCCCTGGCTCGGGTGATGAT
>NZ_JANEZT010000533.1 GCF_025403405.1 Frankia tisae
CGGTCCGCGTCGGCGTCGGAACGCCGGGCGAAGGCGCGCAGCAGGTCCTCCGCGGACGGCCCGGGGCCGCCGATGCCGTCGGCACCCGGCGTACCGGCCGCGGCGATGGCGCGGTGGACCGGATCCCGGTCACGCTGGTCCGGCGTCAGGTTGCCCAGGTGCTGGTACAGCCAGTAGGCCATGATCCCGCCGGTGATCCGCGCATCCCACCAGGGCTCGGTCCGGATCTGGGCCCGCCATGCCGCGGAGATGTTCCAGTCGTCGCGCACGTCGTGATCGTCGAAGATCATGGCGGTCGGGACCGTGGACAGCAGCCAGCGGATCTCCGGCTGCGACCAGGCCTCCTGGTAGAGCCAGGTGTACTCCTCGAAGTCGGCGATCTCCTCCCCCGGACCCGCGGCGGTGACGTCGCGTCGCTGCCGGATCCGCTCAGCGGTCCGCGGCGAGACGTGGTCGGCGTAGACCTGGTCGCCGAGCAGCAGCAGGGCCCCGGGCCAGGTCGCCGGGTCGCGGGTGGGCAGCTCCAGCGCGAGCGCGTGCAGCGCATCCGTGCCCAGCCCCTGCTTGTCGTCGTCGGCGTTCAGGGTGTACGGGGGTTCCTGCGGTGCGGTCACGCGGCACGACCCGAAGACGATCCGCACCGGCTGGTCCTCGCCGACGGGCCGCAGCAGGCTCGGCGGCGCGCCGGGCTCGGGCCAGACCCGCACGGGCGGCGCCGTATCCCCGGCCAACCACACCTCGTACGCGACCGGCTCCCCGGGCACGAGACCGTCGGCGACGACCAGGGCGTAGTGATGCCCGGCCACCTCGAAGGTCGGCGCACGGCCCGCGACCCGCCCGGCGGGACCCGCCGCACCCGAACCGACCGAACCGACCGGATCGACCGAACCGACCGGATCAACCGGATCGACCGGGGTGCCGGCGGCGCCACCCGCGGTCTCGCCCGCCACCTGCGGCGCAAGGGCGACCAGCACCTCGCACGCGGCATCGATCTCCACCCAGACGGTGACGCGGTTGACGTCCGGGTGACGCTGGATGGGGCCAAGGAGTAGTCGAGCCATTCCTCCACTGTCGCCCGTCCCGGCCGCCGTCCGTCGCCCGCCCCGGCCGCGCCCTCCGCCTGTCGCCTGCGGTCCGGTATGTGGTTGCCGCCTATTGCATGAGGCTAATGACCGTTCCCGGGACCGAAAGCGCGACTGAACCTCCTGCAACTGCCGGTTCGAGAGGAACCCGGGGGAGCCGGGGGATCTGCCGGGGCGGCGGCCAAGGAATATTTCAGCAGTTTGACCGGCAGGCAGGCCGGGCGCAGACAACGCCGCGCCGCGCTGCTAGCGTCGGAACCGTGAGTTCACAGGCCGGGCATTCGGGGCAGTCGCACTGCGCTCCCCGATGTTCGCGGGGATGCCCGGACACCGGCGTCCCGGCCGATCCCCGGCCCCGCTCCGACATCCGCGCCGCGCCCTCCGGTCGCTGACCGGACTGGCCCGGCCCGGCCGTTCGGCATCCCGCTCCCTGGTGGCCCGCGCCTTCCGCCCCGGCCCTGGGCCAGCAGACCCACAGCACGGCCGGCACGGCGGCATCACCTCACGGCCGGCACGGCGGCGTCACACCTCACGGCCGCACGGCGACGTCACACCTCACGGCCGGCACTGCGGCGTCAAGGCCGGCGCGGCACATCGGCGGCACGGCTTGGCCGGCACGGCGGCGTCACGTCCAGGCGGGTGAATGGCGGCCCCGGCATCATGCCGTTGGCGCCCGGGAACCATCTCCGCAGCGAAACCACCACACAAAACACCGCAGACACGCGGAACACCACAGACATGCTGAACACCACAGACACGGGGAGAGTCGCCCAATGAGCGCCGAGAGCTGGTCGTTCGAGACGCAGCAGATCCACGCGGGCGCGCAGCCCGATCCGACGACCGGCGCCCGGGCGGTGCCGATCTACCAGACGACGAGCTACGTCTTCCGCGACACCGACCACGCGGCTGCCCTGTTCGCACTCGGCGAGCCCGGCAACATCTACACCCGGATCGGGAACCCGACGCAGGACGTGTTCGAGCAGCGCATCACCGCCCTGGAGGGCGGCGTCGGGGCGCTGGCGCTCGCGTCCGGGCAGGCCGCCGAGACGCTGGCGATCCTCAACCTCGCCGAGGCCGGCGACCACGTGGTGTCGTCGTCCAGCCTGTACGGCGGAACGTACAACCTGTTCCACTACACGCTGCCGAAGCTCGGCATCGAGGTCACCTTCGTCGCGGACCCGGACGACCTGGAGGAATGGCGCGACGCCGTCCGCCCGAACACCAAGGCGTTCTACGGCGAGACGATCGGCAATCCGCGTGGTGACGTCCTCGACACCGCCGGGGTGTCCGAGGTCGCCCACGCCGCCGGCGTCCCGCTCATCGTCGACAACACGCTGGCCACCCCGTACCTGTACCGCCCGCTGGAGCACGGCGCGGACATCGTCGTGCACTCGGCGACGAAGTTCATCGGTGGTCACGGCACGGCTATCGGCGGCGTGATCGTCGACGGCGGGCGGTTCGACTTCGGCGCCTCCGGGCGGTTCGCGAACTTCACCACACCCGACCCGAGCTACCACGGGCTGGTCTACTGGGAGGCGCTCGGCCACGGCTCCTACATCGCCAAGGCCCGGGTGCAGCTGCTGCGCGACATCGGCGCCTCGATCTCCCCGTTCAACTCGTTCCTGCTGCTACAGGGGCTGGAGACGCTGTCGCTGCGGGTCGAGCGGCACACCTCGAACGCCCAGCGGGTGGCCGAGTGGCTCGAGGCGCGCGACGAGGTGAGCTGGGTGACGTATCCGGGGCTGCCGTCGTCGAAGTGGTACTCCCGGGCGCAGCAGGTGCTGCCCCGCGGCGCCGGGGCGATCCTGTCCTTCGGTATCGCCGGCGGGGCCGCGGCCGGGCGGAAGTTCGTCGAGGGAGTGGAGCTGTTCAGCCATCTGGCCAACGTCGGCGACGCGCGTTCGCTGATCATTCACCCGGCGACGACGACGCACTCCCAGCTCACCGAGACCGAGCAGGCCGCGACCGGGGTCACCCCGGACCTGATCCGGCTGTCGGTCGGCATCGAGGGGATCGATGACATCCTCGCCGACCTCGACGCCGGGTTCCGTGCCGCCAAGAGCTGAGCCGGGAGGCGCCGGTCCGGCTGCCTCGCAGACCGGACCGGTGCCGCTGAAGCCATCCCC
>NZ_JANEZT010000534.1 GCF_025403405.1 Frankia tisae
GTGGCGCGCAGTGGGGGGCAGGAGCTTACGGGTGACCGTTGCGGGGTGACCTGGTGCTGTCTTCCCGGCAGTGGCAGGGAGGTTGCCGGTGTTTCTCGGCAGCCACACGCCGCGGCTGGATGACAAGGGGCGGCTGACCTTGCCCGCCAAGTTCCGTGACGAGTTGGAGGGGGGGCTTGTGATCACCAAGGGGCAGGAACGATGCCTGTACGTCTTTCCGATGGCGGAGTTCACCCGGATCAGCGAGTCCCTGCGCACCGCTCCGGTCACGGCGAAGGCGCTGCGCGACTACAGCCGAGTGTTCTTCTCCTCGGCTGCCGATGACGTACCGGACCGGCAGGGGCGGATCACCATTCCCGCCCCGCTGCGCACCTACGCGGGGTTGACGCGCGACTGCGTGGTCAACGGGGCGAACACCCGGGTCGAGATCTGGGACGCCCAACGCTGGCAGGCCTACCTGGAAGGCCAGGAGGAGAGCTTCGCCGAGCTGTCCGAGGAGGTCCTGCCCGGAGTCATCTGAGCTGCCCTGGGATCTCGCGATCCGGACGTCCGGCCCACGTGTTCCGGCCTACGCCCGCACCCTTGCCCTCCGGCCGCCCCTTCCCCGGCGGCCGGCGCGGTGGGGAGCATGCGGGGCTGGCCACGCCCGGCGATCCCGCGTGCGGATCCGCCGCATCGGCGATGCCCGCACGCCTTTGCTGGATACCGCCGCACCGGACGAGCCCGTCAGCACATCTGAAGACGAGGTCCACGAGCGGTCGAGGAGGCTCAGCACTGAACGCCACGCACACACCCGTGCTGACCGACCGCGTGCTGGAACTGTTAACCCCGGCCCTGAACAGGCCGGGAGCCGTGGTGGTGGACGCGACGGTGGGGTTGGGCGGGCATGCCGCCGCCCTGCTCGCGGCCTTCCCCGAAGTCCGCGTCGTCGGTCTCGACCGCGATCCCGACGCTTTGGCACACAGCGGTGAGCGGCTGGGCGCGCTCGCGCCCGAGCGGGTCCGGCTTGTCCACGCCGTCTACGACGAGATCGGCACGGTCCTCGCCGGGCTCGGGTGGCCGCAGGTGCAGGGCGTCCTGTTCGACCTCGGCGTCTCGTCCCTGCAGCTCGACACCGATGCGCGCGGCTTCGCCTACTCCCGGGACGCGCCACTGGACATGCGGATGGACGCCACCCGCGGCCGGACGGCCGCCGAGGTCCTCAACACCTACGGCGCCGTCGAGCTGGCGCGGATCCTGCGGCACTACGGCGAGGAGCGGTTCGCCCGCCGCATCGCGGAATCGGTCGTCCGGGCCCGCGCCGACGAGCCGTTCACCACGTCGGCGCGGCTGGTCGACCTCGTCCGCGACGCCATTCCGGCGCCGGCGCGGCGCACCGGCGGCAACCCGGCCAAGCGCACCTTTCAGGCCCTGCGCATCGAGGTCAACTCCGAGCTGGACGTGCTCGCCCGCGCGATGCCCGCCGCGTTCGACGCGCTGGCCGTCGGCGGCCGGCTCGTCGTGCTGTCCTACCACTCCCTCGAGGACCGGCTGGTGAAGCGGGAGCTGCGCGGCTACGCGGAGACGCTGGTGCCCCCGGACATGCCCGTGGTGCCGGCCGGTGCCGAGCCGCGGCTGCGCTGGCTCACCCGCGGCGCGGAACCGGCGAGCGAGGTCGAGAAGGCCGATAACCCGCGGGCGGCGTCCGTGCGGTTGCGGGCCGCCGAACGTACGGCTCCGAACCCGGACCGCGCCCAGCCCACCCCCGGAGGTGCATCGTGACCGCTCCCGCGCAGCCGCTTTCTCGAGCGGGGCGGGGCGGCGGTGGCCGTTCCGGTGGCCCGTCCACCGGAGCCCGGGCCGGTCGGGTGCCGGGCACCGCGGCAGTGCGTACCGCCGCGGCGACGGCTCCGGTTCTCGACCCTCCGCTGCGGCGGCCCCCCGCCCGGACGCGGCTCACGGTGGTCCGCCCGGCCCCGCCGGGTGCCCGCAAGGGACCTTTCGTCGTCCTGTTGCTGGTGCTGCTCGGTGCCGGTCTGCTGGGTCTGTTGGGGCTCAACCTCGCGTTGATGGAGAACTCGTTCCAGGAGAACACCTTGCGTAACCGGGCATCCGCCCTGGCGGATGAGGAGCAGTCGCTCGCGGTGCGTGCCGACCAGCTCTCCGACCCGGCGGCGTTGGCGAACCAGGTCAGCCGCTTCGGCCTGGTGCCCGGTGGGGTGCCCGAGTACCTCGCACCGGGCTCGCCGCTGCCGCCCGGCGCCAGGGTGCTGTCCCGGGAGCCGGGCAGTGGGTCGGTACTGGTGATCGTGCCCGCACCGGCCGGCCAGCAGCCCCCGCCCGGCGCGGGGACGACAGCCGGCGCAGGGACGACAGCCGGCGTGGATGCGGCAACCGGCGCAGGTACCACCGCGGCCGGCGCCGCGGGCACCGCCATCGGGGCGGAAACGACCCCGGCTGGTGCAGCGCCCGCTGCTGGGACCGCCACGACCGGCGGCGGAACGGTCGGCGCCTCGGCGGCCGGCGTGGCGGTGGGGTCGCAGCCGGCTTCGGGGACCGCCTCGGTGGCGGGTGCCGCCGGCAGCGGGTCGGGCACCGGGGTGCCGGCCGGCACGGAGACCTCGACCGGCGCCGTCGGCGCTGACCGGGGTGGGCCCGGGCAGTGAGTTCCACCCCCCCCGGCTCATCTCGCCGTGGGCGGGGCCGGCTACGACTGGTGACCCCGCCGCCGGCCTCCAGGCACGGAGGCCGGTTGCGCCGCGACGACGATTCGGATCACGGCCAGGTGAATGACCGGGATTACGACGACCCCGGCCGCCCACGCGGCCGATCCGGCCAGCGGGCGGATCGAGCCCGAGGCGCGCAGGAGTATCCGCGGGCGCGCCGAGGCGACCCGGGCGGGAGCAGCACGACCCGGAACAGCACCGCGCGAGGCGGTGCGACCCGGAACAGCACCGCGCGAGGCGGCACTGCGCGAGGCGGCACTGCGCGAAGTGGTACGGCGCGAGGTGGTACGGCGCAGGGACGCGGCCAATCGCGCACCGCCCGCGGCTATGAGGGCCGTTACCGCGACCGGGACGACCTCGACCTCGACGACTACGACTACGACGGGGTCGACGACTTCCATGACGTCGACGGCCTCGACGGCGCCGTGGAGCAGGGGCGGCGCGTCTACCGGCCGGGAGGGACGCCCCGCGGGTCCGGTGCCGGGCGGGGGCGGGCCGCTC
>NZ_JANEZT010000535.1 GCF_025403405.1 Frankia tisae
CCGGACCCACCGTCGGCGACTGCGGGAGCGGTTCCCGCAGTCGCCGACGGTGGGTCCGGAGCAGCTCGCGGAGCTGCGCACGTTGGACCAGATCGCCGACTTCGTCTCGGCTGGGGCGGGTTCGTCGTCCGCGTCGGGCGGTTCCGCGGAACCGTCGGCCGGTGCACCTGCTGGTGCTGGTGGTGCTGGTGGCATCGCCGGTATCGACCGGGAGGCGGTGCGGGGTGCGTTGGTCGAGGTGGTGGCGGAGAAGACAGGTTATGCCGCGGACATGATCGATACCGGGATGGATCTGGAGGCGGATCTCGGGGTTGACTCGATCAAGCGGGTGCAGGTGTTGGGGGCGTTGCGGGAGCGGTTCCCGCAGTCGCCGACGGTGGGTCCGGAGCAGCTCGCGGAGCTGCGCACGTTGGACCAGATCGCCGACTTCGTCTCCGCCGCACCGCCCGTCTCCGCCGCACCGCCCGGCTCGGCCGCATCGACCACCACGGCCGACGGCCTGAAGGCAGGTGGTGTCGGCCCAAAAGCCGGTGAGCCGGCGCGGGCACCGCGCCGGCCCATCCGGCTGGTGACCCTGCCCCCGGTCGACCGGCTCGACCGCCCGTACGCAGACTCCCCGGTGGCCGTCGTCGTCCACCGGGGCACCCCGGGCGCGGTCCTTGACGGCCTGCGCCAGCGGGGATGGACCGTGCGGGAGGCCGACCTCGGCGCCGCCGCCGGTCCGGCCCTGCCGACGGCCGACGCGGTGGACGAGGCCCTGGCCGCGGCGTTCGAGGGGCGGGTGGACCTCGCCCTGACCATCCTGACCCCGGGCGCCGACTGGGCTGACTCCGTGGCCGTGCTCGCGGAGACCGTCCTGGTCGCGCGGCACGCCCACGGCCCGCTGACGGCGAGCGCCGCGAACGGTTCCCGCGCCGCCTTCGTCACCCTCACCCGCATCGACGGCGGCCTGGGTCATCTGGGCCCGGCCGCGGCCGCGACGGCCCTGCTCGGCGGGGTCGGCGGCGTCGTCAAGACGCTGGCCGCGGAGACCCCGCAGCTGTTCTGCCGGGCCCTCGACGCCGCGCCGGATCTTCCCGACGACGCCGTCACCGGACTACTCGATGCCGAACTCCACGACGTGGCCCGCGACACCCCCGAGGTCGGCCTCGACGCCGCCTCGGTGCGCCGGACGGTCGTCCCCGGCCTGTTCGACCCGCTCGCCACGGCCGATCCCGCCGGTACCGATCCCGCCGGTACCGATCCAGCCGCTGCCGGCGGGGACGTGGACGCGGTGACGATCGGCGCGGACGACGTCCTCGTCGTCTCCGGCGGAGCCCGCGGCGTCACGGCGCTGTGCGTACGGGCTCTCGCCGAGCGCGCCGCCGCCAGCTTCGTGCTGCTCGGCCGTTCGCCGCTGGCCGGCGAGCCCGGCTGGGCCGTCGGCGTCGCCGCCGGCGAGCTCAAGGCGGCCGTGATCGCCCAGCTGCGGGCCACGGGCACCCGTCCCACCCCGCGCGAGGTCGAGGGCGTCTACCAGGGCCTGCTGGCCCAGCGGGAGATCCGCGAGACGCTGGCGGCGGTCGAGGCCGCGGGTGCGCGGGCGCGTTACGTCGCGGTCGACGTCACCGACGCCGACGCCCTGCGCGCCGCGCTCGGGGACCTGCGTGGGCAGGTCACCGGTGTGGTCCACGGCGCGGGGGTGCTCGCCGACGCGCTGCTGCCCGCGAAGTCCGCCGCGGAGGTGGCCCGGGTGTTCGCCCCGAAGCTGACCGGGCTGCGGGCGCTGCTCGACGCCCTCGACGGTGCTCCGCTGCGCCACCTGATCCTGTTCACCTCCGTCGCCGGGCTGTACGGCAACCCCGGCCAGGCCGACTACGCCGCCGCGAACGAGGCCCTGTGCCGGGTGGCGGCCTCGATGAAGCATGACCGTCCCGACTGGCACGTCACCGCGATCGACTGGGGTGCCTGGGACGGCGGCATGGTGACCCCCGCCCTGCGGGAGCTGTTCCAGGCGCGCGGCGTGGAGCTGCTGGCCCCCGACGCGGGTGCCGACGCCTTCGCCGGCGCGTTCCGGCCCGACCGCACCGACGAGGTGTGCGTGCTCGTCGGGCCGGGCCGCTCCCTGGCGGATCCGGCTGCGGCCGGCGGGCCGGCCGTGCGTGCCCGCCGGTCGCTCACCTGGATCGTCGACCATCCCGTGATCGCCGCCCACCGGATCGGGGAGCACCGGGTGCTCCCGGCCACGTTCGGCCTCGGCTGGATGATCAACAATGTGGAGCGGTCCCACCCGGGGCGGCGCGTCGTCGAGGTCCGCGACTTCGCGGTGCACAAGGGCATTGTCTTCAACGGCGCGTCCCCCGCCGGTGCCTCTCCCGCCGGTGCCTCTCCTGACAGCGCGCAGGTCTTCCTCGACTCCGCGGTTCCGGACGTGGCCGGGGACGGCCTGCTGGTGCGGGTCGCGGTGCGCGGCGACGGCACCGGTCGGCTGCCGGTGTCGCACTACGCGGCGACGTTCGTGCTCGCCGCGGCCGACGCCGCCGCGGCCCGGCCGGCCGTGGTGCTGCCCGGCTGGCCCGGCTACCGGCTGGGGGAGGGCCCACCCGACGCCCTGGCCATCTACACCGAGGGCACCCAGTTCCACGCCCCGCGGCTGCAGGGCCTGCGCCGGGTGCTGGCCCGCGGCGCGGACCGGCTGGTCCTCGAATGCCAGCTCGACGACGACGCCGACCTGCGGGCCGCGTACGGCGGGGCGCTGCACAGCCCGGTCCTCGCCGACGTGCTCCTGCAGGGGCCGCCGGTGCTCGGCAAGGCGCTGCTCGGACAGGCCTGCCTGCCCCTGGGCATCGGCCGCGCCGAGTACTTCCATCCCCTGCCCGACGCCGCGCCCTTCGTCCTCGTCCTGGACCGGGCGCGCATCGACACCGGCGGCGGCACGGCGACCGTGACCGCGACCGCCTGCGCCCCGGACGGCACCGTGCTGGTGCGGTTCACCGATGTCACGGTCGCCGCCACGGCCGGCATGGCGGCGAAGTTCGCCGAAGCCGTCCGTGCCTGGCAGCAGACCCCGACCGCGGACCACATCCCGAGCGAGAACGAGGACGACCCGTCATGATCTTGGTCGACCAGGCTGAGCGCCTCGACTTCGTCGGCGAACCGTTCGACCCGCTGGCCTTCGCCGCCCCCGCGTCGCCGCCCGCCGCCGAACCGCCC
>NZ_JANEZT010000536.1 GCF_025403405.1 Frankia tisae
GTGGTGGGGGTCGCCGTGGCCGATGGATCGGGGGTGGCGCTCGGCGTCGAAGTCGGCGTGGGCGCAGCGGTGGCGGTGGGTGCCGCGGTGGCGTGCCGTTGCGTGTATGTGGGCTTCGTGGAGTTTTCTGGCGGCCCGTCACCCACGGTCGACTGCTCGGTCTGCGCCGCGCGGCGGGTCTGCGCGACGCGCTCGGGCGTCGGGCGAACCAGCAGGTACAGCGCCACCGTCAGCAGGAAGAACACCACCAGGGCCATGGTGGAGCGGCGCATGTGGACCGAGTGCAGGAACTGGACCGGTCGCAGTGAGGACAGTGATGTCAAGCGCGGGACCGCCTGGTCGGGTCGGGGCCGGTCACGAGGAGGTGGGAGCGGCGGTGTCGAGATCCGTGGGCACGATGATGCCCTCCCGCAGCAGGGCGGTGCCGATGCGCGCCCGCAGCGTCCGGCCCACCTCGAACTGCCGACCTGGCTGGGTGCGGGCCACCACTCTGATCTTGAACTCGTCGAGGTCCATGCTCTCCACGCCCATCACGGTCGGGGCGTCGAGGAGCAGGGTGTGCAGGGTCTCGTCCGCATAGGCCTCGGCGCCGACCCGGTTGAGTAGGTCGCTGACGGTGGTGAGATCCGCGGTCGCCGAGATGGGCACGTCGACGATCGCGCGGGCCCAGTCCCGGGACAGGTTGATCACCTGGACGATCTGCCCGTTGGACGTGGTGACCACCTCGCCGCTGGTCGTCCGGATCCGGGTGATGCGCAGCGTGACCTCTTCCACCGTGCCGGTCGACCCGGTCGGCGGCCCGCCGGCGACGAGCAGGCGAACCAGGTCGCCGAAGCCGTACTGGCGCTCGGCGATGATGAAGAACCCGGCGAGGATGTCCTGCACGACCCGCTGCGCACCGAAGCCGAGGGCGACACCGACGATCGTCGCCGGCGCGACGAAGCCGGTCAGGGGGACGCCGAAGCGCTGCAGCACCAGCACCGCCGTCAGGCAGTAGACGATGACCAGTACGACCCAGGTGACGACCTGGGCGACGGCGTGCCGGTGCTTGGCCGCCTCCGTGCGCACCACCCGGTCCGTCCCGGTGGCGGGCACGTCGATCCGGCTGGTGACGCGGTCGCCGAGCCAGGTTGCCAACCGGGTGAGCAGCACCGCCCCCGTCACCAGCAGCACGACCTCCAGGCCGCTGCCGCGGGCCCAGTGCCCGATGTCGCTCAGCGGGGCGGACGCGGTGATCACGGTCGTGGACGTGCCGGCTGCGCTGATCATGCGGTCCAATAGGGCTGTCGAACTCCGCTCACCCACCCGAACCTACCCTCGGTCCAACCAACGGGTACACACCGGATCGAGGTCGCGGGGGCCCCTATCGGCCCCGGTGTGGTTTCGGGCCGCGTCGACATCGGTCGGGAGATCGGGGATCCTGAGCGGGTTGCCTGGTGGAGGGGGCGGTCGAGATGCTCGGAAGGTTCGGTCGAGGCCGAGTCCGATCCGCCGCCGATGACGGATCGGACTATCCCGTGGGTGCTCCCCCTGGTCGTCGCGGGCCGGCACCGGGGCCCTACGACCGTGACGGCGATCCGCCCAACGGCGACATCGACAGCAAGCTCGGTCGGATCCGACCGTCCGGCGCCCTCGTCCTGGACACCCGGGGGATCAACCGTGAGGTGATCGGGGCGCCGGTCGGCGGACTCAGCCGCAACCTGACCACCTGGGGCTGACGTCCGCGGGTCTGAGCGCTCGCGGGTCTGAGCGCTCGCGGGCCCACCGGCGCTCGCGGGCCCACCGGCGCTCGCGGGCGCTCGTGCTGATCGGCCCGTGGTCGTGGGGTTGTTCCGCCTGTACACAGGGGCCTTCGGGCGGCCTATTCGGAGCGTGGCGGGAGCGATGCTAACAGGGTCGGATCCGACCGTGTTGGGAGGCAGCGATGCTCCGTCACAGTTCGACGCCCGCGCATGTCGTGGTGCGCGATCTGTCCGCCGACTTCGTCACGGAGGACGGTGCGCGCGCCTCCGTGGCAGGCACCCTGCGTTACGACCCGGCAGATCCATTCGCGGTGGAGTTGATCCTGCGCCCCGGCCGGGAGTCCATCACCTGGATTTTCGCGCGCACACTGCTCGCGGAGGGGACGCAGGGCCCCACCGGCACCGGCGACGTGCGTATCCGGCCGACCCGGTCGGAGGGGCGAGCGGTCGTCACCGTCTCCCTGTCCAGCCCGTCCGGGCACGCCGACCTCGAACTGCCCCGCTCGATCGTCACCCGGTTCCTCGCGGAGATCGAGGAGAAGGTGCCGGCGGGCCGGGAGAGCGAGGGCATCGACTGGAACGCGGAGCTGCGCACCCTTCTGCGCACCCGCAACCCCTGAGGCTCTGAGCACTCGCGCCTGGCGGTCCGAGCCACTGGCGGTCCGCCCGCTCAGGCAGGCGCCCCGGCCTGCTTCGCGAGGAACATCATCTCGATGCCGCCCTTGGTGGCCCGCCCGGTCTCCCGGTACCCGCAGCGGGTGTAGAGGCGGATGTTGTCGACGCTGCGGGCACCTGTGAACAGCTCGAAGCACGCGGCGGTCGGGTGGCGGAGTTCGATCTCGGCGAGCAGCCGGCTGGCGAGCCCCCGGCGGCGCAGCCGCGGATGGGTGACGAGCCGGCCGACCTGGCAGATGTCGGCGTCGAGCCGCCCGCGCACCGCCGCCACCACCTCCCAGCCGCGCCGCGCGACGAGGACGACCGTCGCGCCGTCGCTCCGCCCGTCACCGCCTGCGGCGAGGATGCCGCGCAGCTCGGCGACAGTCTCCATCAGCGGCGCGATGGAGTGGTCGCCGTACAGCTCGGCCTCGGACTGGTAGCAGAGATACTGCAGCTTGACGATCTGGTCCGCGTCCTCGTCGTGGGCAGTTGCCAGGACGATCCCGTCGGCCGGCGGCGAAGCCGGAAGCGCTGCGACTGTGCGGCGTGGATCGGGAACGGGGCGTGATCCGGTGTCGGGCATGACCGCCATCCTCCCAGCCGCATGGATCATGCGCGGCCGGCCGGCCGGCCAGCCAGCCAGCCAGCTGACTGGCTGGCGAGGCGCGTGCGGGTGAGCCGCGGCCGTTGATGCGGACTTGCTGGAGGTTGATGACCGTCCGGGGCTCGGCAACGGTCAACAACCTCCAGCATCTCGCCACATGTTCCGAGGACCGGCGAGGTCCGTAGC
>NZ_JANEZT010000537.1 GCF_025403405.1 Frankia tisae
GCAGAGAGGCGAGGCCGGCGAGGACACCGAGCCCGGCGGCCATCGCGAACACGATGACGAGCCCGTGGTGGAACGGGCCGGCGAGCAGTTCGGGGAAGAACTCGCGGCCGGTCAGCGTCGCCCGGTTCGCGGGCGGGACGGCGGCCAGGCCGCCGCCGGCCGAGAGCAGATGCTCGACCGGGTTCACGCCGAGGACGGTGGCGAACAGCGACGACACCGGCGGCAGGGCGGCGACGTCGTGGGCGGCCGCCGCCGGCACGCCCTGCCCGCGTAGCCCGCTGTCCAGCGCCGCCGGCAGGGTGGCCGCCAGGCCGGCGATCATCAGGGAGAAGAACACCCCGATCGACAGCGCCGTCCCGGAGTTCTGGAACGTCGCGCGCATTCCGGAGGCGGCGCCGCGCTGCTCCGCCGGCACGCTGCCCATGATCGCCGAGGAGTTGGGGGCGGCGAACATCCCGCCGCCGATCCCGTTCAACGCGATGAGCAGGGCGAACGCCCAGTAGGAAAAGTTGACGGGCAGCAGCATCAGGCCGACGAAGCTGCCGGCGAACACGACCATCCCGGCGCTGGCGAGACCACGGGCGCCGAACCGGTCGGACAGGATGCCGGCCACCGGCCCGGCAACCAGGATGCCGACGGTCAGCGGCACCAGGTAGATCCCGGCCCACAGGGGCGTGTCCTCGTAGTCGTAGCCGTGCAGCGGCAGCCAGATCCCCTGCAACCAGATGATCAGCATGAACTGCAGGCCACCGCGCGCGATGGACACGGCGAGCCCGGCGATGTTGCCGGCGGCGAACGCCCTGATCCGGAACAGGCCGAGCGCGAACATCGGCTCGGGATGACGGCGCTCGACGGCGACGAAGGCGACGAGCAGGGCCACTCCCCCGACGAGCAGGCCGACGACCGTGGGATTCGTCCAGCCCATCGCGTGCCCGCGGTAGGGCTGCAGGCCCTCGGTGACGGCGATGAGCACGGCGGCGAGACCGACCGCGAAGGTGATGTTGCCCCACCAGTCGATGCGCCGGGGACCGCCGCGCGGCGCGGCGGTCTCGCGCAGCCGCCGGTACGCCCACACCGTCCCGAACACCCCGACGGGCACGTTCACCCAGAACACCGCCCGCCAGTCCAGCACCGCGAGCACGCCACCGGCGACGAGGCCGACGAACTGGCCGGCGAGCGAGGCGACCTGGTTGATCCCGAGCGCGAAGCCCCGCTGGTCGGCGGGGAAGGCGTCGGTGAGGATCGCGGCGGAGTTCGCGGTCAGCATCGACCCGCCCACCGCCTGCAGCACCCGCCAGCCGATCAGCCACAGCGCCCCACGGCCGGCGTCGAACGGGTCGAACGACAGCAGGACGGAGGCGAGCGTGAACACCGCGAACCCGGCGTTGTAGATCCGGACCCGGCCGAACATGTCGCCGAGCCGGCCGAGGGCGACGACGAGCACCGCCTGGACGAGCCGGTAACCCATGATCATCCAGAGCAGGTAGCCGACGTTGCCCGGGGCCAGCGGGTCCAGGTGGATCCCGCGGAAGATCGGCGGCAGCGCGATGAGGACGATCGACCCGTCGAGCGCGGACATGAACACCGCGGCGGTCGTGTTCGCCAGCACCACCCACCGGTAGTTGCCCTCCGCGCCCGCGCCCGTGCCCGTGCCCGTCGCCGCCCCGACGGACGTCCCCGCGCCGAACGCCGGCATCAGACCCGCTCCGCGAGGCGTTCGAGCAGCGGCGCGGCCGCGGCGAGCTGGTCCAGCTCGGCCCCGGTGAACCCGGCCGACAGGGCCTCGGCGAGCAGCTCGGTGCGCGCGTCGCGCCGGCTGCGCAGCGCGGCGAGCCCCGGCTCGGTCGGCGAGAGAATCACCTGCCGGCCGTCGGCCGGGTCACGCCGACGCTCGACGAGCCCGCGGGCCTCCAACGCGCCGAGGGTGGCCCCCATCGCCTGCGGGCTGATCTGTTCGAGCCGCGCGAGCGCCGCGGCGGTGGCCGGCCCGCCGCGGTCGAGCCGGGCGAGCGCCGCCGATTCGGGCATCGTCAGCTCCCCGCCGAGGTGAGCCTGGCGCAGCCGGCGCACCAGCAGGCCGACGCTCAGCCGCAGCGCGACGGCGATCTGGCGGGTATCAGGTTCATCGGACGACATTTCATCAGGCTAGGTTGATAAGCCTGGCCTGACAAATTTCGGTCGACGGGCCCCGGAGGTCAGTGGGCCCCAGAATGGTCGGCGCCTGCGGCGACGCCGCGGCGGGTCTCGTCCAGCACGCGGACGAGGAGCTCGGCGGCGAACCGGTCGATGGGCGGTACGTGCTCTGGCGGTAGCAGACGGTGTTCGCGGATCAGCCGGGTGACCCGGGCGGCGAGCAGGGTGTGCCGCAGCGAGGCGAGCAGCAGGTAGTAGTCCATGTCGGCCATGGGCCGGCCGAGGAGCTCGGCGTAGCGGGCGACGGTGGCCGCGCGGTCCGGCAGGCCGGGCAGGCGCGTCAGCCCGACGCCCTCGCTGAGGTGGCGGTCGAGGTGCAGAAACCAGCCGAGGTCGGTCTCGGGCTGACCGAGCGACACCATCTCCCAGTCGAGCACGGCCACGACCCGCCCCCCCTGGAAGATCATGTTCCCGAGCCGGGCGTCCCCCCACACCAGTCCGACGGGGTGGCGTTCGGCCGGCGGATGGTCGTGCAGCCAGGCCAGCGCGTCGCCGACCACACCCCGGGCGGCGTCATCGACGGCGAAGAACTCCAGGTGACGCTCGTAGGCGGCGAGCTGCTGGGCCGCCCCGACCGGGCCGTACTCGGGCTGCCCCGCGAAGCCGAGCCCGAGCCGCCGCGGGTCGAGCCGGTGGATCCCGGCCATCGCGACCAGGCCTGCGTCCCAGACCCGGGCCCGCGCGGCCGGCGCCATCTCGAGCATGAAGCCCTGCATGTGGTAAGGCGGGATGTCGCCGGGCACGTCGCCGCCGACCCGACCGAGCACGACGAACGGCGCGCCGAGCACCGCCGGGTCGAGCTCGTGGCCGTACACCGGCGGCACCGGGACGTCGGTATCACGGGCCAGGATCTCGGCGACGCGGCACTGCTCGGCGAACCGGTCCCACGGGTAAAGCTGGAACCGCCGCGGTGCCAGCCGCACGACCAGCGGGCACTCGACCCGCCGCCCGTCCGTCCCGGTCCGGGACGCCGGCAGAAACACCAGCTCCCCGGAT
>NZ_JANEZT010000538.1 GCF_025403405.1 Frankia tisae
ACGCATCGGTCCCGCAGGCGGCCGCCTCCCCCGGCAGCGCTAGCACTCCTGGTCCAGGGCCGGCAGAGATGACCCGAAAGAGTGAGCAAATCACACCAATTAATTCCCAAAGTGATGAATTGCGCAACCGGACGTCGACTCCGCAACGGTGCATCAAGGGATGTAGCCGACATAGAGGTCGCTGACTTGCGGGAATGACACGCAAGCGCGGCAGGGCACCGGGACGTCCGCGGCGAGGGACGTCGATCGGGGGGGAGCCCGCTGGTGTAAAAGTTCATAGCCCCGACAGGTCGGACATCGGGACGCGGCCGGCGACGGCCGAGTCCCGGGGCCGCGCGAACGCACAGGGGAGCAACGCAATGGGAACCCATCGTCGGACCACCAGGGAGGCCATCGCACCACGCAAAGCCTCACCGGTCGCACCTGCGCTCCACCATCTCGGTGCCGGAACATCTCCGGCCGCCGCTGGGGTGGGAACCTCGTCGACCACCACCGGTGGGCGATGCGAGCACCACGACCGGGCCGTCGACATCGGCGGAATTCACCCGAGTGGGGAGTCGGCCGTCCTACCTGGCCCCGCGGTCGGGTGGAATCAGACGACAGGCAACCCTGCCAGCACCGGCGCCCCACGCCGGCGCGGAGGCGACCGGCAGCCCAGGAGCATCTGGGTGACGTCGAGTCCGAAGTGCCGGGGAACGTGGACACCACGGGCCGGGCGGGCGAGCGGGAACGCGAGAGAGTGGAGCGAGAGAGTGCGAGCGGGAGGACCGAAGGGGGTGAGGGGAATGGAAGCGGCTCGATACGGCAACTCCGGAACAGATCGGAGGGTTCGCATCACTGAGAGCTACCGTCGGTCCCCGGCCGCACCTTCGGGGGCGTCTACACCACCAGGCCAGCGGACGCCCACCGCCAGCACCCTCTGTGAGCGTGTATACAAATAACCCTCGCTGCGCTAAACAAGCAGCTGTCGCCCAGACAAGAGAACCAGCCACATATCCGGATCTAGAAGATCAGATGTCATACTCTTGCGTTGACCGATGGCGAGGGGGCCGACCGTGACGACAGCTCAGCCGGGAAGTGGGCCGACCGTGCGTCGGATCCTGCTCGGCTCTCAGCTCCGTCGACTTCGCGAGGAGAAGGGCATCAGTCGGGAGACCGCTGGATACCACATCCGCGCCTCCGAGTCGAAGATCAGCCGGATGGAGCTGGGACGAGTCAGCTTCAAAGAGCGGGATGTCGCCGACCTGCTGACCTTCTATCAGGTCACGGACGAAGCCGAGCGAGCTCCATTGCTGTCGCTCGTGCGCGAGGCGAACACCGCCGGCTGGTGGCAAAACTTCAACGACGTTCTCCCCACCTGGTTCCAGCCATACGTGGGGCTCGAGGAGTCCGCCCAGCTGATCCGCACCTACGAGCTGCAGTTCATTCCGGGCCTGCTCCAGACCGAAGACTATGCGCGAGCCATCATCACTCAGGGTAGCAGCGGGGCGCCGGTCGACGTGATCGAGCGGCGGGTGAGCGTCCGCATCAACCGACAGAAATTGCTTTACCGCAAGAACCCGCCGCGACTGTGGGTGGTCATTGACGAGGCGGCGCTGCGCCGGCCGATCGGCGGCCCGAAGGTGATGCGCGCGCAGATCGAACATCTGATCAACCTCGCGCCGTTGCAGAACCTCACCCTGCAGGTGATGCCCTTCGCCTTCGGGGGCCACGCGGCCGAGGGCGGCGCGTTCACCATCCTGCGCTTCCCGGAGATGGACCTGCCCGACGTCGTCTACCTCGAGCAGCTCACCGGCTCCACCTACCTGGACAAGCGCGAGGACGTCGACCGGTACATGGAGGTCTACAACCGGCTCAGCGTCGACAGCACGACGCCGGCGTCCACGCCCGAGGTGCTGCGGCGGATCGTCAACGAGTACTGAACCCGTGCCGCGCCGGGCCCGCCGCGGGGGCCTCCCCGGCGCGGGCCGTCGGCGCGGCGCGGGTGGACGGCGGCCAGGTGAATTCCAGGCTCAGCCACTGATCGTCCAGATCGACGCCGATTTCCACTTCGGGGGCGCCCACCTCGAGCCCGGTAGCCGGCCAGGTGTCGCCGGCACCGTCGGACCAGGGCGGCGGCACCCCGTCCGGCCAGGGCAACGCGACGAAGACGCTCCCCCCGTCCGGCGCCCATAGCACCGTGACGATCGCCCGCCCGCCCGGGGCCGCGGCGAGCACCGCGCCGACCTGGTCGGCCAATGCCACCCGCACCGGCGCCGGCGCCGAGCGCAGATCGCCGGAGAGCTGGACCTCGACGCTGATCCCCGCGTTCTCGGCGTCGGCGAGCACCGGATCCAGATCCGCCAGCGCAGATGACGGGCCGCCGCCGGTCAGCATCCGGCGGATCACGGCGGCCCGCACCGCGCAGCGACTGCGCACGGCCGCCGTCCTCGGGTCGAGCCGGCCGTCGGCGATCCCCGCCAGCAGCGGCAGCACGTCCGCTTCGACGGTGCCCAACCACTGGATGCGCTCGCGGCGGATCATCAGCAGGGCATCGATGCGCGCGGCGACCTCCGCCTCTGCCGCCAGGGTGCGCGCGGTGGTGTCGGCGGTGGCACGCAGCAGCGGGCCGAGCATGGCGGTGACGATCTGGACGCCGCACGTCCCGTAGATGCTCGAGCTCAGCCGGGCGAACACGAGCGAATTGCCCGTGTCCCGGACAAGAACCAGCCCGACCAGCAGCAGGATCGCCACCACCGTGGCGGCGATCCACTCCCGCCGCGGCCGGGAGGCGGTGATGAACGCCAGCAGCAGCGGCAGGACATACAGCGGCCAGTCGGCGATCCGAACGATGTCCGGCCCTCGGGTGTTCGCCGTGCTGACGACGGTCACAGCCAGGCTCACCGCCAGCAGTACAGCCGATTCGGCGCGCCCGAGCGGCCGGTCCCGAACCCGCCGTGCGGTCTCGGTGACCACCAGCGCGAGGGCCACCCACAGCAGCGCCGCGACCGGGCGCGCCCGCACCCAGCCGAGCGTCGCGACCAGCGGCACCAGCATGATGACCAGCCAGAGACCGGCGACCTGCCCGACGGCACGGCGCAGCCCGGCGGCGTAGGCGCTGGCGAGGTCGTCGGCGATCGCGGTAACCCCACGACGATCGGCGACGGCCCCATGGCGGTCCGCGGCAACCGCGGC
>NZ_JANEZT010000539.1 GCF_025403405.1 Frankia tisae
CGTCCCGCCCGTCGCCCCAGCCTCCGGTCCGGTACCCGGGCGGGCCGAGAGACCGGCGCCCGCCGGTTGGGCGGCCAGCCCACCGCCCCTGGCCGCGCGAAACCCCCGCGGGCAGCCGCAGTCGCCCCCGCTGCCCGGCCCGCCGATCGTGGCGGCTCCCTCGGGACCGCCCGGCCGGATCGGTTCCAGCGGGCCCGCGTCTGCGACCCATGGCTGGGGCGGCCCGGTCTGGGCGGCCGGACCGCCGGCCGGGCCGCCGCGCCGCGGACCGGTCCGCTGGCTCATCCCACTCGTCCTTGTGCTGGCGATGGCCGCCGGTGCGGGCGGCACCGGCGTCTTTCTGCTTGTCCGGTCGGACGACGGCCCTGCCGAGGCCGTGCGGTCGTACCTCACCGACGTCCGCGCCGGCCGCTACGACGCCGCCTACGATCGGCTCTGCAGCTCGGTTCGGGGCAACCGATCGGCCACCGAGTACACGATCATCATGCGGGCGCTCGACGGGATCAGCGGGGGTATCGCGTCGTTCGCCGTGCGGGGCATGCAGACCCGCCACGCCGTCGCCGCCGAGACGGTCCGGGAGGTCCAGGTCGACGTGCAGCGCGGCGATGACCCGACGAGCCGGGAGTCCTACCAGGTCGGCCGAGAGTCCGGCGACTACTGCCTGCTCACCCCGGGCGCGCCCTTCACCGCCGGTGCCGGCGGTGGCACCCTTGGCGTGCAGCCGCCGGGACCGTTCGGTGGACTGCCGGACATCCCTGATGATGGCTCAGGCGGCGGCGGCTCACGTGGTGGTGGTGGTAGTGGTGGCGGTGGCGCCGGTCGCGGTGGTCTGGACGGTGGCGGCCCGCCGGGCCGCGCCGCCTGATTCGCGTTCCGGCGACGCGGGCAGGTCCGCGGCGCTGGGCGACGTGTCGGCGGTCGCGGCGAGGCCGCCGCGCCGGGGGATGGCCAGGGCGCAGAGCAGGGCGAGCACGATGGCGATCACGCCCAGCCACAGGGCGGGCCGTGTCCCGTCGATGAACGCCGCCGGCGTGTCGTAGCCGCCGCGGGCGGCGAAGACCGACGACAGCACCGCGATGCCGAGTACCCCTCCGAGCTCGCGAAGGGCGTTGTTGGTGCCCGAGGCGATGCCCTGCATCGTGGCCGGCACGACCCCGAGGGCGACGGTCGCGATCGGCACGAAGAACAGGGCCATACCGACGCCGGAGAGGATGAACGGTCCGATCAGCGCCGCATACGCCGTGTGCGTCGTCAGCACCAGCGCCATCCAGGCGAGCCCGGCGGCGTTGAGCACCAGCCCGCCGAGCAGCAGCGGCCGGCCACCGATGCGGTCCGACACCGGCCCGGCGAGCGGTGCGATGAGCAGCGGCATCGCCGTCCACGGCAGGGTGCGCACGCCGGCCTGCAACGGCGAGTAGCCGTAGACGTTCTGCAGCGCCTGGGCCAGCAGGAAGATCGAGCCGAACATGCCCAGTGAGAACAGCAGCGCGGTGGCGTTGACGGCCGCGAAGCCGGGGACGCGGAACAGGCTCATCGGCAGCATCGGCGCCGCGCCTCGGCGGGCGACCCGCAGTTCCCAGGCGACGAACGCACCGATGCCGAGTCCGCCGAGCACCAGAGCGGCGAGCACCGAGGTGCTCGTCCAGCCGTGCCCCTCTCCGCGGACGAGGCCGAAGGCCACGCCGAACAACCCGGCGCTGATCAGCGCGGCGCCCGCGAAGTCGAGCCTGGCGGAGCGGCCCCGCGACTCGGCGAGCGCGCGCAGCCCGACGGGCAGCGCGACGAGGCCTACCGGCACGTTGACCCAGAAGATCCACTGCCAGCTCGCGCCCTCGGTGACCGCCCCGCCGATGAGCGGGCCGACCGCGACGGCCAGTCCGGTCATCGCCCCCCAGATGCCGAGGGCGGCGCCCCGGCGCTCCTCGGGCACGGCCGCGGCGAGCAGCGTGAGGGTCAGCGGTAGCACGAAGGCCGCGCCGACGCCCTGCACGGCTCGGGCGGCGATGAGGGCCTCGATGGACGGGGCGAGCGCGGCGCCCGCGCTGCCCAGGGTGAACACCGCGAGACCGGCGAGGAACACCCGGCGGCGGCCGAGCCGGTCGCCCAGCGCGGCGCCGGTGAGCAGCAGGACGGCGAACGGCAGCGTGTAGGCGTTCACCGTCCATTCCAGGCCCTCCAGGCCGGCGCCGAGATCGTCGCGGATCTGCGGGAGCGCGGTGGTGACCACCAGGTTGTCCAGGGACACCATGAACGCGGCCAACGAGGTCACGACAATGGTCCAGGCGGTGCTGGGGCGTCGAGGCACGGCGGATCTCCTTTCACTTTTCTTGTGAGTACTCACTACCTTCGACAGGTAGTAATCGGTCACTACCTTGAGAACTCGGGCTGCGCTATGCCTCGCGGGGAACGAGCGGGCCGCGATCGGTTCGAAACCGGATCAGGGGGTAGGCGGTTCCGGTGCCTCGGGTTCCGGCGCCTCGGGTCTCGGGGCGGCGGGTTTCAGCGTGGCGGGTTTCAGCATGGCGGGTTTCAGCGTGGTGGGTTTCAGGGCGCCGGCGGTCGAGCCTGGTGGCGCCGCCGTGCAGACCATCTGCGCCCACTGCTCGTCGATGACGGAGAGGTCCATCGCCGCGATGATGTTGAACAGCATGCCGTAGGCGAAGAACAGCCGGATCTCGTCGGTCGGCAGGCCGGTGATGCGGATCACGGTGTCCCACAGTCGGTGGAACCCGTTGCGGGCCGCGACCTGAATCTCCGGGTCGTAGCAGCCGGAGTAGGCCTGCAACTGGTTGAGCAGATACGTCGGGTCCGCCAGCAGCTCCTGGTAGGACTCCTTCATCGCCTCCAGCGCGGCTTCGCCGGTCAGCTCGCCGGCGGCCCGTTCGAAGTGGGTGGCGGTCCGGCGGAAGACGTCGTCGATGACGGCGAGGAACAGCGCCTTCTTCGTCGGGTACAGCCGGAACAGGTACGGCTGGGAGATGCCGGCCCGCTCGGCGATCGACTCCGTCGACGTGCCGGTCAGCCCGCCGTGGGCGAACTCCTCCACCGCGGCGGCGAGTACGCTCGCCCGCCGCTGCTCGGCGCTCATTCGTCCGCCGCCGCCATCCGTCCGCGTCGCCACAACCAGAAGGTAGTGGTCACTCACTAACGTGTCAAGCCCGGTAG
>NZ_JANEZT010000053.1 GCF_025403405.1 Frankia tisae
GTGATGTTCCACCTGGCCCCCGGGCTGGAGGCCCGGCTGGAGGGCGGACGCCTCCTGCTGGCCGGGCTCGGCGGGCCGGCCGGGAACCAGACCGTCGCAGGTGGGTCGTCGCCGCCGGCCGGACGGGGCCGCCCGCCGGGCCGGCGCCGCCGGGCCGGCCCCCGTTCCGGCACGGAGGTGCCCGGAGTGATCTTTACGCCGAACATGCGGCTTTAGCTGGATGTCGGGTTTACCGTGGCTAGCATGGCGTCGCGGCATCAGGACCCGTTCGAGGGGCTTCGCCTGGATGAGCGATTCGTCCGCGGAGCCCGCTTCCTCGAACCGTCCGCGGCCGAACGCGGCCGGCAGCACGGTCGGACCGCATCCAGTCGCTGCCAGGTCGTTCCCGCTCCCCGAGGGCTTCCCGGGTTCTTCCACCGGCTCGTGTCGCCGCCGAAGCCGCCGGGACGCTCCTGGCAGATCGCTCAGATGGTCACCTTCATCGCCATCATCGTCGGGATGATCACCATCACGGTGGTGGCGTTGCGGCAGACGGCGACCCGGGGCGGCCCGGGCACCGCCACCCGTCTGAGCTCAACGACCGCGTCGCAGGGCGGCTCGGCAAGCGGCACCGGCGCGGTGCGCGCGGTCACCGGTTCTCCGACCGGCCCACCTGCCGGTTTTGCGGTCAGCCCGGCGCTGCTGGCCGCCCTTCATCGCGGCGACTGCCTGAACTGGACGCCCTACCAGCCCAGCGCACCCGTGCCGATCATGCCGGTGGCCCCGGTCCGGGTTGGCTGTGACCGGCCGCACATCGATGAGGTCACCCGGCTGGTCAATCTCGCTTCGATGTTCGGCCGCTGGCCCGGCGCGTCGGCGGTGGCCCAGGCGGCGGACGCACGCTGCGCCGGGGCGCTGCGCGACTTCGCCGGTGCCATCGACGCCACCCCGCACCTCATCGTCGGCACGATCTATCCCTCCGAGCCGAGCTGGCAGGAGGGCGCCCGGTTGGTCGCCTGTACCGTGCGCACCGACGACCTGCACGTCCGCACCGGTCGGTTCCGGGTCGTCGGCTCGATCGGTACCTGAGGCGCGGCGGCCCACCTGAGGCGCGGCGGGCCACTACCGTCCGATCGTTCCGGCATCGGGTATCGTTGATCCGCGATGTGTGCGCTGCTCCTCCTTAGCCGCCGCGGCGGGGCCTGATCCAGCTGGCTTCCCCGTCGCGGTGTTCTCGTGCGCCAGCGTCGGGATTCCCCGCAGTCACGGTGGCCCGGCGGTCACGCCCAGCTCGGGTGGCCGTCCGTCCGATGCCGCGGAGGGATCTGCCGGCCCCAAGTCCCCTGTGCGAGCGTGAGATCCGGTCGCCGTGGGGCTCTTTCGAGGAAGCAGGAGCACGATGACCACGCAGCAGCCGTCCGGCATGCCGATCGAGAAGTACCAGGCGTTCACCCCCGTCCCGCTGCCGGACCGGACCTGGCCCGAAAAGTCGATCACCCGCGCCCCGCAGTGGTGCAGCGTCGACCTGCGCGACGGCAACCAGGCACTGATCGACCCGATGACCCCCGCGCGCAAGATGCAGATGTTCGAGCTGCTGGTCGCGATGGGCTACAAGGAGATCGAGGTCGGGTTCCCCGCCGCGAGCCAGACCGACTTCGACTTCATCCGCCAGCTCATCGAGACCGACCGCATCCCGGATGACGTCACCGTCCAGGTGCTGACCCAGGCGCGCGAGGAGCTGATCGAGCGGACGGCAGCGTCGCTGGTGGGTGCCGACCGGGCGCTGATCCACCTGTACAACTCGACGTCGACGCTGCAGCGGCGGGTCGTGTTCGGCCTGGACCGGGCCGGCGTCACCGAGATTGCCGTGCAGGGCGCGCGCTGGTGCGTCCAGTACGCCGAGAAGCTGCTCGAGGGCACCGACGTGCGCTGGCAGTACAGCCCGGAGTCGTTCACCGGCACCGAGCTGGACTACGCCGTCGAGGTGTGCGAGGCGGTCATGGACGTGTGGTCGCCGACACCGCAGCGGCCGGTCGTGCTGAACCTGCCGGCGACGGTCGAGATGTCGACGCCGAACGTCTACGCGGACCAGATCGAATGGGTCGGGCGGAACCTGAGCCGGCGCGACGCCGTGATCCTGTCGCTGCATCCGCACAACGACCGGGGCTGCGCGGTCGCCGCGGCGGAGCTCGGCGTGCTGGCCGGCGCGGACCGGGTCGAGGGCTGCCTGTTCGGCAACGGCGAGCGCACCGGCAACGTCTGCCTGGTCACTCTCGGTCTGAACCTGTTCTCGCAGGGCGTCGATCCGATGATCGATTTCTCGGACATCGACGGGGTCCGCCGTGCGGTCGAGTACTGCAACCAGCTGCCCGTGCACCCGCGCCACCCCTACGGCGGCGACCTGGTCTACACCGCCTTCTCCGGCTCGCACCAGGACGCGATCAAGAAGGGCCTGGAGGCGATGGAGCGGACCGGTCAGATCCAGTGGGAGGTGCCCTACCTGCCGATCGACCCCAAGGACGTGGGCCGCACCTACGAGGCCGTCATCCGGGTGAACAGCCAGTCCGGTAAGGGCGGCGTCGCCTATCTGCTGAAGTCGGAACACTCGCTGGAACTGCCGCGACGGCTGCAGATCGAGTTCTCCAGGGTCGTGCAGCGCCACACCGACACCGAGGGCGGCGAGGTCACCGCCGCGGAGCTGTGGCGGATCTTTCGCAGCGAGTACTTCCTCGACGGCGCCGACACGGCGGGCCCGCTGGAGCTGCTGGGATCGCGGACGAACGCCGCGGAGGGGGAACGCGACGAGGTCTCCGTCTCGGTGCGGTTCGACGGTGCGGACTCGGTGATCACCGGGGTCGGCAACGGCCCCATCGACGCCTTCGTGGCCGCCCTGGCGACCCGGGCCCTGACCGTGCGCATCCTCGACTACAACGAGCACGCCCTGGGCTCGGGCGCCGATGCCCAGGCGGCGGCCTACCTCGAGGTCTCCGTCGACGACCGGATCTACTGGGGCGTCGGCATCGATCCCAACATCGTCACGGCGTCGCTGCGTGCCGTGGTGAGCGCCGTCAACCGTGCCTCTCGTGACCGGGCGGCGGCGCCCGCGCCGGCCGTTGCGGCGCCGAGGGAGGCCGGTCAGGCGGCCGCCGCGCCGGTGGCCTGAGACCTTCAGGCGCGGGCGTGCCCGCGGCCTGTGGCGGCTCCGCGCCGCCGCAGGCCGATCCGCGCCGCGGCGGACCGTTCGATGGTCAGTCGCGGAGATCTGCGGGTTCCACGCCCCGAACGCTGCGGCGGATCTGGCTTTGCAGTGTCTCCGGGATGCCGGTCAGGCCATGATCTACGCGGGCGTGGGTGTCCATGGCACGGAGTAGTTCCTCCTCGCTGGATGCGATGATGCGCGTCTCGCACCCGTGAATGATCGCGCCACAGTCGAGTTTCCTCATGGCCGCCCGCTGAACGGTGATCTCCGAGAGCGGGGAATGACCTCCGGCGGCCGGGCTCGGGGACATCAGCGCCTGTGCGGTCCAATATCGGTTTCGTCTCATGTGGACATTTTCGTGAGACGCGGCATCAGGCGCTCCCTCCGTACCAGGCCGAGGGTTCGACCCATCTCGATCCCGATTATCACGGGTCGAACCGGCTGGCCCTGGCGCGGGTCATGCGCGCGGCCGCGCCACCTCCGCCGCGGCTTCTCGCAGCGGCGTCGGGGCGAGCCAAAACGCTTCCACCCGCCGGTTCCGGCTACAGTCGGGCACATGAGGCTTGCGGTGATCGGCGGTGACGGGATCGGCCCCGAGGTGGTGGCGGAGGGGCTGCGGGTACTGGGGGCCGTGCACCCCAAGGTCGACACCACCGAGTACGACCTGGGCGCCCGGCGCTGGCACCAGACCGGAGAGACGCTGCCCGACTCGGTGCTCGAGGAGCTGCGCGGGCACGACGCGATCCTGCTCGGCGCGGTCGGTGACCCGGGGGTGCCGAGCGGTGTGCTCGAGCGCGGCCTGCTGCTGCGGCTGCGCTTCGAGCTCGATCACCACGTCAACCTGCGGCCGGTGCGCCTCTACCCCGGGGTCGCCTCGCCGCTGGCCGGAGAGCCGACGATCGACATGATCGTGGTGCGCGAGGGCACCGAGGGGCCGTACGCGGGCGCCGGTGGCGTGCTGCGGCGGGGGACGCCGCACGAGGTGGCCACCGAGGAGAGCCTCAACACCCGCTACGGCGTCGAACGGGTCGTGCGGGACGCCTTCCGTCGGGCCGCTCGCCGGGAGCGCCGCCATCTCACCCTCGTGCACAAGAACAACGTGCTGACGAAGGCCGGCGACCTGTGGTCGCGCACGGTCGCCGAGGTGGCGCCCGAGTTTCCCGACGTGCGGGTCGATTACCAGCACGTGGACGCGGCCTCGATGTTCTTCGTGACCGATCCGGGACGGTTCGACGTCGTGGTCACCGACAACATGTTCGGCGACATCATCACCGACATCGGTGCTGCGATCACCGGGGGCATCGGGCTGGCCGCCAGCGGCAACCTCGACCCGTCCGGCGCCCACCCGAGCATGTTCGAGCCGGTCCACGGCAGCGCGCCCGACATCGCCGGCAAGCAGCTCGCCGACCCGACGGCGACGGTCGCCTCCGTCGCGATGCTGCTCGACCACCTCGGGCACGCCGAGGAGGCGGCCAGAGTCGAGGCGGCGGTTGCCGGGTCACTCGCGGATCGGGCGGGCGCGGGCGCCGCGGTGCTGTCGACCCGAGAGCGCGGCGAGGACCTCGCCACTCGCGCGGCCGGCTAGATCCGTCCGTTCGGCCGGCGCGCCCTGCGCCGTTGCGTCACACCCGGCGGTTCGCCCGCCGGGCGCGCCTGGCCGCCAAGGCCGGTCGTCTGCCGTTCTCGTGGCGTTTCCTGCCGTGCGGCGAGGCGGTTATCCTCGAACGGGAGCCGTAGCTCCGGCGGACGGCAGCCGACGGGGCCCACCATGGCGATGATCGGCCAGTTCGTCCTCCCTGTTCGCTTCGTCGATCCTGGCCTGGAGTGCGCTGTGCCCATCACCCCCACCTCGAAGATCTGGATGAGTGGCAACCTCGTCGATTGGGACGACGCCCGCATCCACGTGCTCAACCCGACCCTGCACTACGGCTGGGGCGTGTTCGAGGGCATCCGCTGTTACGAGACGGCCGACGGCCCGGCCGTCTTCCGGCTGACGGATCACATCGCTCGCCTGTACCGCAGCGCGAAGATCTACGTGATGGAGCCCGCCTTCGCCCAGGAGCAGGTGGTCGCGGCCACCAAGGAGACCATCGCGGTCAACGACATCTCCTCCTGCTACATCCGGCCCCTGGTCTATCTCGGGTACGGGGAGATGGGGCTCAACCCGCTGCCCTCGCCGGTCGAGGTGATGATCGCGGTCTGGCCGTGGGGCGCTTACCTCGGTGAGGAGGCCGAGGCGAACGGCGTGCGGGCGATGATCTCCTCCTGGAAGCGAAACGACCCCAACATCACCCCGCCGGCGGCGAAGGCATCCGGGCAGTATCTGAACTCGTCGCTGGCGAAGGTCGCGGCGGTCAAGGCGGGTTACGACGAGGCCATCCTGACCAGCCCGAACGGTCACATCGCGGACGGAACCGGCGAGAACGTCTTCATCGTCTCCGGCCGCCGGGTCATCACTCCGCTGCTGAGCGACGGGCCGCTGGGCGGCATCACCCGTGCCTCGATCATGCAGATCGCCTCCGACCAGGGCTACGAGGTGATCGAGCAGCACGTTGTGCGCACCGACCTCTACCTGGCTGACGAGGCATTCTTCACCGGGACGGCGGCCGAGATCGTGCCCATCGTCGCGGTCGACGACCGACAGGTCGGGACTGGCAAGCCGGGTCCGGTGACCCGCGAGCTGTTGGAGATCTTCCACCGGGCCACGCGGGGCGAGCTGGACCGCTACCGCTCCTGGAACGAGCTCGTCCGGGACTAGGCGGTCCTGCCGCGTGGTCAAGGTCACAACACGGCCACGCCGCATTCCGTTTCGCCCTGGTCAACGCGCCCCGCAAGGCCTACCGTCGCGAGTAGCGGGCTTCACGAATGCACAAGCGCCGCGAGGGCGTCGTGGAGCCCGCGGACCGGCATCGCCACCGTGCCAGAGGGTGCTGCCGGGGTTTCGGTCGGTATTGCGGGGTTCGGAGGGCGCCATGCGCGTTGCGGAGGGGATGAGCTCCCTTGTTCTCATGATCGGCCCGGGACACACGCTCCGGCAGGCGGCACGGCTGATGGCCGCTCGCAAGGTGGGTGCGGCGGTCGTCCACGACGCGGACAGTCAGGGCTATGGAATTCTGACCGAACGGGACATTCTCTGTTCGATCGCCGCAGAACAGGATCCGGATATCGAGATCGCGGGCGACCACCTCACCCGCGATGTCGTCTTCGCGGATCCGGGCTGGTCACTCGACGAGGCTGCCGCCGCGATGCTGCGCGGAGGGTTTCGTCATCTCATCGTCACATCGGGTGGTGGAGTGGCTGGAATTCTCTCCATGCGCGACGTTGTGCGGTGCTGGAGTAACCAGCATGTAACGGTATAATGCCGGCGTGACGTACGCCAAGGATGTTCCCGATGCGCCGTCCGCTTCAGGTCCGAATTCTCCGGTGACTGCGGAACATCAGCCGGGGCAGCGGCGCTACGGTCACCGCATGCACGACAATGAGGCGGTCGCCCTGCTTCGAGCGACCACGCTACTGAAAGAGCTGGACGAGGAGGATCTGCTGCGGCTCGCCTCCCGGGCGGTCACGCGGCGATTCCGCCACAAGCAGGTTGTCTTCACCGAGGGTGAACCGGGAGACACTCTCCTCGTGGTGGCCACGGGGCGGCTCAAGGTGCTCACCAAGGCCGACGACGGTCGCGATCACGTGCTGAACATCGCCGGCCCGCGGGAGACGGTGGGCGAGCTCAACATCGTCGAAGCGGGGACGAGGTCCGCCAGCGTCGAGGCCCTGGAACCCACCACGGCGTTGGTCCTCGACCGGACCGCCGTGTGGGAACTCGTCCGGGAGCGCCCGGCCGTTGCCGAGCAGCTCATCCGGGCGCTCGTCGCCCACGTCCGCAGGCTCACCGGAGCAAATGCCGACCTTGTCTTCCTCGACCTGCCGCGCCGTGTGGCGAAGCTGCTGCTGCTGCGGATGCGGGAAGCCGGCCGGCCGGTCATCGAGCTCGGCCTCACCCAGACCGAGATCGCCTCGCTGCTCGGCGGTTCCCGGCAGTCCGTGAACCAGGCTCTGCGCGAGTTCGAGCGGCGTACCTGGATTCTTTCGGAGGGGCAGACGATCACGATTCTCCAGGCCGACCGCCTGCGCCGCTTCGCCGGCGACTAGGGAACCTGCCCCGGCTGATGGCCGAGGCCACGGGTGGTCTCCAGGAATCGGATGGAGTGTGTTACACGCCACATTTTTACCTGTCGGGTCTGCTGCATCGTAGGCTTGTTACCCGGCGGCGAACCCGTCTCCGTCGCGCGCTCCGGTCGCTGACCCATGGGACCGGGCGCGTGGCGGCCCCATGGTCCCCGAACCCTGCCGGACGTCGGTGCCGGAGCACGGTCCGAGCGTGGCTCGGTGGGAGGCGGGACGGCCGTGCCGGACGCGGTGCCACGGCCCCCGATCCACCGGAGAGGCGCCCCCGTGCGGCCATACGATCCCGATTCCCTACACATCTACGACACCACCCTGCGCGACGGTACGCAGCAGGAAGGGCTGTCGCTCTCGGTCGGTGACAAGCTCTCGGTGGCCCGCCACCTCGATGACCTCGGTGTCGGCTTCATCGAGGGTGGCTGGCCGGGATCCAACCCGAAAGACGCGGAGTTCTTCGCCCGGGCCCGCACCGAGCTGACGCTGACGACCGCGGTGCTGACCGCTTTCGGGGCGACTCGGCGCGCCGGCCGCGTGGCGGCGGACGATCCTCAGGTGGCGGCCCTGCGGGAAGCCGGCACAGCGGTGGTCTGCCTGGTCGCGAAATCGGATCTACGGCACGTCGAGCGCGCGCTGCGCACGAGCCCCGACGAGAACCTGGCGATGATCCGGGACACCGTCGCCCACCTGTGCGCCGAGGGCAAGCGGGTCTTCCTCGACGCCGAGCACTTCTTCGACGGCTACCGGGTGCATCCTGAGTACGCCCTCGAAGTGGTCAACGTCGCGGCCGAGGCCGGCGCCGAGGTCGTCGTGTTGTGCGACACGAACGGCGGCATGCTCCCCACCCGTGTCGGCGCCGTGGTCGCCGAGGTACTTGCCGGGACCGGTGCGCGGCTGGGCATCCACTGCCACGACGACGCCGACTGCGCAGTGGCGAACACGCTGGTCGCCGTTGAGGCCGGGGTCACCCACGTGCAGGGCACGGCGAACGGCTACGGCGAACGGTGCGGCAACGCGAACCTGCTCAGCGTCATCGCTGGTCTGGAGACCAAGCTCGGCCGCGCCGCACTGCCACCGGGGCGGCTGCGGGAACTCGTCCGGGTCTCCCATGCCATCGACGAAGTCACCAACTCGGTTCCGGACCCGCACCGGCCCTACGTCGGCGCGAGTGCGTTCGCGCACAAGGCCGGGCTGCACGCCAGCGCTGTCAAGATCGACCCCGACATGTATCAGCACATCGACCCGGCAGCGGTCGGCAGCGACATGCGCATGCTGGTCTCCGAACTGGCCGGTCGCGCGACCATCGAGCTCAAGGGCCGTGAGCTCGGGCTCGATCTGTCCAACGAGCGTGAGGCCCTCGGCCGGGTCGTGGACCTGGTCAAGGAGCGCGAGGCCACCGGATTTTCCTACGAGGCGGCCGAGGCATCGTTCGAACTGCTGCTGCGCGACGAGGTGACGGGTCGCCAACGCTTCTACTCCCTGGAATCCTGGCGGGTGATCGTCGAACAGCGTTCCGACGGCCAGGTGGTCAGCGAGGCGACTGTCAAACTCACCTCGCACGGGGTCCGGCATGTCGCCACCGCCGAGGGCAACGGGCCCGTGAACGCCCTCGACACCGCCTTGCGTGACGCCCTGGAGAAGGCCTACCCCGGCCTGGCCGACCTGGAGCTCGTCGACTACAAGGTCCGCATCCTCGACGGCAAGCAGGGCACCGGGGCGGTCACCCGGGTCCTGGTCGGCACGAGCGACGGGCGTTCACGCTGGGACACCATCGGCGTCGACGAGAACATCATCGCCGCCTCCTGGTCCGCCCTCGAGGACGCGGTGAACTTCGGGTTGCGGCGGCAGGGCGAGCGCGCTGATCCGAACGCCACCTGAGCGACCGTCGACATCCCCTGTTGTGTAACCGGGGGGGGGCCCGGGACACCCCCTGACAGGCCCGCAGCGGCCAGTTCAGGGGGTGCCGTGCCTCTGCCCAGACGATGGGCTGCGTCGCCGGCCGGTGTCCGGCCGGCTTGCCAGCAGTGTCGCCGGACGGGCCGGTCAGTCCTCCGGAATCTCTTCCCACCACTGGCACCACCAGTCCCCGCCGACGAGGATGCGTAGCTTCGGGTGCCAGCAGTAGGTGACGTCCTTGTCGGTGTCGAGGTAGTAGAGGCAGTTGTCGCACCGCTCGTCGCCGTTGGGCTTGCCGCGCAGGATCGCGTCCTCGGCGAGGTGACCCAGCTTGACGCTCAGCTCCTCGTCGATCGGCTTCGGCTCGGGCGCCCCGACGTCGTAGACGGGGGTCGTATCGATCTCGCTCACTATTCCCCTTTCAACCCGGATGTGACACGGCGAAGCCGGCCGCACCGCCGCCGACGCAGGACGCCGAAGGGGCGAAGCACAGGCCGCGACGGGTGCCGCCCGGAGTCTGGACCTGTCACGGAATCTGGGTTGATTCTCTGGCACACCCCGGCGTTCTGGCGAACCCGATCACCTTCGACCCTGCGTCGCGGTGCGCCCGCGGGACGGCCGGCGGGTTCCGGCGGTCGGGCTGGATACGGTCAGAGCGTGCGTATCGCGAGGTTCACCGATGGTTCTGAGCCCGGATTCGGGGTTGTTGAAGGGTCGATCGAGGACGGCACCGCCGTGATCTCGGTCATCGCCCCGCATCCCTTCGGCCCCTTCTCCTTCACCGGCGCCCGACGTCCGCTCGGCGACGTCCGGCTGCTCGCTCCGGTCCTGCCCAGCAAGGTGCTCTGCGTCGGCAAGAACTATGCCGACCATGTCCGGGAAATGGGCGGCGACACCCCGCCGGAACGCCCGATCCTGTTCCTCAAGCCGTCGACGAGCATCGCCGGTCCGGGCGATCCGATCATGCTCCCGCCGGACAGCGACCGGGTCGACTTCGAGGGGGAGTTGGCGGTTGTCATCGGCCGGCTGTGCCGTGACGTACCTGTGGAGCGGGCCTTCGACGTGGTACTCGGCTACACCTGTGCCAACGATGTGACGGCTCGGGATCAGCAGCAGACCGACGGCCAGTGGACGCGGGCCAAGGGGCACGACTCGTTCTGCCCGATCGGTCCCTGGATCGAGACCGAGCTCGATCCCACGGACCTCCCGATCCGCACCACCCTGGACGGTGAGCTCCGCCAGAATTCCCGCACGAAGCTGCTGCTGCGTGACGTACCGGCCCTCATCGCCCACATGTCCGCCGCCATGACGCTGCTGCCCGGTGACGTGCTGCTGACGGGCACACCGGCGGGCGTGGGGCCGCTGCGACCGGGGCAGACCGTGGCGGTGACCGTGGAGGGCATCGGCACGCTGACCAACCCCGTGACGGCACGCTGAGCCCAGGTGGACGCTGCGCCGTTGGCCCATTGACAACCGGCCAGCCGGACAGCTCACCCGTCCCCGCGGTAGTTGGGGGCGCACGAGGGTCCTTCGCTGCGGCTCTCGCTCTTCGCGCGCGGCGCGCCCCCATCCGGCGCCGCGCGCGGGGGCGGCACGGACGGGCTGGTCGTATCGACGGGCTGGTCGCACGAAGGGCTGGGCGGCGCGGTTGGGTTTGGGGGGGTTGGAGCGCGGGATCGGTGCGGCATCGCGAGATGACACGTGTGCATCGCCCCCCCGGAGCGTAGACACGCTGACGCGATGCGGTACAGTAGGCAACGCCCGAGCAGGGCCCCATGGGGTATGGGGTAATTGGCAGCCCAACAGATTCTGGCTCTGTTAGTCTAGGTTCGAGTCCTGGTACCCCAGCTGCACCACAAGGTGGAGGTGCACGTCATCGTCGCACTGCTACGGTATCGTGTAGACTGCGACGTGCACCTCAGTGCGAAATAGGTAAAGTCTTGGCCCCGTCGTCTAGTGGCCCAGGACGCCGCCCTCTCAAGGCGGTAGCGCCGGTTCGAATCCGGTCGGGGCTACAGCGGGTTTATCTTCACTCTTCGTAGAGGATCAGAGATATGCCCATGATCCAAGATTCACGATGGCCCCCGGATTCCGATCCGGGGGCCATCGTCATGTCAGGGACCAGGCTCGGCCTACCGCACCACGGTGAGGCGCGGCATGGCGGCCGGGTGCCGGGCCATCGCGCACTCCCGGCAGCCGCAGGAGGCGGGACCGCCCCAGCCGTGCACCTCGGCCTCGGGGCCGCCCACGGCCTCCTGTGCCATCGCGACCAGCCGCAGCTGCGGACGGGCCGGGTGGGTCAGGACGGTGGGCTCGGCGGTGGCGCCGGCCGTCGACGGCCCGCACCGTCCCGCAGTCGATGGAACGATCGCGGACGCGGTCGAGGCTGTCAGGGCCACTGGGGGCACGGTGTCCTCCTCCATGGGCGGCCGTCCTGGGGCCACCTCGCGGACCACAGCCTGGTGGCGCAACCAAGGTTCGCGCCATGCTCCGTTGAGCCCGGTGTCGAGTGGTGCGGATGGCCTAGTCAAACCTGGGCACTGTCGCCATGCGACACCACCCTTGACAACCATGGTGCTCCCAGGCTGGAACGGTAGAAACTTGCGCGGATGTCCACCGTCAGTCCATCGACGCCCGAACGGGCCCGGCGCCGGCACGGCAGCGCCCACGCGGGACGCGCCGCGCGCCGCGCCGGACGGCTCCGTTCAGCCGTAGCGCCGGAGGCGGAGGCGGAGGGTGGCGGATCGGCGCCGGGAATGGCCAGTCGCCTCACCGCGCTGCTCCCCCAGGGCCGTGGTCTGCCGATCGAGGACTGGACGGCCCGGCACACCCTCATGTGCCTGGTGCTTGCGATGCACCTGCCGGTCATCGTCGGCTACGCGATCTGGCAGGACCTGAGCCTCGCGCACGGGTTCCTGGCGGCGAGCCCGCCTGCCCTGCTGTTCGCCGCCGCGGTCGTGCCCGGCCTGCGCCGGGTCCGCGCCCTGGCCGCGAGCCTCGGCCTGCTGTGCTGCTCGGTCGTGCTCGTGCACCTGTCCGACGGCCTCACCCCGATGTACTTCCACTTCTTCGTGGTCGTGGCGTTGATCGCGCTGTATGAGGAGTGGACGGTCTACCTGCTGGCCATCGCGTTCGTGTTCGTCGCGAACCTGGTGATGGGAGACATCGTCAGCGTCGGCGCGGTGCTGGACAACGCCTGGCTGCTGGCCGGCCTGCACGCGGGGTTCATCTTCGCGCTCGCCTGCGCGCAGATGGTCTTCTGGCACTACAACGAGCAGTCCCGCCGGCGGGTGGAGCACTACCGCCAGCAGCTGTACGAGGGCCAGCAGAGCCTGATGGCCCGGCTGGAGGAGACCGACCGTATCCGCAGCGACCTCGTCGCCACCGTTTCGCACGAGTTCCGCACGCCGCTGACCGGAATCCGAGGCAACTTGCTCACCATCAAGCGGCGCCGCAACCGGCTCTCCGACGCCCAGCTCGACGATCTGCTCGACGCTGCGGTCAACTACTCCGACCGGCTCTCCCGGCTGCTGGAGAACATGCTGACGGCCGCCACGGCCACCGGCACGGACGAGACGACCATCGCCGACCTGCCCGAGGTCGTCCGGCACGTGATCGCCAACCTGTCGTACACGAGTTCGCCCAGCAGCATCACGGTGGATCTGCCGCCCGAACTGCCCGTGCGGATGGCGCGGCAGGCCCTCATCCAGGTGGTCGCGAACCTGGTCGACAACGCCCTGGTGCACTCCTGGCCAGGTGCGCCCGTGCGGCTGATCGCGGGCCGGGTCGGCGACGAGGTCGTGCTCCGCGTCCGCAACCCCGGGCCCGACCTCGATCCCGGCACGATCCGCCAGCTGTTCGAGCCCTTCACGCAGCGAGATGGCACTGCCACCCGGCCGACGGATGGTGCGGGAATGGGTCTCTACGTCGTCCGGCGGCTCGTCGAGGTGCATGGCGGACGACTACGGATGTCGTCGGAGAACGGCGAGATCATCGTCGAGGTCGACCTGTGGGCGGCCACCGCCCACGCGGCCCTCGCGCCCGAGCCGGAGGCGGCGCTGCCGGTGCCCATGCCGTTGCCTCGCAGCATCCGAAGGGACGACGAGGAGCCGCGTATGCCGCGGCTCGCCAGCGGTCCGCTGGCGAGCAACGACATCCGATCACTGCCCATGGACAAGCTCGGCTGAGCCTGCCGTCCGGCTGACATTTCGCCCGGCGAAAAACCCGGCCCTGATGTGCGCGATCAGTTCCAGCCGACCAGACCAGGCTGGAGCCAGGCCGGTCCCCCGGGCGCGAGTGCAGCCCACAGCCCGACGGCCCGACGTGGCTGCGCAGGCCGCGGCTTGGGCGCGGTGCGCCTGTGGGGAATGAGCCCAGGCGCAGGAACGCGCTGGCTGGTGCCCCGGGGGACACCAGCCAGCGCGTTTGATGGCCTGGCTCCTGGCTTCCTGGCGTCTCGGCAGCGCCGGGAGGTCGAGCGTGGTCAGACGGTCAGACGGGGTCAGGCCTTCGTCGGGGCTGCGCTCGCTGCCGTCGTCGGGGCCGTCGTCGGGGCCGGCGCGGGAGTGGGCGCGGGAGCGGGAGCCTTGCAGTTCAGGTTGAGCGTGACCGTCGTCGAGTTGCTCGGATGCCGTCCACTGTTGGGCGTGTAGGACTGCACCTTGCTGGTGTAGCCCGCGGGGCAGGAGCCGTTCACCCACGGGAAACCAGCGCCGCTGAGCTTGGACTTCGCGGCTGTTTCCGTCAGGCCGGTGACGTTGGGGACCTCACGGCAGTCGTTGCCCTGCACCTGCAGGCTGATCGCCGTCGTTTTCGCGATCTTGCCGTTCTTCGGGGACTGTTTCACGACCGCGTCAACGGCGCCGTTGTCGAAGCAGTCATACGACTCGCTGGTGTTCGTGAAACCGGCCGACCGCAGCGTGTTCTTCGCCGTGTTCAACGGCGACCCCTCGGTGTTGGGGACGGTCGCCGTGCCATCGTCGGCTGGCGACGGCGACGGGCTGCTGCCAGCGGTCGGGCCGGTCGGCGGCGTCGTCGGTGCGGCGGAGGCACCGGGCCCCGGGCCCGTGCCGGGCGAGGGGGAGTTGTCCGCCCCGGGCCGGGCTGCGGGTGCCCCGGGAGCACCCGGGCTCGCGTCGACGCCGACGGCCACGCCGGGCGCAGCGGAACCCGGGGCGCCGGCGGCCGAGCTGTCCGCGCGCGGATCCGCTGAGGCTTCCACGGTGCGGTCGGCGGACAGCGCCGAGCCGGCGTTCCCGCCGGAGGCGAGAGCCCAGCCGCCGGCTCCGGCGACAAGGGCGACGACGAGTCCGGCACCGGCCGCGATCCGGCTGCGTCGACGCCGGTCGAGCGCCGCGCGTGACCCGCCTCCGGCGCTACCGCCGGCCGAGCCGGGCTGCTTGCCGGCCGGAATCGCGGACATGACCGTGTTCGTGTCGGCGGCCGGTCCGCCGGAGCGAGCGGGGACGCGTACCGCGGGGCTCATCCCGGTCGGCGCGTCGCTGTCCCATCCGCCGCGGGCGCCGTTCTGGGCGGCGGTCATCGGGGCGGCGGTCATCGGGGCGATGCGGGTGTGTTCGGGATCGTTGCCGTTCCGGCCGTTGACCTTCGTCGCGGCTGCGGTCAGGCTGCCCGCGATCTGGGTGTGCTCGAGATCGTTCCAGCTACCGGCACCTGCGGCCACGGCCGCCCCGGCGCCCGCCGCGCCGGCAGCAGATCGGGCCACCCGCCGGGTGCCGGTTGGCGCTGCTGGCCGCTCGCTGACCCGGCGGTCGTAGGCGCCGGTCGGCGCGGACTCGTCGGCGGCCTGGCCATGTCCCGGGATCGGCGCGACACCGCGCAGGCTTGCCTCGAGCGCGTCGCTGAGGTCGTCGGCGGCGTCGGCGGCGCTCGCCGGCCGCTGCCTTGGGGATTTGGCGAGCATGCCGGCGAGCACGTCCCACACCGGTGCCGGCACTCCGGCGATGGGCTGTGGGTCGTCCTCGCGATGCGCCCGCAGCAGATCCGCGGGATTTGTCGAGTCGAACGGCGGCGATCCGGCGAGGAGCTCGTAGAGCACCACCCCCGCCGAGTAGACGTCGGCTGCCGGGGTCGGGGGGGCGCCGGTGCCGAGCTCGGGCGCCATGTAGAGGGGGGTGCCGATCGGCCCGGTCGCGCTGGCTCGGGACGGCGTGTTGATCACGCGGGCGATGCCGAAGTCGGTGAGTCGGACGATCGGGCGGTCGGGCGTAGAGGTGTCGATGAGAATGTTCTCGGGCTTGACGTCCCGGTGAACGATCCCGGCGGCGTGCACGCTGTCGAGGGCCCACAAGGTGCCGATCGCGAGCCGGACCGCCTCCTGGGCGGGCCGCGGGCCGAATTCCCGCAGGTGCGCCCGCAGATCGGGGCCCTCGACGAGATCCATGACGATGGCCAGGGCGCCCGGCTCGTTGACGAGGTCGCGTACCGCGACCAGGTCCGGGCTGTCGAGATCGACGAGCAGGTCCCATTCCCGCAGAAACCGGTCGACGATCTCCGGATCGTCGGCGAGCTCGCGGCGCAGCACCTTGATGGCCACCGCGGCGTCGTCCTGGACCCGGACACCTCTCCAGACCTGGCCGGTCGTACCCTGCCCGAGCAGCTCGTGCAGCACGTACCGCGAACCCAGTTTGCGCACCGCGCCCTGTCCCTCCTTGGCGCCGCACGAGGCGGCCGAACCTACGGCGGCACCGCCGCGGGCGACGATCGCCCGGCTACACGGAACCCGAAGAGTCCTCCGGACGGGCGCCCCCAGTGCGCGGGCGACCTATATCGCTTGCTCGCTGGATGGCAATGACCCCATTGGGTCAACCGGCCTACTTCTCCGATCATCCGAGACGGACGACTCGAACAGGCTACGACGTCGGAAAGCCACTCCCTGCGGCGGGGGAGACCCGCGCCGCGGGGACACCTCATCGAGCCCAGCAGGCGTAGTCCGCGTTCCGTTTAGTTGTGGGGCCCAATCGGGGCATCCTCAATGTCCAGAAAGCCAGGACAAGGGGGGAAAACGTGTCCGCGTGGTCACCGTGGGCCGCCGGTGAAACCCGGCTTGGTCGACAAGCTGGCCGATCTCCGGTGGCCCTGGGTTGGCGGCGAGTGGATCCTTCAGTCGCCGACCGATGTCGACAGCCGCGCCGCCGCGGTGAGCACGGCCGTCCCGTGCCGGCGTCCCGGGGATCGGGTCAACCGTTCCAGCGGGCCGGACAGCGACACCGCCGCGATCACCGCCCCGGATTCGCCGCGGACGGGGGCGGACACCGATGCCAGGCCGGTCTCCCGTTCGCCGACGCTCTCGGCCCAGCCCCGCCTGCGCACCAGGGCGAGAGTCCCGTCGTTGAACGGTGCGGCGGCGAGCAGGTCGGGCTCGGGGTGATCCGCGAACGCGAGCAGGACCTGCGCCCCGGATCCCGCCGTCATCGGCAGCGCCGCGCCGACCGGGACGGTGTCCCGCAGGCCGCTCGCCCGCTCGGAGGCTGCTACGCACAGTCGCAGAGCCCCGCGCCTGACGTAGAGCTGGGTGCTCTCCCCGGTGACGTCACGCAGATCGGTCAGGACCTGGTCGGCTCGGTCGAGTACGTCCCAGGGCAGTGGGATGGCCACCCCGGCCGCCAGCCGCGGACCGGCGACGAACCGGCCGGAACCGTCGCGCCCGACGAGGCGGTGAACCTCGAGCGCGCTGGCGAGGCGGTGCGCGGTCGCCCGGGTGAGCTTGGTCCGGGCCACCAGGTCGGCGAGGGAAGCGGGGCCCTGTTCCACGGCGGCCAGGACGAGGGCGGCTTTGTCCAGAACCCCGACTCCGCTAAGATGTTCCATAGAATGATACTGCCATCCCATATTATAAGATGGCAAGATCGGGAATTGGCGCGATACCGACTTGCGGCACATCCCGGATCGCAGGAACGGTCGGACGACCGCGCGGGCAGCTCGCCCGCCGCAGGGAGGGAAGTGGCCATGGGGCGCACACTCGCGGAGAAGGTCTGGGACGCCCATGTGGTGCGGCGCGCCGACGGCGAACCGGATCTGCTGTACATCGATCTGCATCTCGTGCACGAGGTCACCTCGCCGCAGGCGTTCGAGGCGCTGCGGCTGGCCGGTCGGCCGGTGCGTAGCCCCGACCTGACCGTCGCCACCGAGGACCACAACGTGCCGACCACGAACACCCTGGCGCCGATCGCGGATCCGATCTCCGCCGCGCAGGTCGAGGCGCTGCGTAAGAACTGCGCCGAGTTCGGGGTGCGGCTGTATCCGATGAACGATCCCGGGCAGGGCATCGTTCACGTCGTGGGCCCGCAGCTCGGGCTGTCCCAGCCGGGCATGACGATCGTGTGCGGCGACAGCCACACCTCCACCCACGGCGCGTTCGGGGCGCTGGCGTTCGGCATCGGCACCAGCCAGGTCGAGCATGTACTCGCGACCCAGACGCTGCCGCAGGGCCGCCCGAAGACGATGGCGGTCACGGTCGACGGCGACCTGCCGGCCGGCGTCACCGCGAAGGACCTCATCCTGGCGATCATCGCCAGGATAGGCACCGGCGGCGGCGCCGGGCACGTCATCGAATACCGCGGCGCGGCAATCCGGGGCCTGTCGATGGAGGGCCGGATGACCGTCTGCAACATGTCCATCGAGGCCGGGGCCCGCGCTGGAATGATCGCTCCCGATGACACCACGTTCGACTACCTCGCCGGCCGGGCGCACGCCGCCACCGGGCCGGCCTGGGACGAGGCCGTGGCCTACTGGCGGACGCTGGCCTCGGACGACGACGCCGGCTACGACCGGGAGGTCGTCATCGATGCCGCGGGCCTCTCCCCGTACGTGACCTGGGGGACCAACCCGGGCCAGGCGGCGCCGCTCGGCTCGCGCATCCCCGTGCCCGCCGACTACGCCGACCCGGCCGCGAGGGCCTCCTTCGAGCGTGCGCTGACCTACATGGGCCTCACTGCGGGCACGCCGCTGTCCGAGGTCGCCGTCGACACGGTGTTCATCGGCTCCTGCACCAACGGCCGGCTCAGCGACCTGCGCGCCGCGGCCGACGTGCTGCGGGGCCGGCAGGTGGCCGACGGTGTCCGGGCCCTGGTCGTCCCCGGGTCGATGCAGGTCAAGGCGGAGGCCGAGGCGGAGGGGCTGGACGAGCTCTTCCGAGCCGCCGGAGCGGAGTGGCGTAGCGCCGGCTGCTCGATGTGCCTCGGGATGAACCCGGACACGCTGAGCCCGGGGGAGCGCAGCGCCTCCACCTCGAACCGGAACTTCGAGGGGCGCCAGGGACCAGGTGGGCGGACCCACCTTGTCTCTCCGGCGGTCGCCGCGGCCACCGCGGTCACCGGCCGGCTCACCGCCCCGGCGCAGCTGTAGGCCGCGCCTGTGCGGTCGCCGCTCCCGTCAACTCGCCGGGGGCTGCGTGGCCGCGACCGCCATCCTGATCACGACTGATCACGACTTCATGCAGAGGGGAGCGTTTCCGGCGATGGAGGCGTTCACGATTCACACCGGTCGGGCCGTGCCGCTGCGGCGCAGCGACGTCGACACCGACCAGATCATTCCGAGCGAGTGGCTCAAGCGCATCGAGCGCACCGGGTTCGGCGCCGGCCTGTTCTCCGAATGGCGGGCCGACGAGAGCTTCGTGCTCAACGACCCGGCCTACGACGGTGCGTCGATTCTGGTCGCGGGCCCCGACTTCGGCACCGGCTCGTCGCGCGAGCACGCCGTGTGGGCGTTGCAGGACTATGGCTTCCGGGCGGTGATCTCGTCCCGGTTCGCCGACATCTTCCGGGGCAACGCGCTCGGCAACGGGCTGCTGCCGGTGGAGCTGCCGGCGGAGACGGTCGAGACCCTGCAGGCCGCCGCGGAGCAGGATCCGACCGGCGAGATCACCGTCGACCTGGTCGCCCGCGAGGTGCGGGGAGCCGGGCTGGTCGCCTCGTTCGAACTTGACGACTTCACTCGCTGGCGGCTGTTGGAGGGCCTCGACGATGTCGGCCTGACCCTGCGAAACGAGGAGCTGATCACTGTATTCGAGGCGACCCGAGCGGCCTGGCTGCCCTCGGTGGCCTAGTCCCGCTCGGTGGGCGGTCGCGCCACCGGCGACCGCCCCGGACGCGAGCGGCCTCCAGGCCGGCAGAGGCCTGCGGCGCAGTCGATGCGGCCCTGCGGGCGGGGCCTCGATCGGTATATGACGAAAATCACATCGAGGTCAATGCGGGGACAGGCCGGGTTGAGTGATCGGTCGATGACCGAGCGGGTACACCCGGTCGATCATTGCCTGCGGCGTTTGTTTGATTACGTAGCAGAGCTGGGCGTGCGGTGGCGGAGGCGGCCGGCTACCAAAGCGTGACATTGAGCCCGAAAAAACGGGCGACTCTCGCTACTCAACGTGATGAATCTACCGGATGGTTCGCGCCGGTGGTACAGCACGCATCCCGTCGCCCACTGGCCCGAACCCGTTGACGTGCGGGTTTGTGTGACGCGACACGGTCGTGGGAATTGCCCTCGACAGTGGAGATGCCTACGGTGCAGCGCAGTGTGATGCCCGATCTGCTCCCCACCCCGCGCCTGCGGGGGGCGTCCGGAGGTTGTTGTGAACAAGTCCCAGTTGGTTGACCGCATCGCCCAGCAGATCGAGGGCGGACGGTCGAATGCCACCAAAGCCGTCGACGCCGTGTTCGACGCAATTCAGGAGGCCGTCGCCGGCGGCGAGAAGGTGACCATCACCGGCTTCGGCGTGTTCGAGCGGGTCGAGCGGGCCGCCCGCACCGGGCGCAACCCGGCTACGGGCGAGCCCGTGCACGTCGCAGCCTCGGTGGTGCCGAAGTTCCGGCCCGGTTCCGAGTTCAAGTCGAGCGTCTCGGCGAGCGGCGACTGATCCGCGGTGCGGGCGCCGGGTTCACCGGTGCCCGCGCCGCATGGCCTCGGCCATGAGATCGTGTTGGTAGTCCGACAGTCGGACGTCGTCCGCTCCGGTGGTCCGTCGTTCCCACCGACCGTCGGACTGCAACACCCATCCGGACACCTCGTCGGAGAACGCGTGATCCAGGATGTGGCGCACGGTGTCGCGGCGTTCCGGATGCGGCACCCGGACGAGTGCCTCGATCCGCCGGTCCAGGTTGCGATGCATCATGTCGGCACTGCCGATCCAGAACTCGTCCGCGGAGGCGAACTCCAGGATCCGGCTGTGCTCGAGGAAACGGCCGAGGATCGACCGGACGTGCACCGTCTCCGACAGTCCCGGCACACCGGGGCGCAGGGCGCAGATACCCCGCACCAGGCAGTGCACGGGAACGCCCACCATCGACGCGCGGTAGAGCGCGTCGATCACCTGCTCGTCGACAAGGCTGTTGACCTTGAGGCGGATGCCGCAGGGACGGCCCTCCTGGGCTGCCCGCGCCTCCGCGGAGATGCGCTGCAGGATCCCGTCGCGCATGTGCTGCGGGGCGACCAGCAGCGAGCGGTACTCGGTCTGCCGGCTGTACCCGGTGAGCACGTTGAACAGATCGGTGAGGTCGGCGCCCACCTCCGGGTCGGCGGTGAGCAGGCCGAGGTCCTCGTAGAGCCGTGCGGTCTTGGGGTTGTAGTTTCCGGTGCCCACATGGCAGTACCGGCGCAGGCCGCCGCGCTCCTGGCGCACGACGAGGCAGGTCTTGCAGTGGGTCTTCAACCCGATCAGGCCGTAGACGACGTGGCAGCCGGCGCGTTCCAGCTCGCGCGCCCAGCGGATGTTGGCGCTCTCGTCGAACCGCGCCTTGATCTCGACGAGCACGACGACCTGCTTGCCCGCCTCGGCCGCCGAGACGAGAGCGTCCACGATCGGAGAGTCGCCGGACGTGCGGTAGAGCGTCTGCTTGATGGCGAGAACCTGCGGATCGGCGGCGGCCTGTTCGATGAACCGCTGCACGGACGTCGTGAACGAGTCGTACGGATGGTGGACGAGGACGTCACCCTCACGCAGCACACTGAAGAAGTCGGGCGTCTCCCCCTCCGCGGTGAGGAGCCGGGGATGGGTGATCGGAACCCGCGGTGCGTCCTTCAGCTCCGGCCGGTCGAGGTCGTACAGGGCCCACAGGGCCGACAGGTCGAGCATCCCGGCGACCCGGTGCACCTCCCGCTCGGTGACCTCGAGCTCGCGTACGAGCAGGGCGAGCAGGGCGGAGTCGATGTCCTCGTCGACCTCCAGCCGGACGGCGGGACCGAAGCGCCGGCGGGCCAGTTCTCGCTCGAGGGCCTGCAGCAGATCCTCCGCCTCATCCTCCTCGACCTCGAGGTCGGCGTTGCGGGTGACCCGGAACCGATGGGAATTGATCACTTCCATGCCGGGGAAGAGCTGGTCGAGATGCGCGGCGATCACCTCTTCGAGGGGCACGAAGCAGGCGCTTTCCGACGGCGCCGGCCCGGCCGCGGGAACGTCGACGGACGGGTCCACCTCGACGGGGACCAGCCGTGGGACGTTCTGCGGCACCTTCACGCGGGCGAAGCGGTCGGCCTGCCCGCCCGGATCGCGGACATGCACAGCAAGGTTGAGTGAGAGGCCGCTGATGTAGGGGAACGGGTGCGCCGGGTCGACCGCGAGCGGCGTGAGCACCGGGAAGATCTGCTGGTGGAAGTAGCGGTGTAGCTGTTCCTGCTGGGTTTCGCTGAGCTGGGACCAGGATCGGATGCTGATCCCAGCGTGCGCCAGGGACGGCACCACCTCGGCGGTGAAGCACCGCGAGTGCCGCTCCGTCAGCTGGGCGGCGGCCCGGCTGACGAGATCGAGCTGTTCCCGGGCGCTCAGGCCGTCCGCCGAGCGGACCGCGAGGCCGGTGGCCTCGCGCCGCATCAGGCCGGCGACCCGGACCATGTAGAACTCGTCGAGGTTGCTGGCGAAGATTGCCAGGAACTTGGCCCGTTCCAGCAACGGCGTGGCGACGTCCTCCGCGAGCGCCAGTACCCGAGCATTGAAGTCGAGCCAGGACGTCTCGCGGTTGATGAACCGATCGGCCGGCAGATCGGACGGCGCCGGCGGACGGGGTGCCTCCAGAGGTTCGAGCAGGCCACTGCGGGCCTTGCGCTGAGGCCGTTCGGGACGGGTCGCCACCAGCTCGCTCATGCCTGTAGATGGTGCCAGCCGGTGGTGAACTCGGCAGCGCGGGACGATGTCCGGATTCGGCCATCCGGGGACGGATCGGCGGTGTCGTGGTGAGCCGAAGATGTGATCCGTGCCCGTTGTCATGGTTGGGTAGCCGGCTGGTTGCCACGCGCCGAGTCCCGGGTCGGTAGTTAACCGTACGGAAACAGTCGAAGGCGGCGATCAGCAGCGCGATGGAAACATCAGCCGTCCGGAGGTCCTTCTCGGGGAGCCCGTCGTTGCGGCCATTCCCCGGTCAAGCACGCATGGCGTGTCTGATATCACAGCGTTCGGCGCGGCCCCGTGGAGAGGTCGCCGGTGAGGATGCCGGACTCGTTCGACCCGGCGGACGCCCAAGGAGACCGCGCGGCACGCGAGGCATATCCATACTCTTTGTGATAGAGCGATCACGCGCTACGTTGATGATGGGTGCCAACGCGCCCGTCGATCACTTTTGGTGACTTTTCCGGCTGTTCCCGTCGCTCTAAAAATGATCCTTTTGCCCTGGACGGCCGGTGCACGGGGGAGGATGGCGGGATGGGGAATGCTTCTCTACGCCGCTGCAATCGCTGCCGGCCTGACCGCGACGCTGAGCTGCGCGTGGGCCGCACGTCGGCTCGGCCGGGCCCGCGGCCGCTGGCTGGTCTGGCTGTCGTCCGCGCTGACCGCCTGGACCGTGGGGCAGACGGCCTGGACGCTGCACCGCTGGGATCGGCTTGCCACCGTCCGCCCGATGGTCGCGGACGTCGGGTACCTCGCGGATGCCGGGCAACTCGCCATGCCCGTCCTGGCGCTCGCCGCCCTCGCGGCGGTACCGGCAAGCCGGGCGCGGCGTTCTCGGCTCCGTTCCACACTGCTCGCCACCACGACCTCGGCCGGGGAGCCGGGCGGGCTGGGCTGGCCGGCTGGCGGGCTCGCCGGGCGACCGGCCACCGCCCTCGACGAGATCATCCTCGGCGGTTCGCTGTTCCTGCTCACCTGGTCGGGGCTCCTGGCCGGCCTCGGTGAGGCTGAAACCGCAGACACCGCCGGGGGCGAGAGCGCCGTCGGGGCGGTGCGGCACCTGGTGGCGGTGGCGCACCCGCTCGTGGTCCTCGTGCTGGCGCTCGCGGTCCTGCACGTCGCGGGCTTCCGCCAGCCGGTGGACCTGCCGGCCGTCGCCACCGCCGGGATCGGCCTGGTCTTCCTGGCGGTCGTCGGCGTCTGGTACGCACAGGTCGGCGGCGATGCCGGCCGACCGGCTAGCTCGTTGGCAGGTCTGGGGGCGGTGGTGGGCGCCTTGCTCGTCGCTCTTGCGGCCTGGCG
>NZ_JANEZT010000540.1 GCF_025403405.1 Frankia tisae
CCACCGGCCGGCCGCCCGCCACGGCACCATCCCGCCACCCGACGCCAGGGCAGTCGGCGTCGGCGTCGGCGCGCCCAAGCCCGTCGAGCTCGGGCCTGGCCGGGAAGGTCGTCGTCATCGACCCCGGCCACGACGGGGGCAACGGCTCCCACCCGACGGAGATCAACCGCAAGGTCGCCGCGGGCGGCTTCCTCAAGGAATGCGACACGGCGGGCGCGTCGACCAACAGCGGCTACCCGGAGCACGTCTTCACCTGGGACGTCGCGAACCGCGCCGCGACCCTGCTCCGGGTGCACGGCCTGGCCGTCGTGCTCACCCGGCACAACGACACCGGCGTCGGACCGTGCGTCGACGCCCGCGGCCGGGCCGGCGGCGACGCGCACGCGGCGGCCGCGGTCTCCATCCACGCCGACGGCGGCCCGGCCAGCGGCACCGGCTTCCACGTGATCAGCCCGGACCGCGCGCCGAACGGCGTGAACGCGGGCATCCTCACCGCGTCCGCGCACCTGGCCGCGGCGATGCGGGACGCGTACGAGAAGGCGACGGGCGAGCACCCAGCGGACTACCTCGCCAACAACCAGGGCATCGTCGACCGGTCCGACCTGGGCGGCCTGAACCTCTCGACCGTCCCCAAGGTCTTCATCGAGTGCGCCAACATGCGCAACCGGACGGACGCCGGGCACGTCACGGACGCGGCCTGGCGCCAGCGGGCCGCCGAAGGCATCGCCGCGGGGATTCTGGCGTTCCTCGGCGGCCCGGGACGCTAGCCGAGCGGCTTGTTAATCTTGATGGAGAATCGGGGTTACCAAGCCAACCGATGGACCCGGGCGAGAGGTACCCGCCGGGTGAACAGACTACGCATGTCGAAGACTTCTGGGTACGGGCCCCGCGGGTGTGGACCGGGCCGGTGGACCCGTCGCTGACGGGGATGGCCGGGCAGGCGACGCTGCCAGGGCTCGACCGGCTGCGGTCCGACGTCGTCGGCGAGCTGGGCGCGTACCGGGCTGGTCCCCGCCGCCGAGATCTCCACCGATTCCCGTTCCCGGCGGCGGCGGACCATCCCGCAAGACCAGCTCACCCTCGCGTTGGACGGCGTCGCCGACCATGCCTGGGCCGTCAGTTTCCTTGTCACGAACATTCCCGCCCGTGAACCGACCGGGGCATGGCTGTAACTCCACCCGAATACACGGCGATTCACCTCCCGGCTGAAGGCGGAAGCCCTCTCGCTGAAGCTTGGTAGCGGCCTCGGGTCTCGTGGCCCCGACTCAGTCGCGGGGCCTCAGTGGCGGGCGACCCGTCGGCGCGGGCGCGGCCAGGCGCGGGTGTCGCGCGGTTCCACGTACGGCTCGATGCTCTCGTCGAGACCCGCGGCGATCGCCCGCCCTCGCGCGATCTCGGCGTCGAACTCCAGGCCGAGCAGGACCGCCAGGTTCGACAGCCACAGCCACACCAGGAACACGATGACGCCGGCGAGCGTGCCGTAGGTCTTGTTGTAGGACCCGAACGTGGCCACGTAGACGGCGAACGCCCCGGACGCGACCAGCCAGATCACGACGGCCAGCACGCTGCCCGGCGTCAGCCAGCGAAAGCCGTGCAGGCGCACGTTGGGCGTGCTCCAGTACAACAGGGCGATCATGGCCGTGACGATCAGCACGAGTATCGGCCACTTCGCGAACGACCAGGCGGTGAGGGCCTCGTGGCCCAGGCCGATCGCCGTGCCCGCCTGCTCGGCGAGCGCGCCGCTGAACACGACGATCAGCGAACTGACCGCGAGCAGCACCACGAAGACGGCCGTGATGAGCAGGCGCAGTGGGGCGATCTTCCAGACGGGCCGACCCTCCGGCATGTCGTAGACGGCGTTCGCGGCGCGGATGAACGCGGCGATGTAGCCGGAGGCGGACCACAGCGCGCCGGCCACGCCGAGGATCGCGACGATCCCGCCGGATCCGGCGCTGTCGCGCAGCCCGTTGACGGCGTTGTGCAGGATGTCGCGCGCCGGGCCGGGCGTGAGCTGCTCGATGTTGTCGAGCAGGCGGTCCGTCGTCGACTCGCCCAGCAGCCCGACCAGCGACACCAGCACGAGCAGCGCGGGGAAGATGGCCAGCACCGCGTAGTAGGTCAGCGCGGCGGCCCGGTCGGGGAGGTCGTCGTCCATGAATTCACGGACCGTGCGGCGCAGCACCCCGAACCTGGACCGCCACGTCAGCTCGTCAGCCTGCCCCGGCCGCTCGACCGCCCGCACGGCCGCCACCGCCTGATCCCGCAGCACCGCCTGGTCCGGCACCACTGTCTGGTCCGGCACCACTGTCTGGCCCGGCACCACCGCCTGGTCCGGCACCACCGCCTGGTCCGGCACCACCGCCTGGTCCGGCACCACTGTCTGGCCCGGCACCACCGTCTGGTCCGGCACCACCGCCTGGTCCGGCAGCACGGCCCCACCTGGTGGGGGTGCGGCGCCGGTGTCCTGGACGGCGGCGCGCTGGTCGGTGGGCCGGTCATCCCCGCGGCGCCGTCTCATCGCGGTCTTACCGGGTCGGGCGGTGCAGCATCTTGGCTGCCTTGCCGGCCGCCGGGTCCGACGGGACCCGTCCATCGGCGGGAGCGACGGGAGTGGCCGGAGTAACGGGAGCGGCCGGAGCGGCCGCGGTGCCGCGCCGGGCCACCTTGCGGAGCTGGATCATGCGGCCGACGCCCGGGATCGCGACGAGAAGCGCCCCGGCGATCGCCGAGAACAGCATCGCGACGGCGAGCGGGATCGACCCGTGCGCGCCGAGGTAGGACAGCTTCACGTCGTCCTGGTTCTGCAGGATGAAGATCAGCAGAAGGATGAGGACGAGCGCGAACAGCAGCAGCGTCGTCCAGACGCGGCTGGTGCGCGTCACCGGGATGTGCGTCCGCTCGGCGCGCCCGTTGCGTCCCAGGCCCCGCCGTCGCCTGCCCGGGTCGGTCGTCGGTGAGGTCGGTGATCGCGGTGCGGTGGTGGTCGGCGGCGGGTACTGACCCGGCGCCGTGCCAGCCGGTCCGCCCGGTCCGGGCGGCTGTCCGTACGGGGTGGCAGCGGGCGTCGGCGGCACCGGGTAAGCGGCGGCCGGGGGTGGGGTGTCAGGCGGTAGCTGTGCGGCGGGGATG
>NZ_JANEZT010000541.1 GCF_025403405.1 Frankia tisae
GCTCTCGGGCCCGAAAGGCTTGCCTATGTCCGTCGACGGCGCGGCGGGGGGACGGCCATGAGGAAGGCCGTGCGGAAGCGGCGCAGCCGGTGGATCGACCGGCCGGTGCCCCTCGTCGGCGGCGGCGGGCGCCGCGATGCCGCAGGGCGGAACCGGCACGGGAGTGACGTCGTGTACGAGAGCGAGGTTGTTTTCGGCGAGGAGCACGATTCGGCACGGCCATCCGCACCCACAGCTGTCGCATCGGCCGTCGTTCCTGACGTGCGCGTCGAGGAGGCGAACCGCCGTGCAGCGAAGCCGCTCGAAGGCACGGTCCGGCGGGTGAAGATCCCCGTCGTGCGTGCGCCGGTCCATCCGCCGCTCGGTTATGATCACCGGGCCGTGGGCGCGCGGCCGGCGGCGAGGAGCAGTGAGGCCGCAGGCAGCGGAGCGGGGGCGGCGCGGGAGGTGAGCGGTGACCGGGTGTCCGGTACTCGGCTCGGAGACGTGGTGACCATGGGGCGGGCCTTCTCCAGACAAGGGTGGGACGGCGTGATCAGCGGGGTGGGGTTGTCTGCGCCGGGTCGGAACCGGCGCGGCTGGTCGGGTCGGCGGCGAGGGCGCTGAGGGTGGCGTTCAGCGCCGCGTCGGCGCCGTGGCGGCGCAGTGTCCGGGTCAGAACATCGAGACCGGCCAAGGCCGGCAGCGGACGGCGCGGCAGGCCGGACAGGAACGGTTCGAGCGGCAGGGCGTCGGCGGACAGCGTCAGGGCGGTGGCGACGGTGTCGTACACGGTGGCGGCCCAGATCGTGAGCACCGCGGCCAGCCAGCCTCGCCATTCACCGCGACGGGTGGCGAGCCGCCCGGCCAGCCACGCTTCGACGCCTTCGACGATCTCCGAGCGGATCGGTGGCGGGCAGTCGAGGGCTATCAGGTGCAGGTGGCCGAGCAGCGTTCCGGTGTCCGCGGGTTCCCCGCCAGGGCCGAGTGCGGGCGAGACCAGCACAGCGCCAGGCGCGCTGGCGGGGTAGAGCACGTGGGTCGGGGTGAGGGCGCCGAAGGCGACGCCGGCGCGGGCGAGCAGCACCGGGTCCAGCGCGGAGGCGAGCCGTGCGAGCCGGGCCGCGAGGCTGCGCGTGAGTGCCTTGGCCTCGCTGACCTCGCCGGCGTACGGGGGCTGCGGGTGGAGGTGGTCGGTCGGGTGGCTCAACGCCTCGGTGACCACGCGGGGAAGGGCGCGGGGGCCGGTGGGCGCGGCGGCCTGCCGCAGCGGCCCCGCCGGATCGCGGTGCAGTTCGGTGAGGTCGTCCATCAGCGTCATCAGCAGCTCGGTCAGCACCGCCGGCCGGGCCTGGACCCGGCCGGCCAGGCTCGTGCCCGTCACCCAGCGGGTGAACAGCACCCCGTCCGCCGTCGCGGCCGGTGCCGCGATCCGCAGGCCGCTGTAGACGGCCAGCGCCGTGAGCTGCTCGGCCTCCTGGTCAGTCCTGTCGGCCCGCGGCCCGTCGTCGCCGGTCAGCACCGCGGTGAGATCGCCGTGGTCGCCGCGCACCACGCTCGCCAGCGTTGCCCCCCTCGGGTGCAGCGTCGCGCACAGCGTCTCGCCGTCGACCTGCACCCGGCGCACCACCGCACTGCCTCCCGTGACCATCGGCCCGAACGCCACCTGCGCCTGCGGCCACAGGTGGGCGGTCGCGGCGGCGATCCGCCCTTCGGCGTAGGCGAGAAGGCGGGTGACGTCGCCGTCCGACCAGCACGCCGAACAGCCGGACAGCGGGCTCACCGGATGCGCCCGATACCGGCGTAGATCGGCAGCCGATCCTCGGACGTTGCCGTCCGGGACTGCTGCCGGTCGTCGGCCCAGCCGGGAAGGAGGACCACGCCGGGCTCGATCAGGTCACAGTCGTCGAAGAACCGCAGGACCTCGGTCCGGCTCCGCAGCCGGAACGGCGCCGTCGTGCGCCGGTACAACGTCGCGGCATCGGTGACGGCCTCGGCCTGTCCGTCACCGGTGGCATGGGTGAGCACCAGGTAGCTGCCCGCGGGGAGCGCGTCCCGCAGCGCGCCGATCAACCGTTCCGGGTGGGCGTCGTCGTCGAAGAAGTGCAGGATCGCGACCAGCAGAAGCCCGACCGGTTGGGACAGGTCGAGCAGCCCGGTGACGTCCGGGTGCTGGAGAATCTCCTCGGGACGGTGGAGATCGCCTTCGATGGCGACCGCGGCGGGCGTGCGCGCGAGGAGGATCTGGCTGTTCGCGACGGCGACCGGGTCGTTGTCGACGTAGGCGACCCGCGCGTCCGGCGCGACGCCGTAGGCGACCTCGTGGACGTTGCCCATCGTCGGCATGCCCGAACCGATGTCGAGGAACTGGCGGATACCCGCCGGGCCGGCGAGGTAGCGCACCGCCTCGCCCAGGAACGCCCGATTGACCCGCGCGGCCTGCTGGATTTGCGGCCACGCCTGCGTCAGCTTCGCTGCGGCGTCACGGTCGACGGCAAAGTTGTGGGCGCCGCCGAGCAGGTAGTCGTAGATCCTCGCAATGTTGGGATCGTCATGTCCGGTGGACTCGAAGCCGTCGGCGGTCATCACGCAGACCTCGCCGCCAGCCGGTCCGCGCCGGCCGGGGTGACGCACGCTCGTCGACGCTCTCCCTTGCTCGCCGCGTCGGATCTGGGCTTGGCGTCGAAGGCGGCGTCGGGGAGCGCGGCCGTCGCGGGGGCGGTCCTCATCATAGGAACAGACCTCACTGAGAGTAGACATCGGGGAACCGCTACCACCATCGCCCTGACAAGGACGACGGACATTCCCGCCAGCCCGAAGAAACAGTTCCGCTCCCCGCACCCCCTCCGACCTGGAGTAACACCCCCCGGCAGGGTGCATTAATTCGGGTCGCACGCCCCCTCTTGCTTCCCGAGGCGTGATCGCACGACTACCGTGGACCTGTCCCGGATGGAAAGGGGGATCACGGTGACGGGGAAGAGGGGCGCGGCGTCGTCATGAGTAGGCCGAGCCGGCGGGTGGAACAGGACGCGCTGCGGGAACGGATGCGCGCGGTCGGGATGAGCCACGACGAGATCGCCGTCGAGTTCACCCGCCGCTACCGGCTACGCCCCCGCACCGCCCACCGGCAGGCCCGCGGC
>NZ_JANEZT010000542.1 GCF_025403405.1 Frankia tisae
GCCGACCAACCCCGCCCGCGCTCCCAGCCAAGGCATGGATCAACCAGCCCCCAGCGATCATCGAGACCCAGGAGACGCTACCCACGAACCAAGCCGCCTGATGTCTCACCGGGATTGACAGGCTCCGCCACGCCGTGAGTGTGAACCACCTATCGAGTCCGACGACCGCGGGTGCGGGCGAGTGCGTCGAGAGCCGTCTCGTCGGCTGTCGGCAGGGTGTGTAGGTAGCGCTGGGTCGTGGCAATGGAGCCGTGGCCGAGACGCTCCTTGACGACCTGCAGATCAGCGCCGCCGGCGAGAAGCCAGGAAGCGTGGGCGTGTCGGAGGTCGTGGACCCGGACACGCCGTCCGATGCCGGCCGCAGCGACGGCGGGGTGCCACACCTGTTTGCGGAACCAGTCGCCCGGGATGTGTCCATCGGTGTCGCGGCGCCGCCGGCCGCGCGGCTTGTCCTTGCCCTCCGCTCGACGCGTTGATCGGTAGGTCGCATACGCACCTCGGCAACGGTCACAGCGGCACGGAGCCATGGAATACGCGGTGATGGTGCCGTGCCGATACTGGCGGCCCTTCTCGTTGGGCTCGGTCAGCTCCGGCCCGTCCGATTCCATCGCCGGTCTGGGCTCCGGCACGAGGCGCTCCTGCTCCGGCATGAAGAGGATGAGATCGTCGGTCCCGATCGCCTTCGCCTGGATGAAGAGATCGATCTTGTCCATCACCGAGCGACTGATCTTGAAGCGCCGGTACTTCTTGTTCTTCGGGTACTGCTGCACGAGGAACCGCTTGCCCTCGGGGTGGAACTTCGGGTTCACCTCCACCACGGTCCGGCTGACCGTGACGATCCCCGTGCCGATACTGAGATCGTGCGGCCGGAGTTCGGTCAGCTCACCCCACCGCATGCCGCTTTCGATGTCGAGTTCGACCAGAAGCTGGAGAATCAGGTCGGGGAGGTTCTCATAGATCTGGTCGAACTGTTCCGGCGTGATGATCTGCAGGGGTGGCTTCGGAACCTCAGGAATCTTGACCCCACGGCACGCATGCAGGAAGGTCACCTGATCATTCAGCGCCGTCGTGAAGATCCCGCTGAGGATGGTCATGTTCTTGTCGATCACATGCGGGCTCAACCCTTTGGCGCTCTGGTCGGTCACCCACTCGCGGACGTCCGCCGGCATGATCTCGGCCATGCGCATCACGGTGAACCAGGGAAGGATGTGCGCGTCGAGGTTGTATCGGTACGTCTCGCGGGTGCTCGCCTCCATGACGTGGTTGGGAAACCAGGTGCTCTCCACGTAGTCACGGAAGGACAGTCGACCGCGCCGTGGATCGCCGACCCGGCCCTCGCGCTGTTTGACCTCCGCGCTCTGCCAGGCCCGGTCCGCCTCCCGCTTTCCGTTGAACGTGCCAGCCGACCGCAACCGGCCGCGCAGGTCGAGATAGCACGCCGTGTACCTCGGCTTGCCGTCCGTGCCGATTCGCTTCTTCGCGTAGCCCACGCCGACCCTCGCCCCCTTGATCATCCGTCCGTGAGTCGTCCGCGAACGAGACGGCACCTCACGATCGGACCCGACAGGAGGAGGCACGAAAAGTGCCTGCCTGGACGCTATTTTATGGCCCACAGAGATCGACTAGAACAGGCGTTCTTGAACCGAAATCCTCCCTCGCACGGAGGAGGCCAGGGGTTCGAGTCCCCTCACCTCCACGAGCTGGCCCGCCGTGGTCGCTGGCCTCCGGTCAGCTTCCCGGCGGGCCGCGATTTTTCCGGGGGGAGCGACCCCCCGAACCCCCCGAGCTGGGCTGTCGAGGCACGGGACAGATTCGCCCGTCCTGGCCACGGTGGGGCTGGGCGGCCCGCGCTGGGCGCCGACGAGACGCTGGTCGGCGTCGACGATCACAGCACCTGGGCGTGCAGATTTCCCGTCACCGACGTCGAAGAGTGGCCGAGCCTCGTCGACACGATCGTGATGTCGACTCCCTCGCCGAGCAGGATCGACGCCGACCCGTGGCGAAGGTCGTGCAGCCGCTTGCGCGACAGCAGCCGGTCCCCGATCTCGTCGCCCACAGCCAGGGCCACCGGCAACGGCTCGGCCAGCTGCAGCAGCGACCGCGGGCCCTGCACCGACGAGCTGTACGCGACCGGCGCCGAGAGCAAGGCTCTCCGGCAACATCTCGCCATCGGTTACCGATGGTGAACGAATGTTGTGTCTCGCCGGCGCATGGCTGCTCAGTCACCGTGGCGTGGTCCTGTGGTGGACCTCTTCCCCTTGACGGCGATCCGTTTCGGCAGCGGGCGAATCGTAGGTTGGCCGCGGCTACGGGTTCGTCCGCTGGTAGGTGGTGGTTCGTCCGCTGCCGCCGTGCTGGGCGACCAGTCCTCGGCCGCGCAGGTTTCGGAGGGTCTTGCGAAGGTTCGGCCCGGTCAGGCCGAGTTGTTCGGCGAGTTCGTTGACCGTCCTTCCCTGGCCGGTCAGCGCCTGGTAGACGCGTCGTTCCGCGGCGCTCGGGCTCGGGCTCGGGCTCGGCGGACGTCGCGTTCGTGACGGTCGTGGGTTGGTGGAGGACGACGGTGAAGCGGATGCCGCTGCCGACGTAGTGGGCTGGGGGTAGACCGTGGTCGGCGAGTGCTTCGGTGACGGTGGGGGCCGCTGGCGAGGGCTTCGATGACGCGGGCGTCGGTCTGCGGGAACCGGACGTGCTGGCAGATCGCGACGAGCCTGGCGTTGCGGGCCGAGGTCACGGCGTCGCGGCCGAGCCGGTCGACGGTGGTTGCGCGGCGGCTTGGATGACGTAGCGGGGGAACCACTGCTGGGGGTGGACCCCGAGGGCGAGCAGGCCCGCGACGGTGGGCTGCCCGCCGGCGACCGTGACGCCGCCGCGGCGCAGGAGTTCGGCGTCGTCGGGGAAGCGGCCGAGTCCTGCCGGGTCGCGTTCGCGGACGGCGGCGAGGAAGGTAATTGGTGAGGTTACCGGTGATCTGTGATGGTCCCTGGCGGGCCGGGTAGCTCTCCGGTATGAGGTACGCGGCGGGTGGCAGGTTGACGCCCGCCAGGCAGGTGGAACGTGAGCAGGTGCGGATGGCTGCGGCCGACTGGTT
>NZ_JANEZT010000543.1 GCF_025403405.1 Frankia tisae
CGCCTGCCCCCCGCGGACCTGCGCGTCGGCAGGCTCGAGGACCCGCTCCCGGCCGGCCCGTTCGACCTGGTGTTCTCGGCGCTGGCCGTGCACCACCTGGACGAGCCGGGCAAGGTCGAGCTGTTCGGCCGGATCGCCGCCGTCCTGCCACCGGGCGGCCGATTCGTGCTCGCGGATGTGGTTGTACCCGACGACCCCGTGGATGCCGTCACCCCCGTCGACGGCATCCACGACAAACCGAGCCGGTTGCCCGACCAGCTCGGCTGGCTCCAGCAGGTCGGATTCGACATCACGGTCACCTGGCAGCACCGCGATCTGGCAGTCGTCGCCGCCGACCGACCCCCGCGCTGACCGGCTTGTCCCTGCTGACCGGCTGGCCTGCTCGTCAGGGAGGTTCGGTGGGTAACGGCCCGGTGGCCTGTTCGCGGAGCTGTTCGTTGAGGAGCTGTTCGTTGAGCCCGCGGGCTTCGGCGAGCTGGTCCTCGAGCAGGACGATGCGGCAGGCGGCCTCGATCGCGGTGCCCTCGTCGACGAGTTCGCGGACACGACCGGCGAGACGGAGTTGGTGGCGTGAGTAGCGGCGATGGCCGCCGTCTGAACGCAGGGGCGTGATCAGACCGGCTTCGCCGAGGGCCCGTAGGAACGCGGGGGTGGTGCCGAGCATGTCGGCTGCGCGGCCCATGGTGTAGGCGGGGTAGTTGTCGTCGTCGAGGCTGTCGGACGGTTTGCGGGTGGTTCCAGGGGTCATCGCGCCTCTCGAGCACGCGTCGAGGGACCCTGGTGCCAGAAGGCACCAGGGTCCCGAGGGTTCAACACCATCTACCGGCCGGTGGGGCCGGGACTCTGATTCCGCGGAGCCGCCCCCAGAGGGCGGGTACGCGGGGATCGCATATGCGTGACCGGGGACCACCTTCCAATCTGGGGCCTGCGGTAGCCGAGCGAGCTAGAACCTCGCCCCGGCGATCCTGATGGCGTCTGCTCCTCTCTTCTCGTGCTTTGCCTGATGGGATGTTGCCGATCCTGCCTGGTCTTGCTTGTGCTCGGCAGCCCGTCTTGGCTGCCGTCCCGCTCGGGGCAGTTCCTGTCTGCCTCGACCATGGACTCTCTTGTGTACGACATGAACTCTACCCAGGGGAGCGCCCGATGTCTACTGCAGCGGGCACAGATTTTTCGGCGCTGAGAAGACAGGTAGTCATGGGCCATCAGATCTTGACCTCGACGAGGGTCACCGCACTGGTGATCACCCGCGTGTCGTCGGCGCGGGCGAGCGCCAGCCAGCCGGTGACGTCACGGTCCCGCTGCACGGCCTTGGCGAGCCCTTAGCTGTCCAGGACCAGGGTGCCGCCCGGCACCGTGGCCGGACGGGTCACGCCGCGGGCGGGTCGGCGGGACGCTGCTGGTGGCGACGAGCCTGCAGCAGGATGTCCCGCCTGGCCTGGATCTCCTCGTCGCCGATCGGCCCGTGGTCGGCCTCGGCGACCGAGATGAGCTCGTTGAGGTTGTCGCGTTCGATCTGCCGGGCGACAGCTGCGGCGACGTAGGCCGACAGTCTCGAGGGGCCGCTGCGGGCACGGGCGGCCTCCGCAACGTCCCGCGGCATCGTGATCGAGTACTTCTGGGTAGGCTCGCCCATACTCCTTAGCCTGCTGTCGATGCCCGATCTAGGCGATGCGTCGACTACGTGGACTGGCAACCCACCCCACACCGCAACAAGCCAACACCTGGCGATCGGAAAACACAACCCAGCACCAAAAATGGCGGGCAAGCGTCACCGGGCCCACCCGCCACCACGCGAAAGATCCGAGCCTGGATCGGATCCAGGCCTGGCGTGTAAATGGTGGCCAGGGCGGCCTATATCGATGGTCGGCCAATGGGACCTGTGGGATCGTTTTGCTACAGTATGATCTCTCATGCCGCCGGGGCATCCCGGAGCAGACCGACCAAGGAGTCGGTCACGTCCAATCGGGGGACGGATGTGACGTGCGCTGACAGGCTCACGGGATGGAACCATCGTGTCCCGGGACACATCGTGAGCATCCCAGGGCAGGAAGTCCACGCGAAACCGATCGACGCGCACCGGCCCTGCCCGCGCGGGACCCCGGCGGGCAGGTCGCAAACGGATGGGCCACGAGGATGACGGGAGCGTATCCGGAGGTGCCGTCACCCGGTCAACCGCTGCGGCCGCAGGACCCGCGCCGGATAGGCAACTACGACGTGCGCAGGCTACTGGGCGAAGGCGGCATGGGGACGGTCTACCTTGCCACCTCCGAAGAGGGCAGACCGGTCGCGGTAAAGGTAATCCGGCCCGAGTATGTCGATGTCGAGGGTTTTCGAGCAAGATTCCACCGAGAGATCGACAACGCGCGGCAGGTCCAGCCGTTCTGCACCGCCGCGGTTCTTGACGCCGATATGGGGCCGACGCCCTTCCTCGCGACGGAATACGTCGACGGCCCGGACCTGCGCCGTCAGATCATCGAGGGTGAATTACTGTCGGGCAACGACACAAAGCGGTTCGCGATCGGCGTCGCGACGGCACTGCGTGCCATTCACAACGCGGGGGTGGTACACCGAGACCTCAAGCCGGCGAACGTCCTGCTGGCGTTACACGGACCTCGGGTCATCGACTTCGGGGTAGCGTCAGCCCTGGCCAGCCAGGACCTCGACGACAACGCCGAGCCGGGCGTCCCGCAGTGGCTGACTCCCGCCTACATGGCTCCCGAGCAGGCCCAGCGGGCGCTTTTCGGGGCCCGGATAGAGGTCTCGTATCCCGCGGACATCTTCGCCTGGGGCGGGGTGGTCGTGTACGCGGCGACCGGACGCACGCCGTTCGGCGACGGCGACTTCGGCGAGCTGGCCAGCCGGGTCGTCTATGACGATCCAGACCTGTCCGGACTGCCTGCAGACCTCACGCCGATCGTCGCCCGTGCACTCCACAAGAACCCGGACCGACGCCCGACCGCGAAGCAACTGCTGGCTGACCTGCTGGGTGAGGCGAAGGCCGATACCGTCGAGGCCGGGGCAGTCGAGGCTCGCCGCGGCTGGGACACCACGACGGTGGTCGGCCTGCACCCGCCCCTCATCACCC
>NZ_JANEZT010000544.1 GCF_025403405.1 Frankia tisae
TCCACCGCCCGGTACACATTCTCGCCGCCGTTACGCTCGATCTCCCTCGAAATCACCGAGTGATGCCTGCCGAGCGCCTTCGCGATGAACCGCGCCGAACGATTCTTGCCCAACTCGCGGGAAATAACCTCCCGCTCCTCGATCGTCAACTTCTCCCGCCGACCCATCCACCATCCAGCCCCTCGACGCCAACACGATCATCCTATCGAGGCGTCGCTACGACCATTTGACCCCGCCAGGCAATATTAGCAAGACGTCCTCATCAGACCTCCTCTTGCCGTAGCGTCTACCGCTAACGCAACCCGTCTGCAAGTTATTACACGGAGCAACCGTAATAGATTATTATGTCAACTGTCACCCTCCCCTAATAACGGACGCATTGTCTCTTTCGAGATGACCGTATAAAAAAAGAACCGAACCTCAGTTTCGATTCTTTTTTCATGAGAGCAAAATACGAGAACCGTACCGCGAAGCGGAGGTTCGGTTAACGAGAAAATCCAAAAGAATGCACGAAGTATTCCCAACCACCACGACCCTGCGCCCAAACAGAGCCCCTGACGGGACTACAGCAAGTCACCGATCATGACGGCGGGCTACCTTGCCGAGGCCCTGGGTCCGGCCCGGCCCCGGTAGACGGGACGCGGGCCGGCAATATGCTGGGGGCCGCCTGCCAGGCTGATGCTGGTTGGCGAGCCAGTCGTCCCGCAGGCGCTCCGGCAGCCGGCGCAGGCGTCCCCGCGGCCGGGTGCATCGCCTCCGGGTCTGCCAGGTTCGCGCAGGCGGCGGCCGGCAGTTCCGGTGGAGGCGGATACACCCGGTCTGGTCCATGACCGGGCCACCGAGCCGACGTGTTCACGCCCCGACGTGCACGGCTCGAAGGACCCGGCGTCGCCGCGGAGGACGCGGCGGCCGGTTGCGCCACCAGTCGACGGCCCACCAAGCCGCGAGGAAGGCGTACACACCGCTCGACAGCTGTTTGCCCTGCAGCAAGGCTAGTGCAGCCGCGCGTAAATCTTGCTGGTCTGGTTGGTGGTCATTCGGTCCAGGTGGTGGGGTCGCTGGCGTAGAGCCCGCAGGCGCAGTCGAGGGCCTGTTCGGGGGTGCCGGTGGGCTGCCCGTCCGGTAGGTAGGAGTCCTCGTAGGCGCCGCGGCTGTCGAGGTAGATCGCGAAGCCCCACCGGTCGGGCTGGCCGGTGTAACGCAGCCGGCACAGCGGGTAGGGGTCGGTGTCGGCGGGCTCGTCGGTGAAGACCGCGTCGAGGTAGGCGAAGTCGCCGCGGTAGCGGACGGTCAGGTCACGCAGCTGGGGCCAGCGGGCGGTGCGCCGGGTGTGCAGCCGGTGTTGCAGCACTACCCGGGCCGTCTCGGGGATCTTCGCCACGTCTTCATCCTGCCCGTACCGGTGTGTCGGGCCCGCGTCCGGGCCCGACCGGTTCTTCCCTGTCGTCCTGGAACTGTCCCTTCCAGGATGTGTGTGGTGAGCGGTGGGCAGACAGACGGGTGGTCCCAGGGTGGTTCTCGCTGCCGCGCAGCGGCAGCGGTTCAAGAAGCTCGCCCGGACGGTGAGTGCCCCGTTCGACCAGGTCAGACGGGCCCGGATCCTGCTGGACGCGGCTGATGGCCGGTGGGGGCCGGCCGCCCTCGGCCGCCCACCAGCCGATCGGCCTGCTCCGGGCTCGTGTCGGGGGCGTGTCATGACGACTGTGTAAGCCGGAGGTGGACCAGGATCGATCTACCTTGATCGGGTAGGTCGGAAAGGGACACCGAATGACACAGAGCATGACGCTTCGGACAAAAGACGAAGCGGCGGCGAGGAGGATCGCCGAGGCTTTCGCGCCGGAGGCGATCGACACGTTGTTGAAGGACGCGAAAGCGACCGGAACACCGATCGACGGGGTCGATGGCCTGTTGAATCAGATGACGAAAGCTGTCCTCGAGCGGGCCTTGCAGGTCGAGATGACGGACCATCTCGGCTATGAGGTGGGTGATCCGGCCGGTCAGGGCACAGGAAACTCCCGGAACGCCGAAGTCCACGAAGACGGTGTCGACGCGGAACGGTCCGGTCGAGATCGAGGTACCGCGTGACCGCAACGGTTCGTTCGAGCCGACGATCGTGCCGAAGCGGGCGCGGCGGATCGGGAATCTCGACGACACGATTCTGTCGTTGTACTCGCGGGGCATGACGACCCGCGACATTGAGGCGCACCTGCGGGAGGTCTACGGGGTCCAGGCGTCCCGGGAGCTGATTTCCAATGTCACCGAGGTCGTCGTCGACGAGATCAAGGCCTGGCAGTCCCGGCCCCTCGACGAGGTCTACCCGATCTTGTATGTCGACGGGATCCGGCTGCGGATCAAGGACAACGGGGTGGTCACGACCAAGGTCGCCTACCTGGCCGTGGGTGTCGACGTCGATGGCCGTAAGCACGCGCTGGGCTGCTGGATCAAGGACAGCGAGGGCACGAAGTTCTGGCAGAAGGTCCTGGCCGATCTCCGCAACCGTGGGGTGCGCGACGTGCTGATCGTGTGCTGCGACGGGCTCACCGGCCTGCCCGACGCCGCGGTCGCAGTCTTTCCCGACACCGTCGTGCAGACCTGCGTTGTGCACGTGATCCGCAACGCGATGAGGTTCGTGTCCTACGGCGACCGGAAAGCCGTCGTCAAGGCGATGAAGGATATCTACACGGCGCCGACTCTGGAAGCCGCGGAACTCGGCCTGGCCGCGTTCGACAAGAACTTCGGCGTCCAGTACCCCGGGGCGGTCGACGTGTGGCGCCACGCCTGGCCGGAGTTCATTCCGTTCCTCGACTACCCACCCGAACTCCGGAAGATCGTGTACACGACCAACGCGATCGAGTCGATGAACTTCCAGCTCCGGAAAATCACGAAGAACCGCGGGCATTTCCCCGACCGTGACGCGGCGATGAAACTACTCTACCTCGGGCTCGGCGGATTCAAGCGGTCATAGCGACGCATGCTTCGCCAGCAAATCGTTGAAGACTTCGACCGGCTTCGCCCAGCCCAACGTCTGCCGCGGCCTTCCGTTCAGCTGTTCGGCCACCTTATCAAGCTCG
>NZ_JANEZT010000545.1 GCF_025403405.1 Frankia tisae
GGGGTGGCTGTACCGGGTCGGGTGGGGACGCGGGAGCGCGTCCCCACCCGACCCGGGCGATCAGAGCTGCGTGACGAAGGTGCTCACGATTGCCGGGGTGTCACTGGTGCCGAAGGCGCCGTCCGCGACGGCGATCTGCGGTTCGCGGAAATTCCGGCAGGTCCACATACGCGCGTCGGCGCCGACACCTTTCCACGCCGTGATGACGGTGTTTCCCACGTGGGCCGCCGACGGCCCGGTGCTCGTTCCGCCCGGGGAGGGCCGCTGGGCCGACCAGCGGCCGTTCTGGAACTCCGCGTGCCAGATTCCCGCGTCGTTTCCCGAGCCCTTCCAGACCAGGAAAAGGCCCTGCGGTGACGCGGCGAGCGCCGGGCCGTGGGTGGACGCGGCCAGGCCGCCGGCGACCCGTTGCGGCCCGAGATTCTCGGAGAACCAGATGGTCTGGTCGGGGCCGGCCCCGCGCCACGCCATGAGCGCGCGGCCGTTGTGGAAGGCCAGCGCCGGCCGGTCCTCGGTGCGGGGGGCGTCCGCCGGGGTCTGCTGGTCGGACCAGCCGTCGCCGTACCAGCCCGCCGTCCAGATCCGGCTGTCGTCGTCGGCGCCGCGCCACGCGGCGCGGGCGGTCAGGCTCCCGTCGGAGGCGGCACCGATCCCGCCCCTGTTGGTGGCGAAATACCGCACCTGCTGCTGGTCGCGCCAACTGCCGTCCGAATGGGCCCGGGACCAGAAAAGCCGCTGGTCGGCGTTCTTGCCTTTCCAGATCAGCATCGGATCGCTCACCAGGCCGCCCCCGTCCGTGGATTCCCCGCCCGGTTGTCGACTCGTCTTCGAGCAAGGAACGACGCCCGCCGTGGTGGTCGGGTCGTTGACGGCGCCGATCCTATCCGGATGAACCTCGGATGAACAGTCCGCGGATTCGGCCGCCAGTGTCGTCATGGCGACGTCAATGGCGCACCGGAAAGCGGAATGCTGATGGCTATGGCGTCGGGACCGGCTACGACGTCGGGGCCGGTTACGGCGCCGGGATCGGTTACGGCGCCGGGACCGGCTGGGGTGCGGGTGGGCCGACGTAGCGGGCCGATGGGCGAATGATCTTGCTGTCGGTGGCCTGTTCGAGGATGTTCGCCGTCCAGCCGAGCGTGCGGGCGACGGCGAACGTCGGGGTGAACATGTCCCGTGCCAGTCCGCAGAGCTCCATCACGACCCCGGCGTAGAACTCGACGTTCGTGTGCAGCTCGCGGCCCGGCTTCAGCTCGGCCAGCAGCTCCACCACCCGCCGCTCGACCTGGACCGCGAACGCGACGAGGTCGCCGCCGAAGTCCTCGGCGACGCCGCGCAGCAACCGCGACCGCGGATCCTCGGTCCGGTAGACGGGATGGCCGAAACCCATGATCCGATCGCCGGCGAGGACATGGTCGCGGATCCACGGGTCGATACGCTCGGGGCTGCCGATCGCGTCGAGGGTGTCCAGCGCCCGGCTCGGCGCGCCGCCGTGCAGCGGCCCGGACAGCGCGCCGATCGCGCCGACGACGCAGGCCACCAGGTCCGCCCCGGTCGAGGCGATCACCCGGGCGGTGAACGTCGAGGCGTTGAAACCGTGGTCGACCGTGCAGATCAGGTAGCGCTCGATCGCGCGCACCTGTGCGGCGGTCGGTTCGGCGCCGGTGACCATGTACAGGTAGTTGGCCGCGAACGGCAGGTTGTCGCGGGGCGCCACCGGGGCGAGGCCGCGGCCCAGCCGGTGCAGCGCGGCGACGAGCGTCGGGGTGACCGCGCCGACGAACAGGGCGTCGTCGACGCGGGCCGCCTCGTCGGTGTCGTACAACGGGGCGACGCCACGGGCGGCACCGGCCAGCGACAACGCGGTGCGCAGCCCGTCGAGCGCGCCCCCGTGGGCCCCGGCTCGCGCGAGCGCCGGCAGCAGCTCGCCGAGGCCCGCCGGGAGCCGCCGCAACGGCACGACCCGGGCGGCGAACGCGGCCCGCGCCGCGGCGTCCGGCAGCTCGCCGAACAGCATCAGCTGCCAGACATCCTCCAACGATCGGCGTTCGGCCAGCTCCACGGCCGAGTACTGCCGATAGTGGAAGAAGCCCTCGCGCCCGCGCACGTCGCCGAGTGCCGTCTGCGTGACGACCACCCCCTTCAGCCCCCGCGGGACGTCCACCCCCGCCGACGAAATGGGCGAGGCCTGTGCCGCCGCTGCCTGCGCTGCTGCCTGCGTTGCGTTCTCGGCGCCAGTGCGGGCCGTGTTGTCAGTCGTGATCACCATGATGGGTCGCCTCCTCGTCATCCATGGTTGATCCTTTATCGACGCCATGTCAACGTTGATTGTAATCAACGTGAATCGGTACACTCGGTGGAGCGGGAGGAGGCGCGGATGAGTCATGGTGAGCGGCTGACGTCACGCGAGGTCGCCGACCGGCTCGGGGTGAAGCTCGAAACGGTCTACGCCTATGCCAGCCGCGGGCTGCTGCACAGCCGGCGGGCGGCCGGCGAGCGGGGTAGCACCTTCGATCCCGCCGAGGTCGAACGGCTACGCACCCAGGGCCATGCGCGGGCTCGCGCCGCCACAGCCGACGGGACCGCCGCTGCCGCGAATCCCGCCCCGACCGCCGCTGCCACTGCCGCCGCTTCGGCTGCCGCTGCTACCACCGTTGCTGCCAGCGGCGTCGCCGTGCCGGCCGGCGCCGACCTGCCGGCGGTGCGCACCCGACTGACCCTCGTCGTGGACGGCCGCCTGTACTACCGCGGGGTCGACGCCATCGCGTTCGTCGCCGACCACAGCTTCGAGGACGTGGCCGGCTGGCTCTGGCGCGGTCGGACGGACCCCGCGATGGTGCTGTCCGTGTCGCCGGATCTTGCCGCCACCCTGGAGCGGGTGGGTGGGATCCTGCCCGCCCGGTCGCGGCTCACCGACCGGCTACGGGTCGCGGTCTCGGTCGCCGCGGCGAGCGATCCGCTGCGCTTCGACCTGCGGGAGGACAGCGTTCTGCTCACCGCCCGCACCCTCGTCGCGGCGCTCGTCGAGGCTCTCCCGACGCCACCCGAGGTGCCCCCGGTGAGTGGTGC
>NZ_JANEZT010000546.1 GCF_025403405.1 Frankia tisae
GGTACGGGCAGCTCCCCCCCGCCAGCTCCCCCGGGACGAAACACCATCGGACCCGATCACCGCCGAGGACTAACCCCCGCGCCACCGCCGCCCCGGCGGTGGCGCGGGGAATTGCTGGAGCTTGATGACGGTCGCGAGCAGGCAAACCGTGAACAACCTCCTGCAACCGGTGGGGGGACTTTGGGTGATCAGGTTGTGGGCTGGTGGGGGGTGATGGTGTCGATGGCGGGCTCGCCGAGGTACAGGAAGCCGTAGCCCTCGTCGCGGAAGCGGACGCCGGCGGCGCGCAGGGCGTCACCCCAGTCGCCGCGGCAGGCCGGGTCCGCCGCCTCCGAGCCGTGGTCGGCGGTCAGCAGGATCGCGGTCTCGGCCAGCAGGCCGCGTTCGGCGAGCAGGTCGAGGAAGCTGCCCAGGCGGGCGTCCGCGTCCCGCAGCGCGGCGCGGGACTGCTCCGAGTACGGACCACCGCCGTGATGGCCGGTATCGGTGATCGTGGTGTTCCACCACATGACGTCGGGCGGGGTCTCCCCCGGCGCCCACAGCGCAACGACCTGCGCGAGGCCCAGCGCGTCGACCCGGGTGGACCAGGCGTAGTCGGGGTTCTCGTGGACCCAGCGCACGCTGGCGTGCGGGTCGCCCTCGGCCGGCGGCAGGTAGTCGCCCATGTCACCGGCGCCACCGGTGTTGCCGGCCACCCGGACCAGGCCGAACGTCGAGTAGTGCGCACCCCGGTCGACGGGCTCGTTCACGCAGGCGCTCACCGCGCCGGGGCGCTGGCGGGCGACGGCCTCGAAGAATGTCTCGACGCCGTCGCGGAGCTGCTCGCAGGCGGCGTGCCAGGTCCTCACGTCGTTGACGATCACCTGGCGACCGGTGGCCCGGTCGAAGTAGACGTTGTGCAGGATGCCGTGCCGGCCCGGTCCGACGCCGGTCAACGCGGACGTGTGGTTGGTCAGCGTCACGCTGGGGAACTCGGCGATCGCCCCGCCGGTCAGCGCGGTCCCCTCGGCCAGCAGGCGGGCGACGTTCGGCAGCTCGCCGGTCTGGGCGAGGTGCAACAGGTCGTTGCTGTTGGCGCCGTCCCACAGCAGGCCGACGACGTGGCGCGCGCCCGGACCGGCGAGGCGGGTCAGCGGCGTGCCCTCGGCGTCGGGCATCGTCACGCCGGCGAGCGCGGCGAGGGTGGGTCCGACATCGATGATCCGCGCCGCGCCGGGCTGCAGCCCCCGGGCCCGCACGCCGGGGCCGGACAGCACCAGCGGGGCGCGGGACTGCCCGGCGTTGAGTGAGCCGTGCTCGCCGAGGTGCCCGCCGCGTTCGGGCCAGTAGTGGCGCGGGGTGTGCACGACGATGAGGTCGGGCGACCGGGTGGCGTCCCCGAAGGCGGACAGCAGCCGGCGGCCGGCGTGAGGGTAGGAGTCGCGCTCGTTCGGCGGCGACGGATCCGCCAGCGCCGCGGCCAGGGGAACCCCGTGCATCGGGTCCTGGCAGGCCAGCGGGTGCCGCCCGTGGCTGACCTCCCAGGGACCGTCCGGGTCGGTCACCGGCAGCCGGGCCGAGCCGCCGGCGTTGGCCACATGGAGCCAGCCGGCGTCCACCCAGGCGGCGAGATCCACGATCTCGGCCAGTTCGGGGCTGGTGAGGGCGGCGACGGCGAGAGACAGGTCGTCGGGCCCGGCCGATCCCGGCGCCACGCCCGGCGCCGTTCCCACTCCGGCCGACATCGGATATACACGCTCGCTGCTGGGCACGCCGGAACAGTACCGGTGCCGGCGGGAGAACTGGAAGAAATCAACGGCCAACGGTGGCGGGCGGGACGCCGACGAGACGGTGTCCCGCCCGCCGCGCCCGTCAGGCCGCGACCTCCTCCGGGCGCACCTTGCGCGGCCGGCCCCGGGGCCGCTTGCGGGGCACGACAGCGCCGGTCACCACCAGCTCGCCGCCCCACACCCCCCAGGGCTCGGCTCGGCCGAGGGCCGCGGCCAGGCATGCCACCCGGACCGGGCAGGTACGGCAGACCGCCTTGGCGGTCTCCACCTCCGCCGGGGACTCAGCGAAAAACATCTCAGGATCGACGTCCCAGCAGGGCAGGACGAGCCGATCCCGCTCGATCCGGGAGCCGATCGAGTGATCGAACACCGGTGTCACCTCCGACACGGGTAGGTCTTCGAGCGGTGGGAAGAAACGAAACGACAAAGGCCGCGATCCCCATGGGGATCGCGGCCTCGGCGTCGGCTCCGCGGAGCTAGTCCGGGAGCGGATCGCGAGTGGATCCCAAGGTGAAGTGACGGTCTGCGTGCTCGGACGCCTGGGAATCGGCGGACGCCGGGTTCCAGGACATGGGGAGCCGACGCATCGGCTCGCCGGCCGGACGCACGGCGATCGTGGTGAACCCGCCCCGACCGAGGGCCGAGCCTGAGACGGCGGCGGGCACACCCGTCCCTTGGTCCCGGACCCCGCTGCCACGGCAGGCCGTCAGCACACGGACATCCGCCGTCAGGACGGCGCTGACTGTGCTGCCGGCGCCCATGGCCGCCGAGCCGGGCAGATATCCCCACGGACGGGCGATCTCGGTGCCGGCTTTGTTCATCAAAATGCTGAGCACTGCGAGATCACCTCCTTCTCGGGGAGCCGTTGGGGCGCAACCGTTCCAGGGCCTGCGCCGGGCGTCGTGGGTAACGGTAGAAGGTCACCACGCGAACCTCAACTTATTTTCTGTGTCGCGCTCCGGACACACATGGTTACGGAAGTTCGCGCGCGGGCGACGCCGGCGGAGTCCGCCCGGCGACGAGATCGAGCACCGCCTGCCCGTAGCGGTCGAGCTTGACCTGGCCGATCCCGGGAAGCTGGACGAGCTCCGCGACCGAGCGCGGCCGGCATTCGGCGATCGCCTGCAGGGTCGCGTCGGTGAGGATCACAAAGACGGGCATGTGCAGTTCGCGCGCGGTCGCCGCCCGCCACGCCCGCAGCCGCTCATACAGCGCGCCGTCGACGTCGCCGGGGCAGCCGTCGCAACGCCCGACCCGGGCCTGAGCGCCGGTCAGA
>NZ_JANEZT010000547.1 GCF_025403405.1 Frankia tisae
CACCGACCTGGCGCCCCGCCCGCCCCGCCCGCGCAGCGGCGCCGTCTCGATCGCCTGACCGAACTCGACCGGGCCGACGGTGCCCACCATCCGTGGGCTGCCGTCCGCCGCCGACTCGACCACGACGACGCAGCCGGCGGCGGGCCGTTCGAGCAGCCTCGCGGGCAGGTCGGCCACCGCGTCGTCCGGCGCGGCCGTCGCGACCATGGACAGCGGGACGAGGACGCGGTTGACCCGGGCGAGACCGCGGTCGTCCATGGGAACGGCGGCCAGGTCGCGCAGCAGCGCCACTCCGGCGAGCGAGCCGTCGAAGTCCTCGACCCCGAAGACGGCTCGGCGGGCGGGCAGCACCACGTCGTCGAGCGCATCGCCCACGGTCGACCAGGACGACAGCGTCGGCGGGGCGGGGCTCATCACGTCCCGCGCCACCAGGCCCTCCAGTGCGGCGTAGGTTCGCTGCTGGGACTGGGCCAGCCGGGATGCACCCAGCGCCAGCCAGCCCAACAGCACCGCCCACAGGCCGACGAAGCCGACTGCGAACACGCTGGCGGCACCGACGGCGATCAGCGACCAGCCGCTGATGACACCGGCCCGGGCGACGGCCTGCTCGGCGCGCTCCCGGCTGCCGGTCCGGCGCAGCACCCGGGCGGCGATCAGCCGCCCGCCGGAGCTGCGCGGGCTGGGCAACGCGTCGATGAAGGTCACCAGCAGGGCGAACGTGCCCACCCAGAGGGCCACCTGACCGGCCAGGGCCAACGTCCCCTTCGGCGCCAGCGCGCCGAGGGTGACGAGCAGCGTGCCGGCCAGGGCGGTCACCGTGAGCCCAGCACGGGCGACCTTCGCTTCGGCGCGGACTTCGGCGCCTGACTCGACGAATCTCGGGCCGCCGGCCGGGTCCCTCGGACCGGCGGCCGGCGGCAGTATGTCGACGCCGCCGCCCGCACCGAACGTGGCCGGGGAGCCGGTGGATCCGGAGCGGCGATCGGTGGGCGCCGCGGATCCGGCGGCGGGGTGGCCCGTGTGGGTCACGCCCGCCTCCGCCAGGCCGGCGCTCCCCCGCCCTCGGTCACCGAGGGCGACCGTCAGGCGGCTGCCGAAGGCGCCGACGGTGATGCCGACGACGGTCAGCCCGGCCCGGCGGGCGGCGCGGGCTCGCCTCAGGTCCGCACCCAGCAGAATGCCGATGAGCAGGCCGGCGCCGATCAGCCCACCGCTGAGGTAGGCGAACCCGGGCCGGTCCGGCACGGTGGCGGGCAGCGTGATCGCGGCGAGCAGGACGGTGACGACCGCCACCGACACGGCGAGTCCCGGACGCACCGCGATCGGCGGAACCCCTCCTCGTCTGGTGGCGTCGTGGGTGGTCATGTCCGCTCAGACTCCTTTCCGCGTTTCCTGACTTTCCCGGCCGACGTCGACGACCAGGTGCTACACATGCTCAACGTCTAGCCTGCCCTTCGACGTCCCGGCAGACACCGCACGGACTCCGCGACTTCGCCTATCATTTTGTTGCCGAGGATCGGCAACAAGGAGCGGGAGACAGGAAGATGAACGAAGGGGATGGATCGGCCGGGACGGCCGCGGTCGACGACGACGTACCGGCCGGTCTGCCCGAGACGAGCCTGACCCGGCTACCTCGCGCGGCCGTGCTCGCGGCTGCCGACTCCCGGCTGCACGCCGGCCTGCTCGGCGACTACCTCGACGTCCTCGCCTCGGCTGCGGACAGCGGGCGGCGGCTGACCCGAGCGGAGCTGCAGGCGTTTCGCGACCTCGGCCAGGCGGCGGCGGAGTCCGGGGCGTCGCTGCGCGCACTGGTCGACCTCTACCTCTCGGCGACCTGGCGAGTGTGGCCGTCGCTGCCCGCGGTGCGGGAGGCCGATCGCACCGCCCGCGAGCTGACCCGGGCGTCGAGCGAGCCGGTGGCACCGGGGCAGCTCGCTGATGCGCTGCGTTCGGCCGGCGAATCGGTCGGGGCGGTCTCGCGCACCCGTGCCGCCGCCTCCGCGGTGCTGCGGGCCAGCGACGACGCCGTCGCCGCCGTCTGCGAAGGCTACGAGGCCGCCCGCACCGCCCGAGCCCGTTCCGAGGAGGCGCTGCGCCGCGAACTCGTCGACGACCTGCTCACCGGGACGTCGGAGGTGGGTCAGCTGCTGGAGCGGGCCGGCGCGTTCGGCCTGCGGCTGGAGGCACCCCACATCGTCCTGGTCGTCGCCGGCAACCGGCGCTTCCTCGACGGGCGGGCGCTGACCCGTGCGGCCGAGACGATCCTGCGGGAACACAGCCTCACCGATCCGCTCGTCGCGACCCGCGACGGCCTGCTCGTCTGCGTGGTGTCCGAGCAGGGCGCCCTGGCCCGCGGCCCGGAGCCGCCCGCCCGCGGCGTCACCCCGGCCGGCCGGTCGGCCGCCGGCCCGGATGCCGCCGCCGGGGCGGGGGCCGGGAGCGCGCAGGGTGCCGCCGCCGGACTGTCCCGGTCGCGGGGATCACGGGCCGGGGCGGCGGCGGGCGCGAGCCGCCCGCCCGGTCGGCGGCGGGCGGACGAATCGGCTGCCACGGGCGCGGGCTTCTCCCCGCTGCCCGCGTTCGCACCCGCTCAGGAGGCCACGGCCGCGATGTCCGCGCTGACCCGCCGGCTACGCGCCGAACCCGGCCTGCTCTGGCGGGTGGGGGTCAGCCGCGCGCGCAGCGGCGTCGCCGGGGTCCGGATCGGCTTCGAGGAGGCCCGTGGCGCCGCGGACCTCGCCGGCCGGCTGGGGCTGGAGGGCGCCGTCGTGCACACCGACGACCTGCTCATCTACAAGGTTCTGCTCCGCGATCGGGAGGCGCTCGCGGAGCTGGTCGAGGCGGTGCTCTCGCCGTTGCAGGCCGCTCGGGGCGGCGCCGGCCCGCTGCTGGAAACCCTGGACGCCTACTTCACCACCGGCGGGGTGGCGCTCGCCGCGGCGCGCCGGCTGCACCTGTCCGTGCGGGCGCTGACCTACCGGCTCGACCGCATCCGTGCCCTGACCCGGCACGACCCGACCTCCCCGACCGACCGGTACGT
>NZ_JANEZT010000548.1 GCF_025403405.1 Frankia tisae
GGGGCCGGCGGCTGTGGGGCGGGCACGCCCTGGGCGAGCAGGAACGTGCGCACACCGGCCTGCACGGCGCGGCGCACGACGTCGTCCGCCACCGGGCGGGTGCCGTTCTCGGTCAGCTCGGGGATCTGCGCGTTGATCAGCGCGAAGAACTGGCGGGCAGCGAGCGCCGGGTCCGCGACGTGCAGCAGCCCGGCGTTACCGAGCGCTGCACGCCCACCTCGTACAGGCTCGCCTGCCAGCGCGCGGGGGAGACGTCGAGGGTCTGCAGCACGCGCAGCGCGTCGCCGTTCTGCTCGCCGCCTACGTCCACCACGCGTTCACCACGACCGCCACCCCCGCGCTCGACCTGCGCCTGCTGCGCCGACCCGAATTCGCCGCGAGCATCGCCGTGATGGGCCTGGTCGGCCTGGTCATGTACGGGCAGACCACCTCCCTGCCCGTGATCGGTCTCGACCAGCACGGCCTGCACGGCCTCGACCAGGGGCTGCTGGTCTGCGCCCTCGGGCTCGGGCTGCTGGTGTCGATGCCGACCGGCGGGCGGATCAGCGACCGCCTCGGCGCCCGCTCCCTCGTACGCGCCGGCGCCGCCGTCACCGCCGCGCTGCTGGCCACCTTCGCGGCGAGCGCCGACCACCTGCCGCTCGCGGCCGCGTGCGTGCTGTTCGTCGCCGTCGGGCTGAGCTTCGGTCTCACCGCCTCACCGACGGTGGCCAGCCTGTATCGGACCCTGATGTCAAATCGCCGTCACATCCGGCGGGTCCTACCATCGGTCCATGCGGGTCTTGGTCGTGGAGGACGAGGTGCGCACCGCCGCGGTGCTGCGCCGGGGCCTCGTCGAGGAGGGATACGCCGTCGATGTCGTCGGTGACGGGATCGACGCCGTCTGGCGGGCCACCGAGATCGCCTACGACGCGATCGTCCTCGACCTGATGCTGCCCGGCATCGACGGCTTCGAGGTGTGCCGCCGGCTGCGCGCCGGCCACCGCTGGGCGCCGGTGCTCATGCTCACCGCCCGCGTCGACGTCGACGACCGCATCCGTGGCCTGGACGCCGGCGCCGACGACTACCTGCCCAAACCGTTCAGCTTCGGCGAGCTCACCGCCCGGCTGCGCGCGCTGGTCCGCCGCGGCGCGGTGCACCGGCCCGTCGTGCTGCGCGTCGGCGCGGTGGAACTCGACCCGGCCGGCCACCGGGCGTGGCGCGACGGGGTGCCCGTGGACCTGTCCGCGAAGGAGTTCGCCCTGCTGCACCTGCTGCTGCGCCGCCCCGACGAGGTGCTCACCCGTACCTACATCACCGAGCATGTCTGGGACGACGCCTTCGACGCCACGTCCAACATCGTCGACCAGTACGTTCGCTACCTGCGCCGCAAGATCGACCGGGTGGGCGACCCCTCCCTCATCGAGACCGTCCGGGGCGTCGGCTACCGACTGTGCGTCCCCCCCGACCCGCACCGACCCGCACCGCCCGCTGCCGCCCCGCCGGTGGCCGGCGGCCGAACGTAGCTCGGCGTGCCGCTGCGGGTCCGGCTGACCCTGCTGTTCGCGTTCGGCACCGCGCTGGTCCTCCTGCTCGCCGGGTCCCTGTTCTACCTGCTGCTGCGGGCGAATCTGCGCGACGCCGTCGACACGGATCTGCGCACCCGGGCGGACGTGCTCAGCGTGCGCCTCGCCGACCGCTTCGCCGCCGGCGGCGTGCCGCCTGGACGTCCCATCGGGAACGCGACGGCCCTGCTCGCCGGGGGTGGTTCGATCGCGCAGGTCCTCGCCCCTGACGGGCGGACGATCGCCTCCTCCGATGACGCCGGAACCCGCCCGCTGCTGACCGGCGACGAGCTCGCCCGGGCGCGTTCCCGGCCACTGTGGATCAAAAGCGGCGAGGCGGACCGGGCCCGAGGCGTCGGCGAGGCCCGCCTGTACGCGATCCCGGTGCGCGCCGGCACTCCCGGCACTCCCGGCACCACCGGCACCACCGGCACCACCGGCACCACCGGCACCACGATGATCGCCGTCGTCGGCACGCCGACCCATCTCACCGACCGCGCCGAAGACCGGGTGCGCAATGTGATGGTCACCGCGACAGCGCCGCTGATCGCGTTGGCCGGCCTCGCCGCCTGGCTGTTGTCCGGCGCCGCGCTACGCCCGGTGGACCGGATGCGCCGCCAGGCCGCGGCGATGGCCGCCTCGGACCTGGCCATGGTGCACTCCGCACCCGGCAACCCGGCCGGCCGGGAGGCGGACACGGGATTCCAGCTCGCGGTGCCCACCACCCGCGACGAGATCGCCGCCCTCGCCCGGACCATGAACGATCTGCTCGGCCGGCTGCACGCCGCCCGCGCCCGCGACCGAGCCTTCGTCGCCGACGCCGGCCACGAGCTGCGCACCCCCCTGACCGTGCTGCGCGCCGAACTGGAACTCGCGGCCAGGCCGGGGCGCTCGGCGGCGCAGCTGCGCGAGGCGATCCACACCGCCGGCGAAGAGACCGAACGGCTGATCCGCCTCGCCGAGTCCCTGCTCACCCTCGCCCGGATGGACGGGGGTCATGTGCGGCGCGGGCCCGTCCCGCTCGACGAGATACTCGACCGTGCCGTGCGGGCCGCCGCCGGCTACGCGGACTCGCGCGACCTGCGCCTGACCGTCGCCGTGCCCCCCGCCGACCGGCCGCTGACCGTGTTCGGCGACTCGGACCTGCTGCGCCAGGCCGTCGACAACCTGCTCGCCAACGCGGCGCGGCACGCCCCACCCGGCAGCGCCGTCGAACTGCGCGGTGACCGCACGCCCGGGCGCGCCGACGGGCCACCCGACGCGGTCGTCATCCAGGTCCGCGACCACGGCGCGGGATTCCCCACCGACTTCCTGCCGCACGCGTTCGAACGGTTCCGCCGCGCGGACGCGGCCCGCGGCCGCGACGACGGCGGCGCCGGGCTCGGCCTGTCCATCGTCGCGGCGATCGCCGCCGCGCACGGCGGTACCGCCGAGGCCGCCAACGCCCCCGGCGGCGGCGCGCTCGTCACGATCACC
>NZ_JANEZT010000549.1 GCF_025403405.1 Frankia tisae
ACGAGACAGACCCGAACCAGCCACCCCACCCGAACCAGCCACCCCACCAGAGCCGGCAGCGCGCCGGCGGCTCGCGACCGCGGCCGCCACGCGGGCGCCCGGCGCCACCTCGGCGGCCGGGTGCGCCTGCGCAAGCGCCGCGGTGACCGCGCCGCGCCAGGACGCCCGGGCCTCGACCCGCGCCAGCAGCCAGTGGACGTAGTCGGCGCGCGGGACGTCCAGCCAGGCGTCGGGCACCCGGGCGAGAACCGCGGTCAGCAGCTCCGCGTCGATCCGCGGGGCCAGCGCGGCGTCGGCGGCGGCGAACGTCGCGGGTTCGGCCGCCACGACCGGTAGGACCACGTGATCGGCGACGCCGGGCAGGACCCGGCCGACCGCCGCGGCCGCGCCCGCCCAGTCGTGGTGAGGGTACAGGGCGGCACCGTGATCGATCAACCACAGTTGACCGCCCCAGACCAGCAGGTTCGGGTTGCGCCAGGATCGGTCGACGTTCAGCGTCAGGGCGTCGAGCCAGAGCACGCGGGCGGCGATCTCGGGCGTGGCGGTGAAGGCCAGCGGATCGTAGGTGATGGACCCGGGGAGGTAGTCCATGCCGAGGTTGAGCCCGGCGCTGGCCCGCAGCAGGTCCTGGACCTCCTGGTCCGGCTCGGTGCGCCCGAGCTCGGGGTCGACCTCGATCCCGACGAGCTCGGGCACCGCGAGCCCGAGCTCGCGGGCGAGCTCGCCGACGATCACCTCGGCGACCAGCGCCTTCGGCCCCTGCCCGGCGCCGCTGAACTTGACGACCCAGGTGCCGAGGTCGTCGCCCTCCATCAGGCCGGGCAGGCTCCCGCCCTCGCGCAGCGGCGTCGCGTAACGCACCGCCGTGACGTGTCGCAACATCCCGCCATTGTGCACACCGCCCTGCCTGATCTTGGCAGATCAGGTTTCAAGCGCTCCCGGGCGACGTCACGAGCTGCCCGCGGGCAGGTTCGCCGCACGCTGCAGTTGCACCAGATCGCGAATGAGAAGCGATCGGTAACCGGTATCAAGTATCCCGCGCTGCCGTAGCTCACGAAGCGCTTTGTGCACCGTCGGCTCGGCGGCTCCCACCAGCCCGGCGAGCTCCGGCTGCGTCAGCGGTATGCCCACCGATCTGGCCCCCTGGCCAGCATCACTGCCGTATGCCCGCTGCAGCTCAAAGACGACCCGTGCGACCCGCATCGCCACCGAGCAGCCGCCGAACTCGACATGCCGACGCGTCGCGGATCGCAGCTTGGCTCCGATGGTGCTGCTCACCACCTGATGCACGTCCGGTGCGCGGCGCAGCAGAGAAAGGAATTCCTCTGCCCGGATCATTTTTGCGACCACGCTCCCGGCCGCCGTGGCCGTGGCGGACCGCGGCTCGGAGTCCAGCCCGGCGAGCTCGCCCACCAGATCACCGCCATGGCGAATCGCCAGCAGCGCGGTTCCGCCGTTCTCGGTCGCCGCCGTGATCTTTACCCAGCCTTGCAGGAGAAGTACCACGAAGTCAGTGCGATCATCTTCCCGGATGAACGTTTCTTCGCGGCTGTACTCCCGAAAATGACCGCTTTTGAGGATCTCCGCACGGCTGCTCGCCGGAAGACGACCGAGCACACTGTGGGGAGGCCACTGGAACGTGCCCGGCCACGTTTCCTTCGCCCAGGCAGAGCGTGGTGTCGGAGCCTCTTCCCACATGACGCCCTCCCCCTGCCCCGCACTGGGCCCGTCGCCGTCGCGCCCAGCACGGGGGCCAGGCGAGCGGCCCGACCCAATCCGAGGTCGTCGCCACGGGTGCCGCCGCCAGACAACGTCGCACCGTCCATCACCCACTATGCGCGCGATGGACCCACTGCAACAAGCTATCGGTTGATTGTCGGGTTCTGTATCGCCGCGCCGGGCAGCTGCCCTCAGCCGCGGTGCGGCATGAGCGCGCCGGCGGGGATGACGCCGAGCTTGCCGGCCTGGAAATCCTCGACGGCCTGGATGAGTTCCGCACGGGTGTTCATGACGAACGGCCCGTATGCCTCGACGTGCTCGCGGATCGGGCGCCCGCCCAGGAACAGGACCTCCAGCGCCGGCGCCACCGCGTCCTGCCGCGGGTCGGCGGCCACCGTCACCAGATCCCCGGCACCGAGGACGGCGAGCTGCCCGGCCTCGATCGGCCGGCCCGCGGGACCGACCGTGCCGCGGCCGCCCAGGACGTAGACGAGGGCGTTGAACTCCGGGTTCCAGGGTAGGTGCACCCGCGCGCCGGGGCTGACCGTCGCGTGGACGACGGAGATCGGCGTGTGCGTCGAACCCGGGCCCCGGTGCTCGCCCACCTCGCCCGCGATGATCCGCAGCAGCGCGCCACCATCCGGCGAGGCGACCAGCCGCACCTGCCCGCCCTCGAGGTTCTGGTAACGCGGCGGGGTGAACTTGTCCCGCGCCGGGAGGTTCACCCAGAGCTGGATGCCGTGGAACAGGCCCCCGCGCACGACCAGCTCCTCCGGCGGGGTCTCGATGTGCAGGATGCCCGCGCCGGCGGTCATCCACTGCGTCGCGCCGTCGGTGATGAGGCCGCCACCGCCGTGCGAGTCCTGGTGCTGGAACGTGCCGTCGATCATGTAGGTGACGGTCTCGAAGCCGCGGTGCGGGTGCCACGGGGTGCCCTTGGGCTCGCCGGGGCCGTAGTCGACCGCTCCCATCTCGTCCATGTGGATGAACGGGTCGAGATCGGGGAGCCGGACGCCGGCGAAGGCGCGACGGACCGGGAACCCCTCGCCCTCGAAGCCGCCGGGCGCGGTCGTGATCGTGCGCACCGGACGGTCGACGGCACCGAACGCGGGCTCGACCAGCCGGGGCAGCCGGACGGTGTCGGCGGTGACGGCGGGCATGTCGTCCTCCTGGCTGTGCTTGCGGCCGCCCGGCGAGCCGGCCCTGGCGGGCCCGTCCCGGCGTCCTTGACAGTTGTACATGCAACTACCTGGCCCCCACAACCGGACCCCCGCCGCAATCCCTGTCCCTTAT
>NZ_JANEZT010000054.1 GCF_025403405.1 Frankia tisae
ACCTCGACGGCGTCGCCGACCGCGCCGACCACGTCACCCGCGGGCGGTGCGACCACCAACTCGACGATCATCCCGGGCGCGTTGACCGACGAGCCGTCGTTCGGCCCGCTGTCCAACGCGCCGAACGACCCGCTCGGCGACAACAGCACCGGGCCCTCCACCGACACCTCACCCACCGACGAGCCCTCCACCGACGAGCCCTCCACCGACGAGCCGTCGGTGACGCCGAGCACCCCGCCGTCGGCCACGTCGAGCGGGTCGCCGACCGGCACCGGCTCGCCGTCCGCGGCGCCCGGTGCCGGCGCCGCGCCGGTGGGCACCGTCCAGGTCTTCGACCCGGGCAGGAACACCTGGACGGACGCCGCCGACCTGCCGACCCCGCGGACCCATCTCGCCGCGGCGACCGGCACGGACGGCCGGATCTACGCGATCGGTGGCCGTTCCGGTGCCGCCGGCGACCCGACGGACACCGTCGAGGTCTACACGCCGTCCAACGACAGCTGGACGAGGGGGACGGCGCTGCCCACGCCGATGGGTGACCCGCGGGCGGCCCGCGCCACCGACGGGAAGATCTACGTCCTCGACGGCGACACGCTGGCGATCTACGACCCGGACGCCGCAAGCTGGACCACGGCGGACGCGCCGCCGACCCCCGTCAAGGCGCCGGTCCTCACCGCCCTGCCCGACGGCCGCGTTCTCGCCGCCGGTGGCAGCACCGCGGGCGGCGGCTCGGCGACCCGCGCCTCGTCCGACGTGTACGCCTACACGCCCGGCACGGGTGCCAGCGGTTCCTGGACCCAGGTGTCCGACCTGCCGACCGGGGTGACCCGGGCGGCCGGCGCGACCGGACCGGACGGCCGGGTCTACGTCGTCGGCGGGCGGGATGCCGGCGGCGACGCCACCGACGCGGTGCAGGTCTACTCCCCGAACGACGACCAGTGGACCTCCGGCCCCACAGGTGCGGCGTCGAAGCGGGCGGATGCCGCCGCGAGCACCGGCGGTGACGGCCGGGTGTACGTGCTGGGCGGCTCGTCCGGCGGCGGCGCCCTGGACACGGCGGGGGCCCTGAGCGGGTAGGTTCCCGCCCCACCCGGGTGGGGCGGCCGGCACACCGCCGGCCGCCCCAGCTCGGGTCACCGGTACCGGACGCGGTAGGCAACCCAGGCGGGGGCCCCGGCGGCCAGCGGCAGCCAGAACGACACCAGCCGGTAGGCCAGCGTCGACACGGCGGCCGCCGCCGCCGGCACCCCGGCGAGCGCGAGGGTTCCGGTCAGCCCCGCCTCGACGAAGCCGAGACCACCAGGGGTGATAGGGATCATAGCGAGAACGTTGGCGGCAACGTAAGCGAGCAGCACCAGGGACACCCGCGGATGTTGGCCGGCCCCGGCCAGCGCCGCAAGCAGCGCAAGGTAGTCGAGCCCCCACTTGCCGGCGGCGGTCAGCACGGCCGCGGGCCAGCGCCGCCCCAGCGAGCGGATCACGTCCCTGCGGCGGGCGACGAGCACGTCGGGCAGGTCCGCGGGCACTGACCGCCGTGTCAGCCGGGCCAGCCAGGCGACCGCCCGGGCGAGCAGGCGAACCGTCGCGTCCGACCGCGCGAGAACCACCCCGACGACCGCGAGCAGGGCGAACGCCAGCCCGCCGGTGGTGGCGATCGTGGTGAGCCCGGCCGGCGCCGGCTGACCGAAAAAGATCACCGGCAGAACAACCAGGGGCAGGCCGAACACGACGCCGGTAGTCACCATGGAGGTCGCGGTCAGCGCGAACCCGGCGGCCGCGGGGTCGCAGCCGCCCCGGTTCAGCATGCGGAACTGCACAGCGCCGCCGACCGCGATCCCGCCCGGCACGATCCGGCTGATGCTGTTCGAGACCAGCTGCGAGGTGACCGAGAGGGGCCAGCTCAACCCGCTGATCGCGATCCGCTGAAGCTGCCAGACGCAGGCGAAGCTGGCCACCTCCAGCAGGACCATCGCCGGATACCACAGCGGCTGGAACGCCCGCAGCCGGGGAAACGCGGAGAACACCGCGAGCAGCTGCGGCATGAGCAGGTACAGCGCCACGCCGGTCGCGGCGAGTGGGACGACCCGGCCGGCCACCCGGGCCCAGCCGAAACCACCCGGAACAACATCGCCGGCCGAGAGCTCGGCCGAGTCATCCGGAGGTTCGCCGGCGGCGGGGCCGCTCGGGTGCCGCGGCTCCTCCGGGACCGGTGGGAACGGTTCGTCCGCCTCGGGTCCGCCCCCCGACACGGCGGCCACCTCCCCTCGAACACCACGCCGGCCCGTCCTCCGGTGCCCGCCCAGCCCAGCCGGCGACCATCACGCCAGCAACCGCGTAACCATTTCGGAATGCCCCGTCACCATACGCAGCCCGCCATGGGCCGCGGGCGTGGTGTTCCACTCCACCGCGGGACACCCCCCGATCCCGCCCTACCCGTGGATCTAGGCTGTAGGACATGCATGCCGCCGCGAACAGGGGTGACCGTGGCACCGGCCGCGGCGGGCCCCGCCGCGGCGCACTGCACGAGGCCGAGATCGTGGGCGAGGCCCTGGAGATCATCGGGGCGGACGGGGTGGAGGGCCTCACCATGCGCCGCCTGTCCGACAACCTGGGCGTCGCCGTCGGCGCGACGTACAAGCACGTGCCGACGAAGGAACATCTTCTGCGTCTGGTCACGCTCGAGCTCTACACCCGGGTCGGCTCGTGCGAGCCGACCGACGCGGACTGGCGCCGGGGCATCCGGTCGTTCCTGCTGCGCTTCCGCGAGGTCGTCGGCGCCTACCCGGGGATGGCGACCCACATCTCCGCGCACGTCGCCGACCCGATGCCGCATCGGCTCTACACATCCCTGAACGGGACGCTGCGGGACGTCGGCTTCTCCCCGGCCGGCGCGGACCGGGTGGTGCGGGTCCTGTTCTTCTACACCTCCGGGGCCATGCTGGCGCCGCTGACGCTGGACGAGCACGCGGATGCCGAGTTCGCCGCCGGGCTCGACCTGGTGCTCGACGGCGCCCACCGGTCCCTCGAACGCGACCGGACTGCCCCGGCCACACCACCGCCGACCGAGCCGCTCCCATCTAGCTGACGACCGGTCTAGCTGACGACCGGGTCTAGCTGACGACCGGGTGTTCGTCGCGCGGGAATGCCTGCTGGAAGGCCGCAGCGACGCGCAGGACGAGGTCCTCGCGGCCGTGCCAGGCTGCGATCTGCAGCCCGACGGGCAGACCGTCGACGAAGCCGCACGGCACCGTCACCGCGGGGAACCCCAGCCAGTTGAAGATCATCGTGTGGCTGCAGTACACCGGGGCGAAACTGCCGCCCGGGAAGGTCGGGCCGTCGACGGTCCAGGCGCGCTCCCACTCCTCGACGGGAGCGGCGATCCGCTGCGCGGTGACCGACAGGATGACGTCGTAGCGCCGGAACAGGCGCTGGAAATGTTCCCAGTTGCGCGCCCGCGACTGCGCCTGCTCGCGGTAGAGCACCGGATCCAGCGCCGGCAGCGGGGCCGAGTTGGTGCCGACCATGACCTCGTAGACGGAAGGCTCCACCGTCCAGCGCACGGTGCCCCGCTCGGCGCGGTCCTCCCAGACCTCCTCGGTCGGGTCGACCGTGGCGCCGAGGGTGGTGAGGCTCTGCGCGGCCGCCCGGGCGACGTCGATGATCCGCGCGCTGTCGGCGGTGGCGTACGTCGCGGCGAAGCCGAAGTCCTCGGTCCACGCCATCGACATCCCCTCGACGCCCCGATCGAGGGCCTCGACCGGATCGGGGGTGTCATCCTGCAGGCTCACGTAGTCCCGCCCGTCGCCGCCGCTCATCGCGCGGGTGAACAGCGCAGCGTCGCGGACGTACCGGGCCAGCGGCCCGTAGCTGGCGGTGAGCAGCATCGTCGGCTTGTCGTAGTTGACGTGGGGTATGAGTCCGCGCGAGGTGTGCAGGCCCACCACCCCGGAGTAGGCGGCCGGCAGCCGGGTCGAGCCGCCGCCGTCCGAGCCGATGGTCACCGGCAGCAGCCGGGCCGCCGCCGTCGCGGCGCCGCCAGAGCTGGACCAGCCGGGGACACGCGTGGTGTCCCATGGGCTGAGCGCCTCGGCGTCCCAGTTGAACGGGCTGAACACCCCGGGTCGGTCCCGGGCGAGCGTCAGGTCGGCGCCGGCGCCCATCATCGTGTTCGTGCCGATGATGATCGCCCCGGCCCGCCGCAGGCGCTCGACGCAGATGTCGTCGAAGGTCGACACCACATCCGTGCCCGGCTGGACGTAGTGCAGCCCCTCGACCCGGATGTGCGACTTCACCGACGTCGGAATCCCGTGCAGCGGCCCGAGGGGCTCGCCGCCGGCCACCGCCCGGTCGGCGCGCCGGGCCTGCTCGCGAGCACCGGCGTGATCGACTTGCTCGAAGGCACGCAGGACGGGATTGAACTCCTCGATGCGCCCCAGGAAGTGCTCGGTGGCCTCCACGCAGGACACCTCGCGCTTGCCGATCAGGTCTCGGATGCGCCACGCCGGAAGCCAGGTGAGTTCTTCGCTCATGCCGATTGTCTCCTCATAGCCACATCGGGTGCCGCATCAGGTGTCACGTCGGGTGCCGCGTCGGGTGCCGCGTCAGTGGGCGCGCCGTCGGCGCGGAAACGGGCGGTGCCCAGGTAGGCGTCGACGACGGCCGGCGTGCCGCTGATCTCGGCGGGCGTGCCTGCGCCGATCAGCACCCCGAAGTCGAGGGCGTAGACACGGTCGCAGGTGCGCAACACCATGTCGACGTTGTGCTCGACGAGGAAGATGGCCATCCCGCGTTCGTCCGCGAGCCGGCGCAGCACCGCGCCGAGCTCGCGGGTCTGCGCGTCGCCGAGACCGGCCGCCGGCTCGTCCAGCAACAGGACGCTGTGGCCGCCCGCCACGGCGCGGGCCACCGCGAGCATCCGCCGATGGGCGTAGCCGAGGTCCTGAACCGGCGTGTCGAGGAACGGCGCGAGCCCGAAGTCGGCGACCGCGGCCCAGCCGGCGGGGGTGAGCCGGCCCCGGTCCGGGACGACCAGGTTGGTGACGTAGGCGAGGCTGTCCCGACGGTCGCAGGCGCTCTGGAGGTTCTCCAGCACGGTGAGGTCCTCGAACAGTTCCAGGGACTGGAACGACCGGCCGAGCCCCGCGCGCGCCCGCCGTTCGCGGCCCCAGCCGTCGATGCGCGTCTCGCCGAGATGTACCTCGCCGCCGGCCAGGGTGGTGAAACCGGTGATCGCGTCGATCGTCGTGCTCTTGCCGGCGCCGTTCGGCCCGATCAGACCCACGATCTCGCCGGGACGCACGTGCAGGCTCAGCTCGCGCAGCGCGACGACGCCACCGAAGCGCACCGACACCCGGCGCAGCTCCAGCGCCAGCGGCGGGACACGATGCTGCTCCTGGCCTACCGCGCGCCCTGCCCCCCCGACCTCGGGCGCCGCGGATTCGGGCGTCGCGGATTCGGGCGCGTGGGTGGTCGCCCGCCGCGCGCGTGGCTGGAACCCGGCGAGCCGCCGGGGAAGGCGGTCGGCCACCAGCGCGCGCAACCGGTCGTTGGCGCGGCGGCGCAGGAACACCAGGCCGTCGGGCGCGGAGGTCAGCATGAACAGCAGTCCGACCCCGCTCGCCAGCGCCAGGTAGAGCGCCACCTTCGCGCCGAGGAAGCTGAAGATCTGCTGCCCGAGGGTCCCCGGGGCGAACGAGCTGCCCACCAGCGGCCCCGTGGTGGCCCCGACGCCGCCGAGGACCGCGTTCTGCAGGGCCGTCACTGACTGCAGGCCCGCGAAGGCGCCGAAGCTCGGCACCGGATCGTGGAACGCGAGCAGGATGCCGCCCAGCGAGGCGATCATCCCGCCCAGGACGAAGGCGTAGAGCTTCGCCCCGACCACGGAGATGCCGAGCGCCGCGGCGGCGCGCTCGTTGGTCCGCACCGCGATGAGCCGCCGCCCGGCGCGGGACCGGCGCAGGTTGACGATCGCCAGGGCGACGATGACGAGGACGGCGAGCACGAGGCTCGCGTACCGCTTCGGGTAGGTCAGCGCGTCGACCGCCAGCCCGAACACGCGGATGCCGCCGACGTGGTAACCCTCCACCCCGCCGGTGTAGCGGGGGTTGCCGAACACGACGGCCTCCAGCGAGATCGCCAGTCCCAGGGTGAGGATCGCGAGGTGGACCCCGCGGGTGCGCAGCCCGCCGAGGCCCACCACGATCCCTACCGGCACGACGGCCACGACGCCGGCGACGGCGGCGAGCCAGAACGGCCAGCCGTGGTCGGCCACCAGCCAGGCCGTCATCAGCGCCCCGACTCCGGCGAAGCCGATCTGGACCAGGGAGACCTGACCGGCGTAGCCCGTGACCACCACGAAGGACATCAGGATGATCGCGACGATCATCTGGAGGCCGAACGCGTTGACCCACTCGGCGGGCAGCAGCCACCAGACGCACACGACCGCCGCGAGCACCGCGACGAGCGTTGCGAGCCGGTGGGGACGGCCGGCGCCCAGCCGCGGCATCCGGCCGAAGCTGTCGCCCTTCCCGGCGGTCGTCCGCCCGCGGGCGAGCAGCACCACCGCGACCAGGACGAACGGGATGGCGGTGGCCAGACCGGGTGCGGTGACGTAGCGCGTCACCTCGGACTGCCCGATCCCGATCACCAGGCCCGCGGCGAGGGTGATCGGGAAGGACGCGAACCGTCCCACCACCGCCGCGGCCAGCACCGGGATGACGAGGTAGGTGAGGTTCGCGGGCCCCAGTCCGGTGATCGGCGCCAGCAGGATCGCCGCGAGCGCGCCGAGGGCCGCGCCGATCGCCCAGTTCGCCGCCCCGATGAGATCCGGCGAGACGCCCAGGGCCGCGGCCGACCGGGAGTTCTCCGCCACCGCGCTCGTCGCCACGCCGAACCTGGTGAACCGGTAGACGGCCCACAGCGCGGCGGTGAGCACCACGACGATGGCGAGGATGTAGAGGCGGTCCCGCCCGATCTGCGCCCCGAAGACGCTGACCGGTTCGATCGGCAGCATCGACGGGATCACCTTCGGCAGGTCCCCGTAGCGCAGCACGGCCACCGACTGCAGGACCACCAGCAGGGCGAGGGTCGCCACGATCCGGGCGAGGCCGGACGCCCCCCGCATCCGGCGCAGCACCAGCAGGTGGAACAGGGCGCCGAGCACGGCGGCGGCGAGCAGCCCGAGGACCACCGAGAGGGCATCGGGCAGGTCGCCCCCGCGGCCCTCGAAGTACACGTAGGCGCCCACCATGCCCATCGCGCCCTGGGCGAAGTTGACCACGCCCGACCCGCGGTGAACCAGGACGAGTCCGACGGCGGCCAGCGCGTACAGCGCACCCGCGCCCACGCCGAGCGCGGCGAATCTGAATACCTCGGTCATCTCGATTCTCCGTGGATCACTTGGTTCGCAGGATGGGGGCGATGTCGTAGAAGTCGCCCTTGCGAACCGCCTTGCCCCCGGAGATCTCGTAGTTGATCCCGTAGTGGTTGAACACCCGGCGGAAGGACGCGTTGTCCAGCGGCTGCGAGTTCCAGGACGGAACGACGCCCGCGAGGTCCACGTCGCGCAGACCGTTCAGCGCGGCGGTGAGGGAGGCGGGCGTGACCTCGCCGGAGGTGGTGCGCAGCGCGGACCCGACGAGCCGCGAGGCGATCCAGGCGACGACGGCCTGCTCGGTGATCTTGGTCTTGGAGTCGACGGCCCGCGCGTCCGCCTGCACCTGCCTGATCCCGGCGGCGGCGACGTCATGGGAGTTGAGCTGGCTGTCGACGACGATGAGCCCGTTGGCGAGGCTGCCCAGCGAGCTGATGAGGTCCTCGTTGAAGATGGCCGAGATCCCGCCGATCGTGAGCGTGCGGCCGCTCTGCCGCAGGGCGGTGAGCGCCTGCGCCGCTCCGCTCGGGACCAGGCTGACCGCCACGCACTCGGCGCCGGCACCGGTCAGCTTGGCGACCGCGGGCGACAGGTCCGCGGCGTTGGCCGCGACTGGAGCTCGCGCGACCTCCTTGCCGCCCCGGGACTCGAACCCCCGCTTGATGTAGTCGACGAGGAAGTCCGAGCCGTCGAGGTAGACGATGCCGAGCTTGGTGCAGCCCGTCTTGGCCAGGCCCACCCCCAGGGAGACGTAGAGCGCGAACGAGGAGCTGACCGGGAAGGAGTTGGGGCTCGTGTCGTCGCTGACCCCGACCACCGGGATGCCGGCCTTGGTCAGCGCCGTCTGGTCCTGGGCCGTGACGAAGCCCTGGATCACCCCGGCGACCTTCTCGTTGATCGCCTGCCGGGCGCAGATCTGATAGCCGCCGGACGTTCCCTTCGCGTCACAGGTCTCGATCCGTACGTTGGGAAAACCGCGGAGCACCCCGCGCGCCACCGGAACGACCTCCGGCACCTTGAAGGGAATGGTGCTGGTCAGGTCGCCGATCACCATGATCTTGGCACTGACGTTCGACGTAATGGCCGGCGGCGCGCTCGGCGAGCCGCTCTTACTATCATCCGATGAGGATCCTCCGCATGCAGCCAGCACTAGTGCCAGGCATAATCCGACGACAATCGCCGACGTTCGTAAATTCCTGCTCCCGACCATGTGCTCCCCACGGGTCCCGAACCTTACCAGAAAAGGTGTGAGCTGTTTCATACCGGGGCTACAGCCTTTTTTCTACCAGCTTGTATCCCGGTCCGCAAGTATTGATGGAGCGCCTCGTACGCATTCCTGGTGCGGGCAGCAAAAGGAGTAGTAGGGTCGGCGTTTCGATCCGCTCCAGATATTCCACGGATCGATTTCTCGGCAGCATTCCGCGCCGTCGGGCGAAGGCCGGCGGGGAGCCGGCCGGGAGGTCAGCCGCCGGGGGTGAGGGCGACGAGGTCGTCGTCCCAGGCGTGGTCCACCGCGGCCAGGTCGACGTCCTCGGCTGGTCGGGCGTACCCGGAGCGCTTGTGGAAGTGCGCGAGCAGACGCGGGTCGACCTCGTGCTCGCCGAGCACCTCCGCGGGCTGCGGGCCGACGCGGGCGGCCGCGCGGGCCAGCGCCGCCCGGTCGAGGTCGTAGACGTCGATCGCGTTCTCGCCGAGAATCGCCCGGGCCTCCCCCTCGGGCACGCCGGCGAATGCGGCGCGGATCCAGTCGCGGGTGTTGGGCCAGGTCCCCTCCGGGTGCGGGAAGTCCACGCCGAACAGCAGCCGCCCCACGCCGATCTCGTGGCGCATCTCGATCTCGGCGCGGTGCGGCGAGGAGGGAATCACTACGCAGTGCAGGTGGAAGTACTCGCTGGGCGTCCGCTTCAGGGCGAGGCCCGGGCGGGCGGCGCGCTCGTCGAGGTGGCGCAGGGTCGCCGGCAGCCAGTCGGCCCGCACCTCGGTCAGGGCCAGGCGCAGGGCCGGGAAGCGGTCGAACACCCCGCCCAGCATGAGCTGCCACATGGCCCGGCGCGGCCCCAGATCAAGCCGCAGGGGCGAATCGGCGCGGGCGTCCATCTGCTCCCGCAGCCGCTGCTGCAGGTTCAGGTCGATCTCGCCGGACCCGCCCATCGCCTGGTGCACCTGCCGCAGGAACGCCTGGAACTGGCCCTGGACCCCACCCCAGCCGGCGTGCACGGTCACCACCAGCCCGAGGCGGGTGCAGGCCGCCCAGAACGGGTCGTAGTACGGGTCGTGCAGCGGCGGCAGCGCGGGGTCGGCGACCATGCCGGGCAGCAGGACCCCGACGAATCCGTGCTCGGCCGCCCACTCCAGCTCGGCGACGGTCGCCACCATGTCCAGGCACGGCCCCGCCTCGGCGACGCCGTAGAACCGGCCGGGCGCGGTGGCCATCGCGTCCGCCAGCCAGCGGTGGTAGGCCCGGGTCCCGGCCGCGCGCAGCCGCGGCGGGTAGGGATTGTTCACGACGCCGAAGAACGGCAGCGTGCACATCTGGTGGCCCGACAGCAGCAGCTCACCGGCGATGCCCTCGGCGTCGAGCTCGCGCACCCGCCGCTCCAGGTCGAACGCGCCGAGCTCGCCGCCGGTGCGGATGGCCTCCCGGCCGTCGATCACCTCGAGCGTCTCGTCGGACGAGCCGCTGGCAGTGATCACGACGGACAGCCACTCGTCGTTCTCCGCCGTCAGGCGGTCGAGGTCGCGGAGGAACTCTGGCTCGATGTAGTCGCGGTAGGCCTGCGGCGGGGCTCCAGTGTGACCGTCGGCGGAGACGAGAACCAATCGCTGTCCCATGTGACTCACCTCATAGTTCAAGTCCGCTCACCCTGCCCTGACCGCACCGCGGTGTCAACAGTGTTCACCTCACTAAAGTGCCAGGCCCGCCGTCGAATGCGCGGGTCGGTCGGTCGCCAGCTCGGCGTTCGACAGGTAGGTCCGCTCGATCTCGCCGATGCGGCCGCGCAGCTCACGGGCCTCGCCCTCCAGCACCACCCGCCCGTGGCTGAGCACGTACGCGCGGTCCGCGACCTCGAGGGCGTCCCGGACGTGCTGTTCGACCAGGAGCACCGCCCCACCCCGGTCCGCGGCCGCGCGCACGGCCAGCAGCAGGCGTTCGAGGACCAGGGGCGCGAGCCCGAGCGAGAGCTCGTCGGCGAGCAGCACCCGGGGGTCGGCCGCGAGCGCGCGCGCCAGGGTGAGCATCTGCTGCTCGCCACCGGAGAGCAGGCCCGCCCGGCGGGGCAGCAGCGGCGCCAGCTCCGGGAACAGCTCCAGGCACCGCTCGCGATCGCCCCCGCCCAGACGCAGGTTGTCGGCGACGGACAGCTCCATGAACACCGACCGTTCCTCGGTGATGTAGCGCAACCCGCCGCGGGCGCGCCGGTGCAGCGGCGCGGTCGTGCGGCGCCCGTCGAACAGCACCTCGCCGCGCAGGGGCCGCAGCTCCCCCGCCAGGGCCCGGACCGTGGTCGTCTTGCCCGCGCCGTTGACCCCGAGCAGCGCGACGACCTCCCCGGGCCGCAGGACCAGATTCAGGTCGTGCACGACGGGGGTGGGCCCGTAGCCGACCGACAGGTCACGAATTTCCAGCCGCGCCCGCGGGGCCCGATCGGGCGCTAAGAGGGTGTCCCCGCTCTGCCGGGGTGCCGGGTTACCGGAAGTGTTCGTCATGCGAGGACGGTACCGCCCGGACGGCCGATGTCCACGGCCTTCCGGTGGCCTCCCCACGCATTCCCGACGGGCTCGTCGGTGCCCGTCCGAACCAGCCACCCGGACTGGGTGAACGCTGTTGACTCGACGGCCACCACAGTCGTACGCTGCGCCCACCACCGGCCGCCCGGCGGCGGCATCGGTCGGCATTCCCCAGTACCCCACCACCCGCGTGGAGGATGACTGCTGTCATGGACGTGGACGGAAAGATCGCGTTAGCCACCTACATTCCCGCCGACACATTCTTCGGCGCTCCCTACATCGACTCTGACGAGTGGCGTGAAAGCCCCTTACCCCACCGCCACGTGCACGGCGGTTTTCGCGACACCGACACCCGCTTCACCTTCTACTTCCCCACCGAGGACTCCTACGACGGCCGCCTGTTCCACCCGCTCGAAGGCGCCCACGCAGGCCACGAGGACGCCTTCGGCGGCCCGATGGGCGACGTGATCGGCGGGCTGGCCCTCATCTCCCGCCTCGGCGGCTACATGATCGAGTCGAACTCCGGCCACATCGGCGACGACATCGACCCCCGCGGCGGCGACGACCCCACCCTCTACGGCCACCGCGCCAGCGTCGAGACCGCCCGGTTCTCCAAGCACGTCGCCGCCCAGGTCTACGGCGCCCCGCCGCACCACGCCTACGTCTGGGGCGGCAGCGGCGGCGGTCGGCGCTCGCCGCTGTGCCTGGAGTACGGCACCGGCGTCTACGACGGCGCGCTGCCGTTCATGGGCGGCGGCGAGATCGCCGCGCACGGCGTCACCACGCTCATGAAGGGCGCGCAGGTGATGGCCTTCGCGTCGATGTTCAACGTGCAGCGCCTGTTGCGCCACCAGGCCGCCGGGGTCATCGACGCGACGCGGCCGGGCGGCAGCGGCGACCCCTACGCCGGGCTGACCACGCACCAGCGCGAGGAGCTCGCCAACCTGTACCAGCTCGGCTACCCTCGCGGCGACGAGTTTATGATCTTCTCGCCGATGGGGCAGATCTGGCTGTGGTCGTCCATCGCCGACCGGCTCGCCGCCGAGGACGCCGAGTACTTCACGGCCTTCTGGACGCAGCCCGGCTACGTCGGCCACGACGCGCCGGACGCCCTGGCCGACGACATCCTCGACGTGACCACGACCGTGAGCCGGGTGGTCACCGGACGCGAGCTGCTGACCGACCCCGCCTACGCCGGGCCGGAGTTCGGCGGCCTGCGGGTGATGGCGTCGCTGATGAGCGCAGGGCCCGATCTGCCCATGGCGATCGAGGTCGAGGGCCTCGGGGACGGCTACCGCCTCGGCGCCGGCCTACAGCTCGTCAGCGGGAAGGCCAAGGGGCGCCAGCTCTACTGCATGGGCCACGCCGGCAGCCTGCTGAGCGCCGACGGCGTCGCCGAGGCCAACCTGCTGCGCTTCCGCGACGTCGAGGTCGGCGACGAGATCCACGTCGACAACCGCCGGTTCCTGGCGTTCTGCTACTACTACCGCCACCACCTGATGGACGAGCCGGCGTTCGACTTCCTGCGCCCCGACGGCCGCCCGATCTACCCGCAGAACCGGGTGCCCACGATGTCGCCGCTGATGGGCGTGGCCTACTCGGGCCAGTACGAGGGGAAGCTGCTCTGGGTGCACCACACCCACGACGCCTCGCTGTGGCCGCCGCAGGGCCTGGTCTACGAGGCCGCGGTACGCGCCGTGCGGGGCCCCGAGGCCGCCGCCGAGCGGTTCCGCCTGCGCTGGACCGAGAACGCCGAGCACATCCCGCCGGCGTACCTGCCCTCGGCGCCGGACCGGGCCACCTCGACGTGGCTCATCGACTACCTGCCCGTCATCGAGCAGAGCCTGCTCGACCTGGTCGCCTGGGTGGAGCAGGGGGTCGAGCCCGCCGGGTCGCGCTACGAGTTCCGCGACGGGCGGGTCACGCTGCCGGCGACCGCGGCGGAGCGCGGCGGCATCCAGCCGGTGGTCTCGGCGACGGTGGACGGTGGCGAGCGGGCCGAGGTGCCGGCGGGCACCGCGGTGACCCTGCGGGTGGACGCCGAGGTGCCACCGGAGGCCGGCACGATCATCGCGGTCGAGTGGGACCTCGACGGCTCGGGTTCGTTCGCCGACCCGGCCGACATCGTCGGCACCCCCACGGCCGTCAGCCTGACCAGGACGCACACCTACCCCACGCCGGGCACCCGGTTCGCGACCGCCCGGGTGTGGTCGCACCGCGACGGCGACCGAGACGCCGTGCACCGCCGCATCCCGAACGTCGCCTCCGTGCGGATCGTTGTGACCTGACCCGCCTCGTCCCAGCCCGTCGCGGGGCCGGCTGCGCACCGTCGCGCAGCCGGCCCCGCGACGCGTTTCCGCCCACCACGGCAGCACCACCGAGGGCCCGAGGGCGCGACGGCGCGACGGCGCGCGGTCAGCGGCCGCCGAAGTCCGCCCGGACCGCGGTGGTGATCTCGGCGTAGCGCCCGAGGCTCACCGCGTCGGCGCCGCCGTCGACCGGCAGGATCACCCCGTTGACGAACCGGGACAGGTCGCTGGCCAGGAACACCACCGCCGCGGCGATGTCCTCGGGCTGCCCGACCCGGCCGGCCGGCTGCTCGTCGCGCAGCGCCTCGGCGAGGTGTTCCATGAAGGCCGGCCGGCGGTCCCGGGCGATGCCCACGCCCATCACCGGCGTCATCGTGATGCCGGGGCAGATCGCGTTGGAGCGGATGCCGTGCCGGCCGAGCTCGGCCGCGGCATGGCGCACCACGCCGATGACGGCGTGCTTGCCGATCGTGTAGCTCGGCTGGCCCAGGCCCCCGCGCAGGCCCGAACCGCTGCTCGTGGTGATGATCGAGCCGCTGCGGCCCTGCTCGATGAACACCCGGGCAGCGTGCCGGTGGCCCGAGACGGCCGAGCCGACGATGAGGCGCAGCGACCGGTCGAGCCCGTCCGGCCCGAGATCGACGAACCCGGCCTGGTCGCCGGCGCCGCTGGCGTTGTTGAACATGATGTCCAGGCCGCCGAAGTGCCGCACCGCGGTGTCGACCAGGTTGGCGACCTGATCGTCGTCGGAGACGTCCGTGTGGACGTAGATCGCGGCGTCACCGAGCCGCTCGGCGGCGGCCCGGCCGCGCTCGTCCTGGATGTCGCCGATGACCACGTGCGCGCCCTCGGCGACGAACGCCTCGACGCTGGCCAGGCCGATGCCACTGCTGCCACCGGTGACAATCGCCGTCTTGCCCACCAGGTTGTCCGGCATCGCCGTTTCCTTCCGGTCCGTCCTTGCGCGGGGTTGGGGAGCGCGACCGGATCAGCGCAGCAGGATCTGGCCGCCGTCGAGCATGAGCGTCGCCCCGGTCAGGTACTGCATGTCGTCGCTGACCAGGCCAACGATCGCCCTCCCGATGTCGGCGTAGGGGTCACCGAGCCGGCGCAGCGGGGTCTGGCGGCGTTGCGCCTCCCAGCGTTCGGGGCTCTGTTTCATGTACTCCTCGGCCGCCGGCGACCAGGCCGCCGGGCAGACCTGGTTCACCCGGATCCCATAGCGGCCCCACTCGATGGCGGTGACCTTCGTCAGGCCGCCGATGGCCTCCTTCGCCATCGCGTACCCGAGCAGGCCGGGCGCGCCGCGCACGCCGATCCCCGACCCGAAGTTGACGACCGCACCGTGGCCGGAGTCCCGCAACGCCTCGAAGCAGGCCTGCATCATGTGCACGCTGCCCAGCGGGCCCGTCTCGAAGGATTCGAGGAGCTGGGCGTCGGTGGCGTCGACGGTGGGGACGCGGACGGTGTTGTTCCCGCCCTGGGCGTTGTTGATGAGGATGTCGACCGCGCCGAACGCCGCCAGCGTCGCCTCGACCGCGGCCTGCGCATCGGCCCGCTCGGCCACGTCGCAGCGCAGCGCCAGCACCCGGGCGCCCTTGCCGGACAGCTCCTCGGCGGCGGCGATCACCTTCGACTCGGTACGGCCGAGCAGGGCCACCGCGGCGCCCTCGTCGGCCAGCGCCTCGGCGATCCCCCGGCCCAGGCCCTGGCCCGCACCGGTGACGACGGCGACCCGCCCGGCGAGCCGGCCGGTCTGATCCGGGGCCGGACCGTGTGTCGAGGACGGCGCGGAGGCCGTGGACGGCTCGGAGGCAGTGGATCCCGCGACAGGCGTGGCCATCGGCGTCAGGCCGCCGTCGCCGCGGAGCGGGCTAACGGTGCGGAATCGATGTTCCCAGACAGCTCGCTCGCGCCCATCAGCAGCTCCGTCCCGTGTTGCCCTCGGGCCCAGCCTCGCGCCGGCGCCCATGGCCCCACCCGGTACCCGCGGCCCGCGTGCGGGTACCCGGCAGCGTTTCAGAGTGCCCTCGACCACGTCAACCGGTCGCGGCCGGGGCCAGTGAACGCTGTTGACACACCTTCGGTCGACGCCTAATTTTCGGTGCATCGAGCCACTTCACTCGCGACCTCGAACGGGCCCACGCAGGAAAGGAACGATCATGCCGGATATCGTCATCGAAACGTCGAGCGGCCGGATTCGCGGCACGACGACACCATCGGGCGTGCACGTTTTCAAGGGAATTCCGTACGGCGGATCCGTCGCCGGCGCGAACCGATTCCAACCGGCCCGCCCGCCCGAGCCGTGGACGGGTGTTCGCGACGCCTTAGCCTATGGCCCGACCGCGCCGCAGGCGCGCCCGGCCGAGGCGGGCGGCACCGGCGCGGACGATCCCGCCTCGGCCGCGCGGATGGCGCCGTTCCTCGCGTTCCTGCACGGCCTGGCCGGGGACGAACCGGCCCAGGACGAGGACTGTCTGGTGCTCAACGTCTGGACCGGCGGCGTCGACCAGCAGCGCGCCCGCGCCGTGCTGGTGTGGCTGCACGGCGGCGCCTTCAGCACGGGCTCGGGCTCCTGGCCGCTCTACGACGGCACTGCCCTGGCCGCCCGGGGCGACGCCGTGGTCGTCACGATCAACCACCGGCTGGGCCCACTCGGCTTCCTGCACCTCGGCGAGCTGGCCGGGGACCGCTACCGCGACGCGGGCAACGCCGGCATGCTCGACATCGTGCTCGCCCTGCGGTGGGTGCGCGACAACATCGCCGGGTTCGGCGGCGACCCGAACCGGGTGCTGCTGTTCGGTGACTCGGGCGGCGCGTCGAAAACCTCCATCCTGCTGGGCATGCCGGCGGCGAAAGGCCTGTTCCAGCGGGCGGCGGTGATGAGCGGCCCGCTGATCCGCTCCTGCCCGGCGGACGTGGCGACCGCGAACGCCGAAGAGCTGCTCGGCCGGCTCGGGATCGCCCCGGCCGACGTCGCGAAGCTGCACGACGTGCCGGCCGAGCTGCTGATCGAGGAGGCGGAGGCGACCGGGGTGCCGATCGCCTCCGGGCTCGCCGGGGCGGCCGGCAGCGAGCAGTTCATGCCCTTCCAGGCGGTCGTCGACGGCCGCGTCCTGCCCGCCCATCCGATGGATCCGCAGGCCTCCCCGCTGGGTGCCGACGTGCCCGTCCTCGTCGGATCGACCCGGGACGACATGAAGATGATCATGTTGGGGATGCCGTGGTTCGGCTCCCTCGACGACGCCGGCCTGGCCGCGCTGGCCGGCGGCATGTTCGGCGCCGCCGGGCCGGAGTTCGTGCGCGCCTACCGCGCGGACCGGCCGGATGCGACGCCGAGCGAGCTGGCGTGCGCCTTCGTGACCGACCGGGTGATGTGGTGGGGCGGGATTGACTGGGCCCAACGGAAGATCGCCGCCGCCGGCGCCCCGGTGTATGTCTACCGTTTCGATTTCGCCACGCCCGCCCTCGGTGGGATTCTCGGGGCCACCCACGGCGGCGAGATCCCGTTTGTGTTCGACAATTATCCACTCACCCCGATGGCCGGCGACCGGCCCGAGAATGCGAGTGTGGCCCGCGCGGTCAGCGAGGCGTTCGTGCGTTTCGCTCAGGAGGGCGATCCGAACCATCCCGGATTGCCCACCTGGTCGCCGTATACGCTCGACCGGCGCGCCACCATGATCTTCGACGCCGAGTCCCGCGTCGAGGATGATCCCCGCCCGGCGATCCGCGAGCTCCACGCCCATGGGACGCGCTGACCGGTCGATCACGGGCAGGCGGCCGCGCCACCCACCCCCGCGAGCACCGGGGATCGACGGTCAACGGTCGGGAGGAGAAAGGTAGGAGGAAGGGATGGAGAGGAGTACCACTCCCCTCCATCTTCAACCTATAGCACACTGGGGGGCTTGCGGCAAGACCCGGGGCGTGCCGCAGAATCGCTGGCCGGGGCCAGAACCTGCGGGCATGGGAGTCGCGGAATGCGGGTGTTGTCGTCGACGTACGGGGCGCTCGCGGCTGACCCGCATGCTGCCGCGCCACGACGAAGAACATCGGAGCTGATGCCGTGAGCCCTCTGACCACCAGTGCGTTCGACCTTCCCGACCGCCTCGCCCCCAAGGCCGACCCGACGCTGATCGCCGGCGACGAGCAGCACTTCGCGGCCATCGCGCAGAGCCTCGAGGCGTCGATCGCCGACCTGGCCGACCGCCTCGATGCCGAACGCAGGGCGCCGGGCGGCATAGGCCAGGCGGCGATGGACCGGGACCTGGAGATCCACCGGCTGACCGCTCGCCTGCGCGCCCTGCGCCGCTTCGGGCTGGACCTGTGCCTCGGGCACATCGTCGGCGCAGACGACCCCGAGCCCATGTACATCGGACGACTCGGCCTCGCGGACGGCGAGGGTCGTCGGCTGCTTCTCGACTGGCGCTCCCCCGCGGCGGAGCCGTTCTTCGGAGCGACCCACGCCAACCCGATGGGGCTGGCCAGCCGCCGCAGGTATCGCTGGGCCCGCGGCCGGATCAGCGACTACTGGGACGAGGTGTTCACCCCGGACGGCATTGAGGGGCATGCCGCGCTCGACGACCAGTCCGCCTTCATCGCCAGCCTGGGCGGCAACCGGTCGGCCCGGATGCGAGACGTGCTCGGCACCATCCAGGCCGACCAGGACGCCATCATCCGCGCCGGATCCGACGGTGCTCTCGTCGTCGACGGCGGTCCGGGCACGGGGAAGACCGTCGTCGCCCTGCACCGCTCCGCCTACCTGCTCTACTCCGACCCTCGCCTCGGTCACCGCCGGGGCGGCGTGCTGTTCGTCGGTCCGCACCAGCCCTACCTGACCTACGTCGCCGACGTCCTGCCCGGCCTCGGCGAGGAGGGCGTGCAGACCTGCACCCTGCGGGACCTCGTCGCGGAGGGAACCGTGGCAGAGATCGAGACCGACCGGGGCGTGGCCGCACTGAAGTCGTCCGCGAACCTGGTGAAGGCGATCGAGGCGGCGGTGCAGTTCTACGAGGAGCCACCCACCAAGCCGATGACGGTCATGACCCACTGGTCCGACCTCCAGCTGAGCGCCGACGACTGGGCCGAGGCGTTCGACGTACCGACACCCGGTACCGCACACAACGAGGCGCGCCAGGAGGTCTGGGCGGAGCTACTCACGATTCTGCTGGACAAGCATGAGGCGTCCCACGGCAGCGACGTCCCGGCCGACCAGTTCCGCAGGTCGCTGCTCCAGAACCGGGGGCTGCGGGCGACGTTCAACCGGGCCTGGCCGCTGCTCGACGCGACCGATCTCGTCGCGGACCTGTGGTCGGTGCCCGCCTACCTGCACAGATGCGCTCCCTGGCTCAGCCGCGACGAGATGCGGCGGCTGCAGCGCGGCGACGCCAGGGCCTGGACGGTGTCCGACCTGCCGCTGCTGGACGCGGCGCGGCAGCGGCTCGGCGACCCGGGGGCGGCCCGGCGTAAGCGTCAGCGGGACGCCGCCGTCGCCGCCGAACGCGAGCACAAGGCCAGGGTCGTCGACAACCTGCGCGAGGCCGACGACGAGTACGGCATGGGCCTGGTGACGATGCTGCGCGGAGAGGACTTCCACGACGTCCTGGTCGACGAATCCGCACTGTCCAGCACCGACCCGGACCTGCTCGCCGGCCCGTTCGCGCACATCGTCGTGGACGAGGCCCAGGAACTGACCGACGCGGAGTGGCAGATGCTGCTGCTGCGCTGCCCGTCCCGGAGCTTCACCATCGTCGGGGACCGCGCCCAGGCCAGGCACGGGTTCACCGAGTCGTGGCAGGAACGGCTGACGCGGATCGGGTTCGACCGGATCAGCCTGGCCTCCCTGACCATCAACTACCGGACGCCGGAAGAGATCATGGCGCAGGCCGAGCCGGTCATCCGGGCGGTACTCCCGGACGCCAACGTGCCGACCTCCATTCGCAGCAGTGGCGTCCCCGTCGTGCACGGATCCGCCTCGGAACTGGGCTCGATTCTCGAGGCCTGGCTCGCCGCGCATGCCGACGGGATCGCCTGCGTCATCGGCACCGGTGACAGCAAAGACGCAACGTTCCAGGCGACCTCCCGCGTCCGGTCGCTGACCCCGGAGCTGTCGAAGGGGCTCGAGTTCGACCTGGTCGTCCTCATCGACCCGGAGGCGTTCGGTGACGGCATCGAAGGAGCGGTCGACCGCTATGTCGCGATGACCCGAGCGACCCAGCAACTCGTCATCCTCACGAGCTCCTGATCTCGGCCGGGACCTCGTCGAGACGACGATGGCTGCCGGCCGGAAGTTCGTTGAAACAGACAAGATCGCCGTAGCGGCGTTCCAGGCAGCAAGGGATCGCCGCGTGTGCTCCTTCGGTGCGGCGGGCATGGCACCTCGGGACGATCAGGACGGCGTGGGAGCCTCCATGATCACCCGAGGGTCATGCCCGTCCTGTTTCGGGGTCCGATCCGCAACCCACCACAACCCAGTCTCACCGAAAACCCCCGGCACGGCCCATGAGCCGCTACCCAGCAAACTTGCCGGGGCCCTGAACAAACCCTGGACGGGGTCAGACTCCGCCCGCGTTCCAGCCCTCACAATTTCTCATCAATTCGTTTCCTTCGATGGCATACAGGCTGTTATGCTCAGCGACGCCGGACGGTACTCACCTGACTACACCCCTCCATGGTCGGGCAACCCCCATAGGGTTGCCCGAGCTTTACCGGTGGTTCATCCGGACATGTCCTTGTGCGGTCTGCCTGACAGTAGATGTTGTTCGTGTCCTGCTGCCTGCCCGATGGGTCGGAGGGTCATGCTCGCTGAAAAGGATTTCGCAGCCTTCATCGCCCGCCATGCGGGAGTCGACGCCGAACAGGCGGATTCCGGCGCCCGTCTCGGCGCGGACCTGGGACTCGACTCGTTCGCGCTGCTCGAGCTGCACGCCGCGATAGCCGGGCTAGGCGTCGACCTGTCGGAACGGGCCTGGTTGCGCATCGGTACGGTCGGCGAGCTCTATGACCAGTGCCTAGCCAGATCGCACCGGCCCGAGCCGGTGACACCCGAGACGCAACTGCCGTTCCCTGATCTATCCGCGCCGTTGACCGCATCGCAGATACGCCACCCGAGCAGGCCGGTCACCGTGCAGCCACCGGACGCGGGTGCCGGAGCCCCACATGGTGGAGAGGTCACGGACCCGGCCGGTTTGCGCATTGATCAGCACGTTTCGCCGCCGACCGCCGCGGTGCAGGGCGGCCGAGGCCTCGCGGACCCGACGCCACCTCGGCCGCCGCAGCGGAGCGGACGGTACTTCAGGCTCGCACCGCTTCTCCCAGCGTCAACCCCGTTCCTCTACGAACTCGCAATCTCCCCGGAGACCGGATTCCGGTGGCGGTATCGGGGTTCGGTCCCCAGCTACGCGCAGTTCGAGCAGGAACTTTGGCAGGGAATGCTCTCCCAGTTCCTGGTGGAGTCAGTTGAGACTGGCGAACCTGTCGGCAATGTAATTTGCTACAACCCGGACTTTGCACTTGGACACGCCTACGTGGGCGCCGCGGTCAGCGGCCGCTACGCAGGATCAGGAATAGCGATCGAGCCGGTCCGCCTGTTCATCCGATACGTCTTCGATGTCTGGCCGTTTCGTAAACTCTACTTTGAGCTCCCAGAATTTAACCTGCCACAGTTCGCAAGCGCCCTGGGAAACGGGCTGCGGACGGAGGGCAGATTGGTCGATCATGAGTACTACCAGGGCCGCTACTGGGATCGGCTGATCCTCGCCGTGTACCGGGACCAGGTTGACTCGCGGTAGGACGACCGGCCAAGAACCCTCGCAAACAACCCCGGCCGGATCTCCGACTGGCCCCGCGAATCGGGACGATAGTTGACATATCTAACCGAGAAGATCGAACGAGCCGCCAAGCAGTCCGGCTCGGTGACGTTTCTCGACGGCACGGATGTGCAGCGGGTCGAATGGTCGAAGTTGTACGACGACGCCCTACGACTGTCCGCAGCGCTGCAGGGGATCGGCGCCGGCTCAGGCCATCCCCTCGGCATCCTGGCGCCGACGTCGCGGCCCGCGGTCGTGGCTGCCCTCGCAGGCTGGCTTGCCGGCGCCAGTGTCACCTTTCTGCCGTCGCCGGCCCGTGCCACAACCCCGGCCGGCTACCTTGCGGCTACCCGCGCCCGGCTGGACTCCCTCGGCGAGCCCGTTGTCCTCGTCGGCGACCCGTGGACCGACTCGATCGATGGGCTGGCAAATCCCGGGCGCGTCGTCACCGACCTGCCCGGGGTGCTGTCCACAGCGCTGGCCGGACCCGAACCCATCACCATGGTCCCCGCCGGCTCCGACGACGACCCGGCTGTCCTCCAACTGACGAGCGGGACCACCGGCGCCGCGAAGATTGTGCAGATCAGCCATGCAAATCTTGCTGCCAACATCGACGCGATCAAGCAGGCCACCGGGCACGAGTCCATCCATGGCCGAATGCTGTCCTGGCTGCCACTGTCCCACGACATGGGGCTGGTTGGGAGCCTTCTGGTGCCGCTGACCTGCGGACGATGTGACACCATTCTGTCCAGCCCGGCGGACTTCCTGGCCAGACCCGCCGAGTGGATGCGGCGGGTGGACCGCCATCGGGCCACCACGACCGTCGGTCCGAACGCCGCATACGCTCTCGCAGCCCGCTTGCTCGCCACCGGCCCCACACTCGACCTGTCGTCACTGCGCTGCGCGCTGTCCGGCGGGGAACCCATAGACCCCGAGGTGGTGGACGCCTTCACCGCGGCAGGGCGCAGACACGGGCTCGACCCCGCGGGGTTCGTACCCGCCTACGGGATGGCCGAGGCGACGGTCGCCGTGGCAATCTCTCCTGTTGGCCGCGGACTGCGCTGCGACGTGGTGGGCGCGGAGGATCTCGAACGGCACGGAATAGCGGTACCGATGCCTGCTGGCGCCTCACCGGGAGCCCCCGCCAGGCCGGGGATCAGCGTCAGCAGCGAGGGAGAGACGCCGCCGGCCGGCCGCGTCCGACGCATACCTCTGCTCGGCAAGCCGGTCCAGGGGCTCGAAGCAAGGATTGTCGACCAAACGACCGGTCGCCCGATGCCCGAACGCCAGGTCGGCGAAATTCAAGTCCGTGGGACTTCGGTGACGGCCGGCTACCGTGGTGACGCCGAGACGACCTCGGCGCGATTCCTCCCCGAGGGCTGGCTTCGCACCGGAGATCTGGGTTACCAGGCCGGCGGCGAGCTCGCGGTCACGGGCCGCATAAAGGACGTTGTCATCCTCGCTGGACGCAACATCTACCCGGACGAAGTCGAGCGAGCGGCGGCCCGGGTGCCGGGAGTGCGGCCGGGCAACGCGGTCGCCTTCGGCTTCGCGCGCCGGGGACCGTTGGGAGACGGCGAAGGTCTCGCCATTGCAGTCGAAAGCCGAACGGACGATCCCGAACGCGTTCGCACCCTGGTTCTCGATGAGGTCCGGGCCGCGCTGGGAATCATGCCACACGCGGTGATCGTCCTCTCGCCGGGATCCATCCCGAAAACCCCGTCTGGCAAACTGCAACGGGCCGAGGCTGCGCGGAGGTTCACGCCCCGATGATCCCTCCCGCACCCGCCCAGGATGGGGACCGTCCAGGCGGCCTCCCCGATCTGACCAGGACTCCCCAGTCCGGAGTCGATCTCGTCGGCACCCTGCTTTCGGCCTGGACTGAAACAAATCCGCTACGCCGGGAAGCGGCGCTGACGGCCAGCTGCACCCCGGACGTGCGCTATACCAACCCGATCGGACAGGCGCAGGGCAGACCTGCGGTCGCCGAGCTCCTCGGCCGGATCGCCAGCAGTTACCCGACCCTGCGGCCGGTTCGGATCAGTGCGATCGATCTTCATCACGGTTACGGACGTTTCGAGTGGGCCATGTGTCTTCCCAACGGCCACCGCGTGCTTGAGGGACTCGACGTGATCACCCTCTCGGCAGATGGAACCCGCATTGCCGAGGTCGTCGCGTTCTTCGGCCCGACCGATCGCACCACCACCTACACCTACGGCGCGCCAGCTCACGGCGAACCATGACGCGCCGACGCGCATCACATTGCGCTTCCTTCCACTTCACTCTTCACGTATCCACAACCATTCCGAAGGAGAAAGATGCGTAACTTCCCGAGCCCCTCGCGCCGCGCGGTGGGAACAGTCGGCGCGCTCGGTGTGGGGATCGGCACCGCGCTGGGCGCCGCGCCCGCCCAGGCCGCCC
>NZ_JANEZT010000550.1 GCF_025403405.1 Frankia tisae
GCCCATCCCCGCAGCACCAGCCATCCCCGCAGCACCAGCTGCGGACGGCGCACCCAGCCCGGCTGCGGCGTCGGGGGGTGCCGCGGCCGCTCCGCCCGACCGGTTCGACCGCGATCTCGACAACGCGCTGCGGGCATTCCAGCAAAGCCGGGGCCTCTCCGTCGATGGGATACTCGGTCCGGACACCGCACGGGCGCTCGAGGAGGCCCGCCACAATCTCGGCGACAGGTTGCTCTATCTCAGCGCCGCGCACCCCTTCGTCGGGGACGACGTGGCGGCGTTGCAGGAGCGCCTGTTCAACATGGGATTCGACATCGGCCGGACCGACGGCATCTTCGGCCCGCGGACGGAGAGCGCGGTGCGCGACTTCCAGCGCAACCGCGGCCTGGATCCCGACGGCCGCTGCGGTCCGCGGACGCTGCGCGAGCTCAAGCGGCTGCGTCGCACCGTGACCGGTGGCCGTCCCGACGTGCTACGCGAGTCGGTCCGCCTGCTCGCCCGCGGCACCTCCCTGCTCGGGGTGGTCGTCGCCCTCGATCCCGGGCACGGCGGCGACGACCCCGGCATCGTCAGTGGCGGCCTGTGCGAGCGGGACATCATGGCCGATCTCGCCGCCAGGCTCACCACCCGCCTACTCGACTCCGGCCTGGAATCCCACCTCATCCACGGCCCGGACGAATCGCCGAGCGAGTCCGAGCGCGCCGCCCGCGCGAACGAGCTCGAGGCCGACCTCCTGATCTCGCTGCATGCGGACGGCAGCACCTCCCGTCACGCGCGGGGGGTCTCGGCCTACTACTACGGCAACGCCCGCGGGTCCTCGGCCGTCGGTGAGCGATTCGCCCAACTTGTCCAGCGTGAGATCGTTTCCCGCACTGACATGCCGGACTGCCGCACGCACCCGAAGGTCTGGGATCTGCTCCGCCGCACTCGGATGCCGACGGTCCGACTCGACCTCGGCTACCTGACCAACGATCACGACGCGCACGCACTCGGTTCGACCGAGTTCCGCGCCGCGGTCGCCGAGGCGGTCCTTGCGGCGACGCAGCGGCTGTTCCTCCCGCCGGAGATGGACGCCCCGACGGGACAGCTTCACGTCCCGCGGCTCGCCGGTCGCGCCTGACGGCCCCGCAGGTCCGACCGGTACCCGCCACCCCGGCGAACGCGGCGCGGCGCGGTGACCGCAGCAGCCCGGCGCACGCGGGAGAGTGGTTTCACGTGAAACGGGTGCGGTGCGTCGGGGGTCGATGCAGACCGGCCAGCCTAGGCTGAGTCCAAACGGCCGCGATTCACCCCACCGGGGTGGACGGCGGCCCGGTGGCCGACCGCGGGAGTGCCCTTTCGATGAGCCGTCGCATCGCGAACATCACCCTGGACAACATTGACGACCTGCCGCTGCCCTGCCGCCGCTGCGTGTTCTGGGAGCTCGATCCGGTCGCGCGCAGCCGCGCAGAGGAGACCGGAGCCACCGACCTCGAGAAGGAGGCCTGGGTCTCGGCGGCGCTACTTGAATGGGGAAGCTGCGGGAAGATCGTCTACGTTGACAATGTCCCGGCCGGATTCATCATGTTCGCGCCGCCCGCGTACGTGCCCCGCTCGGCTGCCTTCCCCACCAGCCCGGTGTCACCGGACGCGGTCCTGTTGATGACGGCGCTCATCGTGGAGGAGTTCGCGGGCCAGGGCCTCGGCCGCATCCTCATCCAGTCCATCACCAAGGAAATCCTGCGCCGGGGGTTCAGGGCGGTGGAGGCGTTCGGTGATCTGCAGAACTCCGGCGCCCGGTGCGTGGTGCCCGCCGATTACCTGCTGGCCGTCGGCTTCAAGACGGTGCGCCCCCACCACCGGTGGCCCCGGCTGCGTCTCGAGGTGAAGAACGCGGTGAGCTGGCGTGAGGACGTCGAGGTCGCGCTGGAACGACTACTCGGCTCGATGACTCCGGAGGGAGTGCTCCGCAAGGTCGGCCAAGCCGGCAATCCCGCCTGACACCAGCCGGGACGCCTCGCCCCCGCGTCCCATGCTGGTCAGGCCGCCCGCCCCTCCCCGGGAAGGATCCCCGGGTCGACCGGCGGGCTAATGTGGCGAGACGGCGTCCGGCGCGGTCGCGGGGGACATCACCGCGACGATCCGCTCCAGGTCCTCGAGGGAGCCGAACTCAACCGTGATCTTTCCCTTGTTGCGCCCCATATCCACCTTCACTCTCGTCTCGAAGCGGTCCGAGAGCTGGTCGGCGAGTCGTGACAGGGTCGGCGGGGTCGAGCGGGGGCCACGCGGGGGCCGCTTGCGCGGCGTGTCCTCGTCCAGCGCGACAATCTCCTCGACGGCCCGAACGGACAGCCCCTCCGCGACGATGCGGGTGGCGAGCCGATCCTGAGCCTCGGCGTCGCGCAGCGAGAGCAGCGCCCGCGCATGGCCCGCCGAGAGCACGCCGACCGCAACCCGCCGCTGCACCGCGGGCGACAGCCCGAGCAGGCGGATGGTGTTGGTGACGTGCGAGCGGGACCGGCCGAGCCGGCCGGCGAGCTCCTCGTGGGTCGCCCCGAAGTCCTTGAGCAGCTGCTCGTACGCCGCCGCCTCCTCAAGCGGGTTGAGCTGCTGGCGGTGCAGGTTCTCCAGCAGGGCGTCGCGCAGCATGGCGTCGTCGGCGGTCTCCCGCACGATCGCGGGGATGCGGGTCAGATCGGCCAGCTGGGATGCCCGCCAGCGCCGTTCGCCCATCACGAGCTCGTACTGCTCCGGCCCCACCTGGCGGACGACGACCGGCTGGAGCAGGCCGACCTCGCGCAGGCTCGCGGCCAGCTCCTCCAGCGCATCCTCGTCGAAGTGCGTCCGGGGCTGGCGCGGATTCGGGACGATCGACCCAACCTCCAGGTCGCGGAAGGTCGCGCCCTGCACAGACAACGGGCCGATGCGCTCGCCGCTGCGCAGGCCGAAGGCGCCGAGGTGGCCGCCGCCGCCGCCGTCGGCATAGCCGGCGGGGTCGGCATAGCCGGCGGGGTCGGCATAGCCGGC
>NZ_JANEZT010000551.1 GCF_025403405.1 Frankia tisae
GACTCCTCTCCCACGTACCCGTGCTACCCACAGCCCCTCCATCTCCTCCCACCCAGCCCATGGGAAGGGCTTGGCGGCGAGAGCCGGGTATGTTACCCAGCTCACATGGTGAGCTATGTTATCCAGGTCACAGATCTGGTCAAGGGGTGGGCCGCCGCCGGTTCATCCGCCGGTTCACCCGGCGGGGATGCCGTCCTCCAGGTAGACGGGCAGGTGCGGGGCGGCCAGGCAGGCCGCGACCCGACGGGCCAGGTGCGCTGAGGCCCGCTTGGCGACCTCGGCGGGTGCGCAGTACCGGGCCGAGTGGATCTCCGCGGCCTGCAGGACCAGCGCGTCCACCGGGATCGGCGGACCGTCCACGGCGAACAGGAACCGCAGCGCGTCCGCCCGCTGCCCGGTAGCGAGATGGTCGACGCACAGCAGGCGGCCGACCGGCAGGTCGAGCCCGAGTTCCTCGCCCAGCTCGCGCTGCGCGGTCTGCCGCGGAGACTCGCCGGGCTCGGCGATCCCGCCGGGGACATCCCAGTTCGGCTTGTACGTCGGCTCCACCAGCAGCACGCGCCCGGCGGCGTCGCGCAGCAGGCAGCCGGCCGCCACCGCCTTCCTCGACCGGGCCACGTAGTCGTCCAACAGCGCCATGGCCGGCACGCTACCGGTGGTGATCCGGCCATCCGGCTCGAACCGGGAAGCGCTGACCGTCCGGCGGATGGCGCCGGCTCGCCGGGATCGCGGCCATCGCCAGCACGACGCCGAGCTCGTCCCCCGGCTGGTGGCGCTCGCCGCCTGACCCGCCTGACCCGACGGACGTCGCGGCGGGCGGTCGGGCCAGCCGGCCGCGGTCGAGGACGACGAGGTGGTCGGCACGGGCGGCCAGCCGCAGATCATGGGTGATCACGAGGACGGTCCGGTCGGCGGCGAGCCGACGTAGGGAGCGCAGCAGCGGCTCGGCGGCGGCGTCGTCGAGCCCCGCCGTCGGCTCGTCGAGGACCAGGACGGGGGAGTCGCGCAGCAGTGCCCGCGCGAGCGTGACCCGCCGTCGCTGGCCGCCGGACAGCCGCCGGCCGCCCTGCCCGAGCGGCGTGTCGTAACCATCGGGCAGCCGGCGGGCGAACCCGTCCACTCCGGCGGCCCGCGCGGCGGCGGCGACCCGAGCGGGGTCGGCGTCCGGCTGCCCCCAGGCGATGTTCTCCCGCAGCGTCCCGTCGACGAGTGGGCTGTCCTGGGCCACCACGGTCACGGCACGGCGCAGCGAGGCCAGGGTCACCGAGCGCAGATCGTGCCCGTCGAGCAGGATCCGCCCGGCCGACGGGTCGTGCAGCCGTGTCAGCAGCCTGGTCACCGTCGACTTCCCGGCGCCGCTGCCGCCGGTGAGGACGGTCAGCTCGCCGGGGCGCAGGGCGAACGAGACGTCGTCCAGCGCGGGCTGGAGCGTGTCCGGGTAGGTCAGGCGCACCTGCTCGAACCGCAGATGGCCACGGACGCGGCCCAGTGGGCGGGCGTCCGGGGCGTCGTCCACCTCCGCGGGGTGGTCGAGGACCTCGATGATCCGTTCCCCGGCGGTCACCGCGGAGCCGACCGTCACGACGAGTTCACCGAGCTCCTGCAGCGGGCCGTACAGGTAGCCGAGGAAACCGGCGAAGGACAGCAGGCCGCCGACGGTCAGCCGCCCCTGCGCGATCTCCCAGCTACCCATGCCCAGCACGGCCAGCACGAAGACGGTCTCCAGCAGGCTGGCCAGCACGCCGTTCGCCGCCGCGAGTCGGTAGGCGGCGAATCGGGCCTCGCGCCAGGCGGCGCCGTGACGGCGCAGCCGGCGCAGCTCGTACCCCGCCATCCCGTGGGTCTGCACGAGGGCGCTGGCCGCGATGTTCTCCTCGACGACGGCGCCGATGCGGCCCTCCGCGGCCCGCTCGGCCTGCGAGACCTGCCGCACGCGGCCCGCGAGCCGCCGGGTGAGCAGCCAGTGTAGCGGCGCCGCGGCGCAGGCCAGCAGCGCGAGCTCCCAGCGCAGGACGAAGGCGGCCGTGGCGAAGCACACCACCCCGCAGCCGGCGGTGATGGCCTGGACCAGGCCGGCGCCGAGGAGGTCGTCGATGGCGTCCACGTCCGAGCTGAACCGGGTCATGAGGTCGCCGGCCGGCCGCTGCGCGAAGAAGGTCGGTGACAACACGTGCAGGCGGGCGAGCATCGCCGCGCGAAGCCGGCCCAGCAACCGCCCCGACGCCTTCGCCTCCAGGCAGTGGCCCACGTACCCGCACGCACCGCCGGCGACGGCGACGGACAGCCACAACGCCGCCGGGCCCCAGAACTCCCGAGGTGAACCTGGTATGAGGGCCCGGTCGGTGAGCCGGCCGAAAAGCCACACCGTGGCCGTCTCCGCGCCTGTGCCGGCGAGCAGCAGCGCCACTGCGCCGAGCAGCAGCCCGCGTTCGGGCCGGACGAGGGGACGCAGACGGCGCAGCACCCGACGAGTCGCGGCGGCCCCGTCGGGTGCCGCGGCTGGCCCGTCGCGGGGGGCGGTCCTACCGGCAACCGTACGTTCGGCGTGTCGCGCCGGCATTCCAACCGCCTTTCCCGGCCGGTCCGGGGTGCGGTGTCAATCATCGCACCCCGGACCGGAAATGCCGGATCTCTGTTACCCGTGTGATGGCTTCCTGGGGAGCGGGTGGGGGCGCGGCCGGCGCGGCCTCTTCGGCTTGGGCGGCGGCGGAAGAATCTTCCTGAGTGGCATTCTTTAAATCCTTTCCTCTGGGTCGGCCTTCTTGCCGACGAAGGGACACGCTAGTTGACTGGAGGGAGATCTGACTGTGAATTTCCTGGGTATTCCTGTGCGTTGCTGTGATGCGGGCATCACATTGAGCCTTTCCCTGCAACGGGCCGTCACACTCCGCGTTCGATCACTATCTGTGACGGGCGGAGGGGGGTAGGCAGGGAAACGCGGGGCCTCGGTAGGAAGTAGTCCTTCCACAGAGCAACTTCCGAG
>NZ_JANEZT010000552.1 GCF_025403405.1 Frankia tisae
GGCCGTCCAGGCGCGCGCTCACCCGACCCGCACCCATCGGGCCACGGAGGGGACCCCGGCGGTGTTCTGGGCGAACATCATGTAATACCCCGGCGGAAGAAGGTTCGGGTTGTCGGGGACGTCGACCGAGATCTGGCCGTCCTGGCTGCCGGCCGACACCGGCAGGTCGACGCTGCGCTGGTTGGGATCGGCCTGGTGGGTCACCGACGCGGGCCGCAGCAGCGTGACCCGGCCGATGTCGCCGTCGACCGTCAGCGCCTGCCGCGAGCCGTAGCCGAACGTGCCGGCTGCCTGAGTGATCGCGGGCCGCTGCCGGCTGAAGTACCAGGGCCGGTAGACGGAGATCGTCTGGCTGAACGACCCGTCCAGCGGGTTGTTCCCCAGCGCCGCGACGCTGCCGTCGGGCAGCAGGAACGCCTGCGAGTGGTAGGTCCGGTCCTGGGGGTCCGGCGGGACCGAGGTGAACGTGTTCGCGACCGGGTCGTAGATCGACGCCTCGTGCACCGGGTCGGACCGCAGGTGCCGTCCCCCGCCGGTCTCCAGGACCTTCCCGTCGGGCAGGATCACGGCGCTGACGTACATCTTCGCCGCCGGCAGGTCCGGGCCGGGCTGCCAGTGCGGGTCGGCCTGGCGCAGGTCGATGAGGTCGGTGGCGGCGATGGCATCGGCTCCGGCATCGCCGTTGCCACCCCCCAGGGTCAGCACCCGCCCGGCCTGGGCCGGCGGGAGCAGCACCGAGGCACCCTGGTCACGCAGGTTCACATGGCGCAGACCAGGCACGTCGTTGACCGTCGCCGTGGCCGGGTCGTAGATGTTCGAGCCGGCCTCTGTCGGTGCGTTGCCGAAGGTGTGGACGCCGCCATAGAACAGCCGCCCGTCCGTCATCAGCTTCAGTTCGGGGTAGAGGCCCCAGAAGAAGTACGTCTGCGGCACTTCGGCGGCGGGCAGCCAGCTCTGCTGGGAACTGTCGAACATCTCGGTGGCGACGCTGCCGCCCGCGTTCTGGTCCAGGCCGCCCACGGCGAGAACGTTGCCGTCGCCCAGTGCGATCAGGCTGGGATACCAGTGGCCGCCGCCGGGCAGGTCGTTCGTCGCCGTGTACGTGTCGGCCACGGGATCGAAGATGTAGCTCTTCGCCAGGCCCTTGTAGTTGGCTGTGGCGGTGGAGTAAGCGGCCGTCCCGCCAGCCAGCAGGATTCGACCGTCCGGAAGCTGGACGTGACCCGAGCAGAAAAGATCGTCCGCAATAGGAACATCTTTGAATTGACCGGTGCTCGGATTCCACACGCTGGACTTGAAGGTGCCCGAGTCGAAGGCGGACAGGTCGTTTCCGGAGCCGGCGACGAGCAGCACGTTCCCGGTGCGCAGGACGCTGGCGTGCACGGACCGGACGGACGCCGGATAGCTGAGCGTCTGCCAGGTCCCGCCGCAGTCGGCGGTGCATCCACCCGGCGGCGAGGCCGACAGGGGGTCGGGGTCGCCGCCGCCGCCGGTGTAGTCGACGCGGATCTGCGCCCCACCAGCCCGGTCGTAGTACTCGGTGACGATCGTGTGGGCGCCCGCGGTCACCGTCGGGGTGGCGGTGAAGGTGGTCGGGCCCTGGTCGTTCCAGCCGTCGATCACCCGGGTGTCGTCGACGTAGACGCGCACCCCGTCGTCGGCGGTCGCGGTGATCCTGATCGGGCCGGCGACGAAGCGGTCGACGCGGGTCCAGCGGGCGGAGAAGGCGTCCGGGCCGATGCCGGGCAAGCCCGGCCCGCCGTCACCGAAGTCGTGGTGCAGGCCGTTCTCGCAGCGTGCCGGCGTCGGTGTGCCGGCGAGCGTGGCGTTGTCGAAGTACTGGGCCGACCACTGCAGGCCGTTGCACGCCGCCGCGGGGGTGAGGGTGTAGCCGACCCGCGCGGTCGCGCCGCCGGAGCGCTCGTAGTACTCCACCCGGACGGCGTGGCTGCCGGCGGTGACCTCGGCGCTCGCCGTGTAGGTCGTGGGGCCCTGGTCGCGCCATCGGTCGATGATCGGCTGGTCGTCGAGGTAGACCCGGATCCCGTCGTCGGCGGTGGCGGTGACCGTCAGGGTGCCGGCGACGAAGGTCTCCGTGCGCGTCCAGCGGGCGGAGAAGTTGTCGGCGCCGATGCCGGCCAGGCCGGGACCGTCGTCGCCCCAGGCGTAGTCGACGCTCGCCGAGCAGCGGGGCACCCCGGTGCCGCTCAGCGTCCGGTTCGGGAAGTAGGTGCCCGCCCATTCGCCGGCCGCGCAGTCGGGCCCGGGGCCGCGCGGCTCCCCCGGGCCGCCGGAGAGGTCGAACTCGACCATGGCTCCGCCGGCGTTCTGGTAGTACTCGACGACGATCGTGTGGGTGCCCGCGGCCAGCGTGCGAGTGCCGGTGAACGTCTGCGGGCCGTGGTCACCCCAGCCGTCAACGACGGACTGCCCGTCGACGAGCACCCGGACACCGTCGTCGCCGGTCACGCTCGCCGTGTAGGAGCCGGCGGCGAGGGTGACCTGGCGCGTCCAGCGCACCGAATAGCCGACGGTGCCGATGCCGGTGACGCCGGGGCCGTTCGCCGACCAGTCGAAGTCGATCGTGGCGTCACAGCGCTGCCCGGCCGGATCTCCACCGAGACCGGTCCCGGCGTGGAACTCGGCGCTCCACTGATCGTCCGAGCAGGTCTGCGCCTTCGCCGCCGGCGAGCCCGCGGCGACCAGCAGGACGAGCTGCCCGACGGCCGAGACCAACACCACGGCGACCAGGGCCCGGCCCGACCGGGCTGACCGGGCCGGGCGGCGCGACCGCAGCACACGCGACCGCAGCACACGCGGCCGCGGTTCACGTGGCCGCATCGGAGGCTTCCTCCCCCGGCGTGCCCGCCGACCAGGACAGGCCGCCCGGCCGATTCACGCCCTGCCGGCGACTCGGCCGGCCGGTTCGTGCCGATCCGAAGGGCGCCCCCGTCAGCGC
>NZ_JANEZT010000553.1 GCF_025403405.1 Frankia tisae
GGAAGAGGCCCTGGCCCGGCTCGACCCCGCGCCCTCGACCCCTGTGGCGGCGGCGACGGTGCCGGCCGAGCAGGACGGCTGGGCGGTACGGGCCGGCCGGCCGTTCATCGGTCTGCTGCGCGCCGCCGGGCTGCCGACCGACGCGCTGCGCCAGGACCTGGCCGTGCTCGGGCGGTCCGCCGACGCTCACCTGGCGGAGAAGGCCACGGCGGGTCTGGCCGGGTTGCTGTTCCCGTCGGTGGTGGGGGTGGCCTTCGCCGCCGGGGGCCGGCCGTTTCCCTGGGCGGTGCCCGCCGCCATGGCGATCCTGCTCGGCGCCGTGGGGTTCCTGCTGCCCGACCTGACCGTGCGGGCGGAAGCCGAACGCAGCCGGGTGGCGTTCCGCCACGCCCTGTCGGCCTATCTCTCGCTGATCCAGGTGCTGCTCGCCGGCGGCGCCGGGGTGGAAAGCGCGCTGACCGACGCCGCGGGCATCGGGCACGGCTGGCCGTTCCTGGCGTTACGCCGCGCGTTGCGGACTGCCCGGGAAACCCGCGTCAGCCCGTGGGAGGCACTCGGCCGGCTCGGTGGCGAGCTTCAGATCTCCGAGTTGACCGAACTCGCCGACGCGGTCGCCCTCGCCGGCACCGAAGGCGCCCGCGTCCGCCAGTCCCTGGACGCCAAGGCCGCCACGCTGCGAGTCCGCCAGGCCCAGAACGCCGAAGCCGACGCCGAAGCCGCCACCGAACGCATGAGCATCCCCGGCGTCCTGATCGCGATCGGATTCATCCTTTTTGTCTTCTATCCCGCCCTGACCCAGATCACCCGCTCGTTGTAGACGCTGTATCTCCTCGGGGAGGCCCTGATGTTCACCTTCATCCGTTCCTGCTGGACGCGCTACACCAGCTGGGCCAGTCAGCCGCCCCACGAGCCGGAGCAGGACCGGGGCAGCAACACCACGGAAAGCGTCATCTGGATCGCCGCGCTGGCCGCCCTCGCCCTGGCCGTCATCGGAATTTTTGGCCCAGAAATCCTGGATGCTGCGCGAAGCGTCGCCTTCAAATAGCAGGCGACTCGTGGCAGCCCATCCCCGACCGGTCAAGGATCGACGCCGGCGTGCCCGCGGCCGTCCTGTGCCCGCCCGCCGGCCGGGTGCGGGCAGCCGCGGTCCCCGGCGGCAGCGACCACACCCGAGCCGTCCCGGCACCCGGCGACGGTGCGCCGGCCGCACGCCCGCCGCCTCTGGCCGCCGGGCGGAAGACGACGGCGCGCTGACCGTCGAGATGATTTTCGTGTTGCCGTTGCTGTTCACGGTGGTGATGCTGCTCGCGCAGGTCACGGTCTGGGCGCACGCCAGCCACGTCGCGCAGGCCACCGCCACTCGGGCGCTCGCCGCGGCCCGCGCCGACGGGGGCAGCACCGCCGCCGGCCAGACTCAGGCGCAGGCGACGCTCGACCAGCTCGGCCGCGCCACCCTCACCGACCCGCAGGTCACGGTCACCCGGAACGCCGTGCGTGCCGCCGTCCACGTCCACGGCACCGCTGCGAGCGTCGTTCCGGGACTACGCCTCGGGGTGAACGCCGACGCGGCCGGGCCAGTGGAGAGGCGGACACCGTGACCCCTGCCCCCGCGCCGCCCCGGCCCGTCGATCCCGGCCGGGACAGTGGCTCGGCCACCACCGAACTGGTGCTGATCATGCCGGTGTTGCTACTCATGCTGCTGTTCCTCGTCCTGTGCTACCGAGTGTCAGACGCGAAGCTGCGGATCGCCGACGTCGCCCACCAGGCCGCCCGTGCCGCCTCGATCGCCCGCAGCCCCGCCCAGGCCGGCGCCGATGCGCGTGCCACCGCGCAGGCCGCGCTGGCCGACGCGGGGGTCACCTGTCAGGACCTGACGGTCGAGACCGATCCCGCCGGTCTGACGCCCGGAACGCTGGTGCGGGTCCAGGTGGCGTGCACCGTCGAGCTACACGATGTCGCCCTGCTGGCGACTCCGGGCACGGCGACGCTGCACGCCAGCGCCACCAGTCCTGTGGACCAGCACGTCGACCAGCGCGCAGAGGCACCGTGACCCGCCGACCGTGGCGTGATGGCCGGGACGAGGGGACGGTCACCGTGTTCGTGGTGGTGCTGTTCGCCGCGTTCGTCATGTTCGGTGGGCTGATCCTCGACGCCGGCGGCGCGCTGGCGGACAAGACCAGCGCGATGGGCGTCGCGCAGGAAGCCGCCCGCGCCGGCGCCCAACACCTCGACCTGACCGCCTTCCGCCAGCGCGGAACCGTCCGTCTCCTGCCCGACCAGGCGGTCTCCGCCGCCCGCGCCTACCTCACCCAGGCCGGCGCCACCGGCACCGCGACCGTCGCGGACAACACGATCACCGTCACGGTCACCGTGGCCCACCACAACCAGCTGCTCGGCATCGTCGGACTCGACACGCTCACCGTCACCGCGACCGGCAGCGCCCACCCTGCCCCACCAGCCGCGGGGGCGGCCCCATGAGCCGCCCCGCCCGGCCTGTCCGTCGCAGGTTCGCCGCCGGCGGGCTGGCGCTGGTCCGCGTAGCCCGCGCCGCCGTCGCCCTCGCCGCGCTGATCGCCCTGATCGGCGGATTGCCGTGGGGGCTGTGGCATTTCATCGGCTGGCCGCTGCCCCACCAGGTGCCGTCCTGGGCGGAGATCTCAGCACGGCTGACCGGGCCGATGGACGACACCCTGCTGTTGGACATTCTCGCCGTGCTGCTGTGGCCGCTGTGGGCCTCGTTCACCGTCTCCGTCGTCCTGGCGGTACCGGACGTCGTCCGCGAGGCACGCTGGCCTGGCCAGAGCCCGCCGCTGCCCGTCGGTGGGATGCGGGGGTTGACCACCTTCCTCCTCGGCGCGGTACTGCTCACCGTCCTCCAGTCCCGCGGCCCTCTCACCCCACCCGGCGGTCCCGCCGCCGCGCCGGCCCCC
>NZ_JANEZT010000554.1 GCF_025403405.1 Frankia tisae
GTACAAGGTCGCCACCGCCGACGGGGTGGACGCTGCCGCCCTGGTGCTGGCGGTGTACGGGGTGTTGAACCGGCGCCGCGAGCTCTACCAGGTGCCGGGTGGCAGGGACTGGCGCCGGCTCGTCACCGACGACTATCCGGCCACCCGGGCCGCTCACCTGGCCGCGCTGATCCGCGCCCTGCCGGCCAATCCCGACGTCGAGGTGGTCGCCGACCTGTGCGCGGATGCCCTGCTGGTCGGGGTGCGCCCGGTGGAGCTGCTCGCGGCCCTGCGCGCGAGCGCCTGGCAACCCGACGGCGTCGACGCGCTGGAGATCGTCGTCGGCTGCGCGGACGAGATCGCCCGGCGCGCGGTGAACCCGCGGGCGATGCCCACCGGCTTCAGCGTTCGCGCCGCCCTGCGCGAGCTGGTGCGCGGCGTGTGCCGCGGGGAGGCGGGCGAACTGCCCGTCACGGAGTTCATCACGGGCCTGGGCTCGGTCGCCCTGTTCGAGACGGGCCTGCTGACGACGCTGCTCGGCGCAATCGACGGCGCCGACCCGGCCGGCCTTTCCATGATCCAACGGGCGGATCGCAACCTGCGCGGCGTGCTGGCCGGCGAGGCCACGGCCGGAAGGCGGCCCGGCCGCCCGACCGTGGACGCGGCCGGCTGGGGCATCCCGGTGCTCCATGCGGACTACCTCGACCTGGCCCGGCAGATGACGGCCGAGCTGGAGGAGGCCCCGCTGGCCACGGTGCTCGCCCGCGCCGCCGGGGACTCCCGGCGACCGACCGACAGCGAGGGCCTGTTCCTGCTGCTGGGCGAGCTTGCGGTGGCGGCGTTCCCCGAGGACCCGCCCGCGGCGGACCTGCTGGCCCCGGCCGTCCGGGAGATCCAGGCGGGCCGGCTGGGCGCCGACCTCGCCGCCGACCTCGCCGGCTGGCTCACCGAGGTCGCGCCGGCCCGGCTGTGCCTGCGCACGGAGGCGCTCGCCGCGCTGGCCGCCGAGCTCGACCCGCCGGACCGCGCGATCCTCCTCGACCGGCTGGCCCCGCTCGCCGCGGGCGTCGCCGACCTCGTCGAACGCGACCGGGGCCGGGGCGGCATCCGGGCGATCTCCGACCGGGCCGGCGCGGTCATCAAGGGTGTGCGGCACCGTGGCCGGCTGGGGGACGAGTCGTGAAAGCCAGACGTCGGAAGGCATCCACCCGCCGAGGGCCGAGGCTGCCCTGGGGCGCCGGCCGATCATCGGCAGCGCCGCCGCGTGCGGTGCTGGTGCTGCTGCCGGTGCTGCCGGTGCTGCTCACGGCGGTCCTGCTGGCCCTTGTGCCGGGCAGCCCGAGCGCCGCGCGGGCGGCCGGTGCTGGCGGGGTGGCGCAGCTCGGGCGGACGGCGGTGCTCGACGCGCTCGGCGTGCCGACCCTGCCGGCCGAATACGTCGTGCTCGTCGACACCTCGGCGTCGATGTCGCGTGGCGGGCTCTACGGCCCGGTCCGGTCCACCCTGGCGTCGTTCGCCGCCAGTCTCGACCCCGCCGACCGGCTCTCCGTCGTCGGCTTCGACGAGGTGCCCCAGGTGGCGTTCAGCGGTTCGGCGGCGGACGCCCGCTCGGCGATCGGCCGGCTGCCGGCCGCCGCGACCGGGGCCAGCACCGACATCGGCGCGGCCCTGTCGACCGCGGTCGACCTGCTCGACCATCCGGACGCGGCGCGTTCCGGCGCGGTGATCCTGCTGACCGACGGGCGGCACCAGCCTCCCGCGAACTCGCCGTTCCCCGCGGAGACCGGCCGGCCCTGGACCGACCTCGCCGAGCGGGTCCGCACCCGCCTGGCCGGCCGCGACATCGCCGGCTACGCCTTCGCCCTCGACAACGCCGACGCCGGCCGGGCGGGGGCGACGCTGTTGCGCAGCGTCCTGCCCGCGACGACCGTGCTGGCCCTGCCGCCCGATCAGCTTCCCGACTACCTGTCCCGCGTCCAGCAGCACGCGCGGGCGCGGAAGGCGGCCGAGCTGCTTGCCGACGACGTGCGCGGTCCGGTCGTCACGGTCGGCTGGCGCTGGGCGTTGGCTGGTCACACGCTCGACGACGTCGATCCGACCGTAGGTGCCGGCAGCGTCGAGGTCACGGTGACTTCGACCGCACGGCGCCTGCCGGTGGAGCTCACCGGCGCCCGCGTGGTCTCCGCCGACCCGTCGTTGACCATCACCACTCCGGCGGTCGGCGCCATGGCAGCCGGTGCTCTCGGCGGTGACCTGCCCGGACGCATCGTCCTCGCCCCCGGGGAGCGGCGCGTCTACCAGGTGCCGGTGGCGTGGTCCGCACGCACCGGCGGGGCGGTGCGACGTAGCGCCCGGGTCGACGGCGGGCTGCGACTGGAGACCACCGTTGATTCGCCCTGGCGTGCCGTGCTCACCTCGGAGTTCGGGCTGCGGATGGACCCGGCCGCCCGCGGCGCGGTGACCCGCCTGCACGGCTCCGCCGCGGCCGGCTGGAATCCGGCGGCCATCGTCGAGATCATCGTGCTGGTCATGCTGGTGGTGATGTTCGCGCTGGGCTTCCTCGACCGCCGCCGGCCCCGGTTGAGAGGCGTGCTGGCGGCCGAGGCGGCCGACGGGCGGCTCGACCGGGTGGCGATGCGCGGCCGGCGACTACGCCTGGGACCGGAGCGGGACGACGATGTCGCGGTCCCCGGCACCGGCAGCCTCCGTGGCCGGCGGTCGGGACGCGGGCGGTCGGGACGCGGGCGGCCCGCCGGGGGCACCCCGGCCGCGGGCCGGGCCGGGCGGGACCGGATCGACCTGGTGATCGACTACCAGCCGCCCGGCATCACCGGGTTGCCGCCGCTGGTGCTGCGGCCCGGCGACACCCGCGGGCACGGCGATGTCACGTTCACCTATGAGCTGCCCGGCCAGCCGGCCGGCCCCACCC
>NZ_JANEZT010000555.1 GCF_025403405.1 Frankia tisae
CAGAGGATCGCGGTGACGGTGGCGAGCACTGGCAGCGGCCAGCGCCGGGCGGCGATCAACGGAGCGGCGGCGAGCACCCCGAACAGCAGAACATGGGCGGTTGAGCCGTAGCCGTCGGCCCCCGGCGGTGAGGGAGCAGGCCCCACCGAGCCCGCTGACGCGGCAGCACCGCCACCAGCCGCCGCGAGCGCGCCACAGGGACTACAACGCCCCCCACAGGCGGCCACGCCGCTGCTGCTCACCCTGTTCGGCCGGCTACAACTGCTCTACCGGGCGGCACCGGACGGCGACCACCAGGCCGTGACCGGTATCGGGGGTCCGGGCAGGGAGATCCTGGCCTACCTCGCCGCCCATCCCGACGGCGCGCGGCGCCGCGTCATCATCGACGCGGTCTGGCCCGAGGACGGCAAGTCCCTGCGGCTGCGGGACAACCGGTTCTACGCCGCGATCAGCCAGCTACGCCGCACCCTTGTCGCCGCCACCGGCGGGGCGATCGACGACGTGTTCGACCACGACGACCGACGCTGGCGGCTGCGCCGCGACCTGTTCACGGTCGACCTCTGGCAGGTTGACGAGGCGCTCGACGCGCGGCGGCGCGCGACGACCACCGCCGACGAGCTCGCCGCGATCCTCCCGCTGGCCGCCACCTACACCGGCCACCTCTCCGACGACATCGCCGGCGCCTGGGCCGAAACCCACCGCGAGAACCTTCGCCGCCAGATCTCCGACGCGCTCGTCAGCATCACCGCCACCGTCGGCGAGGACAACCCGCAGCGCCTGGAGCTCCTGGAAACGCTGCGCCGCCTCGACCCCTACAACGAACAGCTCTACGTCCAGATCGCCGCCACCCAGGCCCGCCTCGGCCAGCACGACGCCATCGCGTCCACCTACCGCCATCTGGTCGCGGCCCTCGCCGAGGTCGGCGAGCGGCCCACATCCAACACCGATCGCGTCTTCCAGGCCGTGATGCGGCCCGGTCCGCCCGGCGCGCGTTCAGCCTGACCGCGGCCGACGGTTTCCGCCGCTGTTCTTGCGGCGTCGCCTTTCGGCCCACGCCCGCCGGTCCTCGTCCAGCAGATCCTCATGCGCCGCCGCCCACTGCGCCATCGGCGCCACCAGATCCGCCAGCTCCTTCGCCGCCGGGGTCAGCCAGTAGACCGTCCCGAACGGGAACGCACGCTCCCGCGCACGCTCGACCAGCCCCCGGCGCTGCATCCACCGCAACGTCCGCGTCAACACGGCCTCCTGGATCAGCGGCTGCGGCCAGCGCCGACCCCGGGGAACCTCGTAGCTGCGCAGCGTGCGCAACAAGCCCGTATACGGCAGCGGACCGCCCGACAGCGCGACCAGGACGTCCGGCAGCCAGCTAGGGCTCAGCGTGCGTCGCAGATCGTGCAACAGAATGCGCCGATCAGGACCAGGCAGGTCCTCAGTCCTTGTCACACCCACTCCCATGGGAAGATCCGCAGACCCACCGGGCCCGGTCGACCGTTCCGCCGTGCAGCGCGACTGCCTCGCCGCTCCCGACGCCCCCGTAGCCTCTCCGCGTGGCAGGCATCTCACCCAAGGCTGCACTATTTGACCGTAAGGCGACAATCCGATATGGCGACCGTCACCAGCGCCGCACGTCGCCGAGACACGAGCCGAAGCACGCCGCCGCAACCCGGCTAGCTGCAACAACGCCGAAGCCCCGCCGGCAAGACCCCCCAACCCGTCCGACCCGAGCGGGCCGACATGATGCCCATCACGTCACGCGATCCTGTAGGCCCGCCCCGCTCACCGGCCACCACCGCCTGCTGCTCTGCGCCGACGACGTCTCCTCGGCCGAGCTCAGCTCCCGCGTTCCGGCCCAGAAGATCCTTCCCGGCGTCACCTGGCGGGGGGACGCGCGCTACGACGTCGACCCGTTCCGGGCGCTTATCGACTCCACCTCCGCGCGCAGATTGCTTGGCTGGGCCCCGCGCCACCGGTGGCGCGGCCCCACTGCCCGCCCGGCCTGACCGCCGCGCCGCACCCGCGCGCGGGCGTTCTCCACGCGGGTCGACGGACCGTCAGCCGCGCCCACCAGGGCCAAACGACCGGGCATTGCACTGGTCTTCGCCCGAGGATTCTCAACCCCAGTCATCGCCCTCTTGGCGCTTTCCGGACTGGCCAACCATCCCGACTGTTGGCCATCTACTGGCCGACCATCACGGCGAGTGGCCACCTGCCCTGTAGGGATCGAGCGGGGGTGGCGAGTTCGTGCTGGCAGTTCGCCGTTATTGGCGAGCGCCGCCGTGCGGTCCACCGAGGCTGTTGGCGAACGCTGGCACCGCCAGCAGGCTGCACAGCGAGCGACCGCAAGGCCCTGACCAGGGACTCGCCAAGTAGGCCGGGTCGCTCGCCATCGACTCGCCAACTACGACTGCGACTCGCCAGGCAATCCGATCCCTACACCCCCTACCTCTAAATGAGCAGCCGGTCCTGGGGATTCGCGTCTATCTGAGCAGCGCTCCAGGGGCTGCTGCCGGGATAGTTGAGCAGTGCAGCGCCGGTTGCGGCGGTGCCCAGCGAGCTGCCAGCGAGGCGTTCGCCCTGGTCAGCCGCCCTGCTCAAGTAGACCTGGCCACAGCTGCTCATGCGGTGCTCATTTCCCGTGGCCGCTGCTCATCTACAAGTGATCCCTACACCCCCTGTAGGGATCGCGCGAAGATGGCCACTCCGAGCTGGCAGGTCACGGTAGTTGGCCAGCGCTGGCGGTGCCAGCGCGATGCACAGCGGGTCCCTGACCAGCGCTTTGGCCAAGTAGATCGCGCTCTGGCCACGCAGTGGCCAAGTGGCCCGGCGAGTGGCCACGTAGATCCGATCCCTACACCCCCGCCGGCCCCCCCACCGGAC
>NZ_JANEZT010000556.1 GCF_025403405.1 Frankia tisae
CTCATCCGGGGCGGCTCGGCGGGCGGGTACTGTCCGGCCGGCGTTGCGTGACCGGTTGACGTCCGGCCTGGCCGGGGTCGGTCTCGATCTCGAGGATGTGACGGTGAGCCGGGCCGGTTCCCGCAGCCTGGTTCGGGTCGCGGTGGACCGCGACGGCGGCATCGACCTGGACGCGGTGGCGGAGGCCGCCAGAGTGGTCTCGGATCTGCTCGACGCGGCGGAGGTGGCTGGCGAGGGGCTCACCGCAGGCCCGTACGTCCTGGAGGTCACCTCCCCGGGGGTTGACCGTCCGCTGACCGCTGCGCGGCACTGGCGCCGAGCCGTCGGGCGACTCGTGACCGTGCGTGACAGCGCCGGGGACGTCCTGTCCGGCCGGGTGCTGTCCGCCGACGAGGATGGGGCGGATCTGGCCGTCGCCACGGGTCCGGCCCGGCGCGGGCGGCCGCAGCGGCGCCGTGTCGCGCGGGTCACCTACGCACAGGTCGAGCGAGCGACGGTGGAGGTCGAGTTCTCGGCCGAAGGGAAAGATGATCTTTCCGATGAGCCGCCGTCGTCACCGTCGGCTGGTGCGCCGCAATCCCCGGTTTCCGACGTGAGCGCCGATGCGCCGCGGGCGCACACCGCCCGTGACGGTGCGGTGCAGGACGATCTCCCGGCGTCGCCGGGGCCGGTATCCAACGACGAGGGCCGCCAGGTCGACGCCCAGGGCGCGGCCGGTGAGGAGATGACCCGGTGAAGCTCGACGTGGCCGCGTTGCGCGGTATCGAGCGGGAGAAGGACATCGCCTTCGACACCCTGGTGCAGGCGATGGAGACGGCCCTGCTGACGGCGTATCACCACACCGCGGGATCGGCCCCCGAGGCCCGGGTGGTCATCGACCGGACGACGGGGGAGGTGTCCGTACTCGCCCGCGAGCAGGGTCCCGACGGGACCAGTCGGGAGTACGACGACACGCCGGCCGACTTTGGCCGAATTGCGACCATGACGGCGAAACAAGTGATCATGCAGCGGCTGCGCGAGGCGCAGCAGGAGGTCACCTACGGGCAGTACGCCGATCGTGAGCACGAGGTCGTCTCCGGCGTGGTGCAGCATCACGAGCAGCGGGCCGGCTCCAAGGTGGTGCTGGTCGATCTGGGCACAATTGAGGGTGTCCTGCCACCAGCCGAGCAGGTCCCCGGCGAGCGGCTCGAGCACGGCGACCGGATCAAGTGCTACGTGGTGCACGTCGCCCGCGGGCCGCACGGCCCCACCGTGACCCTGTCGCGAACCCACCCCGAGCTGGTCAAGGGCCTGTTTCGGCTGGAGGTGCCCGAGGTCGCAGACGGCACCGTGGAGCTCGCCGCGATCGCCCGTGAGGCGGGCCATCGCAGCAAGCTCGCGGTCCGCTCGAAGGTGGCCGGGGTCAACCCCAAGGGAGCCTGCATCGGGCCGATGGGCAGCCGAGTGCGCGCCGTCATGGCGGAGTTGCACGGCGAGAAGATCGATATCGTCGACTGGTCGGCGGACCCGGCGACCTTCGTCGGCAGCGCCCTGTCGCCGGCTCGGGTGGCTCGGGTCGAAGTGACGGATCTGGCGAGTCGGTCGGCGCGGGTCGTCGTCCCCGACTACCAGCTGTCGCTGGCGATCGGCAGGGAGGGGCAGAACGCGCGGCTGGCGGCGCGGCTGACCGGATGGCGCATCGACATCCACTCCGACACGGAGGATCGGGCCGGCGGGCCGCCTGCCACCGCCGAGCCGCCGCCCGCGGGAGTGCCGCGGCGGTCCGGGCCATCCGGGGGCCCGCGCCGCTCTCCCACCGCGGGTGGTCACTCCCGGGGCCGGGCGGGATAGACTTATGATGGCGTGTCGTGCGGAGCCCGTCCGTACCTGTATCGGATGTCGAAGTCGCGCGCCGAGTTCCGACCTACTGCGTATCGTCGTGGACAGCGGCGAGCTTCTGCCGGATGCTCGTCGCCGTATGCGTGGTCGGGGTGCGCACGTGCATCCGGACCACACCTGTCTTGATCTCGCGGAGCGGCGAAAGGCGTTCCCGCGAGCCCTGCGGGTATCTGGTCCGCTCGAGTTGGGGCAGGTCAGGCGCTACCTGGAGCGGCTCCGTCCCACGACGGCCGGGTCCCGTTCGCGGGATTGGACCGCCGCGACGGCTCCGGATGGGGCGGATGTCGGGTAAAGGTAAAGAGGTAACGGATGGTCCGCGGCAGCGGAGCGCTCGGGTCAGACGGGACGGACGCCGCCACCTACGGCGCCCGGTCCGGGAGGCGGCGCCACATGACGTCGACAGGGAAGCAGGTCGAGACAGCGATGATCGCTCAATGAGCACCCAGCCATGATCACGACCGACAGGTAACGAGGTCACGCGGGCACGGACCGCGGGCCGATCGAAGGAGCACCGTGGCAGGAAAGGCCCGCGTACACGAGCTCGCCAAGGAGCTTGGTGTCGACAGCAAAACCGTGCTCGCCAAGCTGAAGGATTTGGGCGAGTTCGTGAAGTCCGCTTCGTCTACCGTCGAAGCCCCCGTCGTCCGCAAGCTGAAGGAAGCCTTCCCCACCGAGGGTGGGTCCGCCTCGGGCGGGCGCCCTGGTGGTCGACCGGCGCCCGGCAACGGCGCCGGTCCAGCCCCGCCGCAGCGAGCGCGGCTGCGCCGCCGTCCGCCCCGCCGGAGTCGACCCCATCGGTGTCGCCTGCGCCGGTGTTGCCTGCGCCGGTGTCGTCCGCGCCGGTATCGCCTGCATCCGCGCCGGTGTCGTCCCCGACAGCTCAGTCGGGCCCCCGGCCCGGTCCGCGCACCGCTGGCCCCGCGGCCCCCGGCCGCGGGCGTCCCGGCGCACCGGTGCCGCCGGCCGGCGGCACCGCTCCCAGCGGTCCGGTCGCCGG
>NZ_JANEZT010000557.1 GCF_025403405.1 Frankia tisae
GTCCTGGGGGAGGCGGGTGGGGCCGACGTGGCGGTCGAGCCAGTCGCGCAGCACGCGCATGTCGCGCCAGGCGGCGGCGACCTGCTCGGCGCATTCGGGCTCGGCGAGCCAGGGCGGTTCGCCGAACTCGCGGTGGACGGTCAGCGTGCGGTGCCGCAGCAGGTCGATGCGGGGATGGTCGGCGTCGTAGCCACGCGGACGGGTCTTCAGCCGGTTGCCGGAGATCTCGTACCCGTCCTTGCGAAGCCCCGCGACGACGGCTTCCAGCTTGGGGCCGGTGACGTCGTCGGCGACCGCCGCGCGTAGCCGCTCCACCTGGTCCGGCGCGCTCTGCCAGTAGCCGGTGGCCACCATCAGGCCGGCCGCGGACACCTGGACGTAGCCGCCGCGCTCGTTGTGGGCGCCGATCGCCGTCTTGTACGGCGACTTGTCCTTCGAGAAGCGGACGTCGCGGTTCGGGCGGAACAGGTGCGGTTCGCCGAACTCCGGTTCCAGGGCATCGAGCAGGGCGACCATCGGGCCGCGCACGGCCTTCTCATATGTCTCGCGATGGTCCGTCCAGTACGCCTTGCTGTTGTCGGCCTCCAGCCCGTCGTAGAAGACCAGGGCCTCCGGCGGGAAACCGGTGAACTCCGACATCGGTACTCCATTCACGGCGACGGACAGGACGGGCCGCTCCAGCCGCGCGACGGCCGTTCGTGCTCGGGCGCAGCCTATGACCGGCCACCGACAGAACTGATCGGGACCCCGCGGCCGGGCGTCGCCCACGCCTGCTTCGGCCGGGCGGGAGCGGCGCCGGTCTTGGACGCCGGGCGCGGGTAGAACACCCGACATACCGGCGTTGGCACCGGCCGGCGTGGTCCCCGACGACGCTTGACGAGAGGAACGGCTCCATGGCCAGGGGGCCCGCGGCGCACGTGCGGAGCTGATCGAGGTCGCCGACCGGCTCGGCGCCGGCGTCGCGAAGGCGCTGCTCGACCGCAAGGAGGACCGTTCCTGGCGGGAGACGATCGAGGGCAACGTCGCCCGCTGGTGGGGAACCGTCGAGCGAGAGGCGCACGTCGAGGGCAAGCCGATCAACCTGATGCGGCTGTTCTGGGAGCGTCCGCCCGGCTTCCCGACAACGCCATCCTGGCCGCCGACTCCGGCTCGGCGGCGAACTGGTACGCCCGTGACCTGCGCCTGCTCGGGGACATGCACGGCTCGCTGTCGGGGACGCTGGCGACGATGGGCCCCGGCGTTCCGTACGGCATCGGCGCGAAGTTCGGCCACCCGGACCGCCCCGTCATCGTCTTCGAGGGCGACGGAGCCATGCAGATGAACGGCCTGGCCGAGCTCATCACCATCGCCCGCTACTGGCGCGAGTGGCGGTGAAGGCGTCCTGGTCCGGGTTTGGCATCCACGTGACGGCCTGCTCCAGGTACCAGGCGATGATCCACAGCCGGTGCCCGCCCAGCGCCCACTGTTCCGCCGGCAGGCCCGCGCGGGGACGAGCTGTCTCTGCCGCCCCACCTGCGCTGATGTAGGCCCGGATCGGCCGCCGCAGGCTCGCTGTGGGTCGTGCGCCGCGCACACGCGCGATGCGGGCCCGATGCGACTAGAATGATCTCCATGGAGCGAGCTGTCCGGCTGACCGCGGTCGTCACGCACGAAGGCGACTGGTACGTGGCGCGGGCCCTCGAGGTCGAGGTGGCCAGCCAGGGACAGAGCGTCGAGGAGTCGCTGACGAACCTGCGTGAGGCGCTGGAGCTCTATTTTGAGGACGAGCCGATACCCACGATCTCTGTTGACGGGCCGATCATCGCCCCCGTGGACATTCGTCTCTCAGCATGACGCCAGGACTACCCAGAGTCTCAGGCTCAGAGGTCTCCCGTGCATTGCGGCGCGCCGGCTTCGACGAGGTGGGCACCAAAGGTTCTCATTGCAAGCTTCGACACAAGGATGGGGCTCGTACCGTGATCGTGCCGCTCCACCGGGAACTGGCCACGGGTACCCTCGCCTCGATTCTTCGCCAGGCGGGCATTGACGCTGAGGAGTTTCGAACGCTGCTCAGCTAATCCGACGACCCCGACGCCAATCGCAATGGCGGCTTGGACGAGGACGCCGGCGTATGGGATGCCGGTCTTTCATAGCTGGGTGCGTTGTTCCGAGCAGGCATCATGCACAAGGGTCCCGCTGTGCAGGTCGCCGGCCATCGCGCGGGCACGCCAAGCGGCCGTGGAGTCATACAACGCGACCTCGGTGTCCACGGTGGAGATCAGCACGCCGGTCCGGTTGCGGGGCAGCCGTCCGCTCGTGACACCGTCGGCGCGGATGAAGAACGAGCCCCAACAACTCTCGCGGGCGGAGGAATTCGGGCAGCTGATCCAGACGTGGTTGGCCGCCGCTTCCGCGATCATCATGGCGGGCATGGTGATGCCGGGGTAGGTGCTGGCGTGATTGAAGCGTTGCAGGCCCTCACCGAGGGCGGCGCGAATCTCTGCCACCCTGTCAGATGTCATGTGGGCCGCACGATAGGAGTGGAAGATCAACTGGACGTCATGCTTTTTGTACTCGCGATACAGCTCCGGGTACCGATAGTCGTAGCAGATCAGCGCACCACACCGAACGCCATTGATGGTGAACACGCTGGAGTGGTCGCCGGGCGTGTAGTGCGCGAGATCACCGGCGAGTTCCTGCGGATCTCCGGCACAGAAACGCTTGTCATAGCGGTCGACGATGTCGCCCGCGGCGTCGATGATGTACTAACGAAATTCTAAGTATCTAAACTGCTTCGATGTAGGAGAGTTCCGGGGTGTGGAAAAATCCGCGGACGATGTCTGGTTTTCCTGCGAGCCGGTCGAGGGCGTGTTCGGCGAGTTCGAACAGA
>NZ_JANEZT010000558.1 GCF_025403405.1 Frankia tisae
GTCCGGGGTGGGGTCTTGAGGGGGGTGATGCCGGCGTCGGCGAGGACCGTGTCGAACGAGGCGGTGAGGTGGCCGAGTTTGAACAGTTCGCCTTGGATCGGCTGGTGGCTCCATGTCGTGTTCTTGGCCGCGAGCTGTTCGATCAGCGCGGCGATCTCCGGGCTGATCGGAGGTCGTCCCGTCTGCTGCGGGTAGGTCCATTTCTTGGTGATCAGACGACGGTGTCACCGTAGGACGGTGCCGGGGGTGACGAGCCGGTGCGCTCGCAGTGCTCTGGGTAGGAGTCGGATCAGTGCGGCGAGGACCGCCCGGTCTGCCCAGTCCTATCGGGGCTTGGGCTGGGTATGGCGTAGCACCGCGACCTCGTGCCGCGGTACGAGCGGCTCGATGTCCTTGGACGCCGACGAACGGCCGAGGGGGATCAGCTATCCGCACACCCGCACGAAGATCAGGTAGAGCAGGCGCACGGACATGGCTGACCATCATGCTGCCGGTCCCGCGGCGGCGCATCGCCCCAGGTCACAGGCTCAGGCCGACTTTTGGCACCCAACAGCTCACCTGACAGGTAGGAACCCGGCTGGCTGACGGGTCGCGCCGGCCCGCAACGCCGGGATGAGCTCCCGGCCCCAGCGCACCACGTCCTCGTAGGGGTCGAAACCACGGATGAGGAACGTGTCGACGCCGATGTCGTGGTAGCGCAGCAGCGCGTCTGCGACCTGCTGGGCCGTTCCGACGTGCCCGGAGGAGTTGCCGCCCGGTCCCGTCAGCGCCGTCACGCCGAACCAGAGCCGATCGTCGTACACCTGCTGACGGGCCGCCACCTGCTGCAGCCGTTCGGAGGCCACCGAGTTCGACAGGCCAGGGAAGCCCTGCCCGCCCTGGGCGGCCGCCGCAACCCGCCGCCGGGTCTCGGCCGCGATGGCCTCCGCGCGGGCCCAGGCGGCATCCTCGGTGTCGGCGATGATCGGCCGCGTGGAGAGGCTGAACCGCAGGGTGCGCCCGTGCCTGGCGGCGGCGGCGCGCAGCAGGGCGATGCGTTCCGCGGTCTGCTCCAGTGGCTCGCCGAACAGCATGTAGACGTCGGCGTGCTGGGCACCGACCGTGACGGCGGCGTCCGACTGCCCGCCGAAGAACAGCGGGATGCCGGCGGGGGTGGCGGCCCTGACCGAGCTGTACGCGCCGGCGAACCGGTAGAAGCGGCCCTCATGGTCGAAGGGGGCGTCGGCGGTGAGGGTCCGGCGCAGCACCGCCATGAACTCGGCGGTGCGCTCGTAGCGGGTGTCGTGGTCGGCGAAGTCGCCGTCCCGGCGCTGGTCGGCGTCGTTGCCGCCGGAGATGTGGTGAATGGCGACCCGCCCACCGCCGCTGAGCTGGTCGAGGGTGGCCAGCTTGCGGGCGACGAGCGTCGGCACGACGAATCCCGGCCGGTGCGCGATGAGGACGCCGAGGCGCTCGGTCGAGGCCAGGACGTGGCCGGCGACGGCGAAACCGTCCGGTGAGGTGGCGCCGTAGCCGATGAGCACCCGGTCGAATCCGGCGGCGTCGTGGGCCTTGGCGAACCGGGTCAGGTAGGCGGTGTCGACGGCGGGGCCGTCGAAGAAGGAGCCCCGGGTCTCCGATGCCTCCTTGGTGCTCACCATGCCGAGGATTTCGAGGGACATGCGCGCAACCTCCGAGCTGTGCTGAAGCTGGTCTGTACTGACGCAGGGCCGGGCCGAAGCCGGATTGAGCCGAGGATCAGGCGGGTACCGGCTCGCGGTCGGCGGTCTGGTCCCGCACGAGGCGGATGAGGGCGCCGTAGTCCCGGGCGTCCGCGACCGGGTCGAAGCCGCGGATGAGCAGGGTGGACACCCCGACGTTGACGTAGTCGACGAGGGACTCGGCGACCTGCTCGTAGCTGCCGACCAGCGCCGTGGAGTTGCCTGCCGCGCCGGTGGCCTTGGCGATCGCGGTCCACAGCCGCTTGTCGTGCACGTCGCCCTCGGCGGCGAACTTCAGCAGCCGCTGGCTGCCGACCTGGGCGGCCCCGTCGATACCGATTGCCCGCTTGAGCTCACCGGCCCGCGCCTGGGTGAGCTCGAGGATGTCGGCGGCCCGGTCCCAGGCGGACTGCTCGGTGTCGGCCGGGATGGGGCGCAGGCTCACGCTGAACCGCGGGTCGCGCCCGTGTGGCGCCGCCGCCGCGCGCACCTGCCCGATCCGTTCGACGATCCCGGCCAGCGGCTCTCCCCAGAACGCGTACACGTCGGCGTGCCTGCCCCCGACCCGGATCGCGTCGGCGGAGGCCCCACCGAAGTAGATCGGGATGTTCCCCGCCGCCGGGCGTACCGACGACCAGCCGCCGCGCACCCGGTAGAACTCGCCGTCGTAGTCGAACGGCGCCGCCGACTCCCACTCCCGGCGCAGCACGTCGAGGAACTCGTCGGTGCGGCGGTAGCGGGTCACCTTGTCGGTGAGGTCCCCGTCCCGAGCCTGGTCCACGTCGTCACCACCGGTGATCACGTGCAGGGCGACGCGGCCCGGGTGGAAGGCGTCCAGGGTGGCGTACGTGCGGGCGGCGATCGTCGGGGCGACGAAGCCGGGGCGGTGCGCGAGCAGCACCTTCAGGGTCGTCGTGCGGGAGAGGATCTGGTCGGCGACGACGAAGCCGTCGGGCATGGCGGAGGAGTGCGCGACGAGCACCCGGTCGAAGCCGGCGTCCTCGTGCGTGCGAACCAGCCGTTCCAGATAGGCCGGATCGACGGCCGGGCCGGCGAAGCCCTGCGACTCGCTGCCCGCGGCTGTGCTGGCGATCCCGATGAACTCGACGCTCACGCTGAGGATTCCTTCCGGGCGGTGATGGCGGTGATGGCGG
>NZ_JANEZT010000559.1 GCF_025403405.1 Frankia tisae
GTCCAGCCACGCCCCCAGGATCACGACCTGCGCCGTGGCCGCGGGAACTGTGCTCGACAGCGCCTGGCGGACGGCCTCGTCGATCGCGACGGTGCGCGGCGCCATCACCTCGGCGCAGGCCCGCACCATCTCGAAGGTCAGCCGCGGGCCCCAGCCGGCCGGCGCGTCGCCGGCTCGCACCTGCTCGACGATCCCCCGCTCCGCGGGCAGCAGCAACGCCAGCGCCGTCGGATCATCGAACCGGCCGGGAGCGAGCCGCCCGTGGGCCGCCGCCCGTCCCTGGCAGACCATCACCGCCGTGCGGCTGGCGCCGCCGGATCCACCCATCGGCCGATGGCCTCGCCGCCACGGCCGTCCCGCGGCGCAACCCCGTGCACCCATCGCGCACCTCCCTCGCCCGCTCCCATCCGCGGCGATCCGCCTCGACCGAGCGGCCGGCGTCATCGTCCGCGAAATGCCGGCCCCATCGTCGCAGCAGGCAGGGCCCGACGGCCGAGCCGCGCACCGCAAAGCGCATTCCGGCCGGAAACCGGGCTGGCGAGCACGCGGGCGACAGTAACCGGACCGTGCCGACAAAGGTGGTTTACGGCCACTCAGGGTCAGCGAACAATGCGCAATCACTCACTTACGGATGTAGAGACGCGGGCGAGAACCACCTTATGGCGACGAGTTACCTATTGTGACGCCGACCCGGTCGAGGCACAGCAGCACCGCCGGGAAGTCGACGAAGTGCGGAATGCGGCAGTGACGGTCAGGGGCAACCGCGTTACGGCTGCCCCTGGCCAGCCACCAGGCTGTTCTCCCCCCACGGGCCCGTGGCCTCCCTACCGGGCCCGCGGCCCCTCACGACGCTGGACCGGCAACCGCACGCCGCCGGGTGGCGTCGACCGGCTGAGTTCGGCCAGCTCCGCGAGCCACAGCTGGGCGAGGCGCTCGTGGTTCGGCACGCTGTCGCTGGCCGCGAACGTGATCCCGACGCGATCCCCGAGACCGAACAGCGCGACGGACAGGTGCTGGCGTCCGACGAGCAGCGGTCCGGTGCCGATCAGGTCGGTGACAGCATGACCGGCGACGAACAGCGGCCCGCGGATCGTGCGGGCGTTCGTCGCCACCATGGCCAGCTCCCGGGTCCGCCCGCCGAAGCTCGCCGCGTAGGAGAGCATCCGGGGGGTGGCCCGCGTCGACACGGCCGGGAAGTGGCGGTGTTCCACCACGCCCATCCCGCGGTTCTTGAGCCGGCGGGTTGTCGCGGCGATGCGGGCCAGGCGCCGGGCGGCGTCCGGTTCCCCGCACGGCAGCGCGACCCGCACCCCCGAGGTGTAGTTCGACAGCACGTTCTGGTCGGCGGCGACGCGGATGCTGACGGGCATCAGCGCGTGGACGGGCCGGGAGTCCTCCCGCCACTCCGGCAGCGACCACGCCCGCACCGCGCCGGCGAGAGCGGCCAGGTAGACGTCGTTGACCGAGGCGCCGTGACGGCGGGCGACGTCGCGCATCGGCCCGAGCTCGGTGGTGATCCAGGAGTGCCGCGCCGGGCCGACCGGCTGCCCACCCCAGGCGTCGAGGACCCGGGTCGGCGACAGGCAGCTCAGCCCCCGGCTGACGAACCGCAGGTAGTCGCCGGCCTGCGGGCGGGGGATCGACTCGGGCAGGCCCAGGTCGGGCTCGTCCTCTCCGCCGAACAGCAGGTGCAGCGACCGGTAGAGCGCGGCGCCGTCCTGGGCGATGTGGCTGGTGCGGTAGACCACCACGCGACCCGCGGTCCCCTGCTCGCACAGCAGATGGATCTTCCACGGCTGGCGGCTGGGTTCGACGGGGCGCCGGGCGATCCTGTCGATGGCGGCGCGGATGCGCCGGTCGCCGATCGCATCGCCGCCGACCAGGCCGGCGACCTCGGCGGCGCTCGGCAGCTCCGCCGCGACGACGTGGTCGTCGACCTTCATCTCCGGGTCGCAGACCCAGTGCGTCTCGTGCACCGTGGTCCGACGGTCGCCCTGGCGGACCGTCACCGTCTCCAGCCGGTCGGTGAGCATCCGCGCCCGCGGTGTGCGCAGCCGTTCGGCGACCTGCGCCCGCAGGTCCGCCAGCTCCACCGGCCCGTCGAGGAACAGCACCGCGCCGACGTCCTGGTATTCACCGGGATTGAGCCGGTGGAAGGCCAGATAGGCGCGGTCTCCCGCGGTCAGCGGGCGGGCGAAAGCCCGGTTGTAGCCGGTCTTCGAGACCGTGTCGAGGAGGGTCATCAGGCGCGCCCCCAGCCCGTCGCCGGGCATTGGGTGCAGGCCTTGACAACGCGATCAACAATGTTAGCAGATCGACGCACGGATGCGTCGTGGATACCTGTACCCATGTACCTGTTTATCCGCGGGCCGATGAGCCCATCCAGCCTTGTGTCGTACGTCTCCACACGGATGGGCGAGACGGCCGGGAAGGATCCTCCTGGACGGCACGGTGGCCCCTATCAATGCAGGTGATATGCGGTCGGGCGGGCAGAATCCGCCGGACGGTGGTGTCACCACAAATAGGCCATGGCGCTAGCACCCGTGGGGTTACCCGAATAGGCGCGACATTCCCGGGGGGCGAGCCGAACCGCCGAACCATGGATCAGAGTTCCTCGCGCAGTTCCCACACGAAACGCTCCAGCCCGGCGGCGAAGGCCTCGGCTGGGTACCCGGACGGTGGTGCTGGCCGGGCTCGTCCTGTCGGATCCGCCTCGGCATCGACCCAGGTCGCCTTCGCGTGGCCACCGGCACGGCCGGGTGACCGAACGCGAGCTCACGGCGTCGCCGAGCGGCCCGGCCAGCACCACCGTCCGGGTACCCAGCCGAGGCCTTCGC
>NZ_JANEZT010000055.1 GCF_025403405.1 Frankia tisae
CCGGCCGACCGTCCGGACCGGCCGGTGATCTTACGAATCGGGCGTCACGGACCGCTATTTGCCATGATGCGAGTCGAGTCGTACGGACCAGGACGGGAGCCGACTTGTGAAGCGCACCATCTTCGAGCCCGAGCACGAGGAGTTCCGCGAGCTGGTCCAGACCTTCATCACGAAGGAGTGCCTGCCGCACATCGACGAGTGGGAGCGCAACGGCATCGTCGACCGGGCGGCGTGGACCAAGGCCGGCGAGATGGGCCTGCTGGGCCTGCGGGTGCCCGAGGAGTACGGCGGCGCCGGGATGACCGACCCGCGTTACGACGCGGTCATCACCGAGGAGCTCGCCCTCGCCGGCGTCAGCGGCCTCGCGCTGCAGCTGCACAACGAGCTGCTCGCCCCGTACCTGCTGGATCTGACCAACGACGAGCAGAAGGCCTGGTGGCTGCCGGGCTACGCCTCCGGAGACATCATCACCGCGGTCGCGATGAGCGAGCCCGGCGCGGGCAGCGACCTGCGCGGCATGCGCACGACGGCGATCCGCGACGGCGACCACTTCGTCCTCAACGGCGCCAAGACCTTCATCAGCAACGGCCTGATCTCGGATCTGATCGTCGTCGCGGTCAAGACGCAGCCGCAGGAGCAGCCGACCAAGCTCAGCCTCATCGCGGTCGAGCGCGGCACGCCGGGCTTCGAGCGCGGCCGCAAGCTCGACAAGGTCGGCGCCCGTTCGCAGGACACCGCGGAGCTGTTCTTCTCCGACGCCCGCGTGCCGGCCGCCAACCTGCTCGGCGAGGAGTTCAGGGGGATGAACTACCTCATGCGCAACCTCGCCTCCGAGCGGCTGTCCATCGCGATCAGCAGTGTCGCGAGCGCCCGGCGGGCCCAGCAGCTCACCGCCGAGTACGTCCGCAGTCGCAAGGCGTTCGGCACCACGATCGGCAGCTTCCAGAACACCCGCTTCGTCCTCGCCGCGCTGCACGCCCGCACCCAGGCAGTGCAGAGCTTCGTGGACACCTGCCTGCGCGGCAAGCTCGACGGCGACCTGACCATCGAGGAGGCCGCCGCCGCGAAGCTGCTCGCCTCCGAGCTGGAGTTCGACGCCGTCGACGCCGGGGTCCAGCTCCACGGCGGCTACGGCTGGATGGAGGAGTACCCGATCGCCCGGATGTACCGCGACGTGCGGATCAGTCGGATCCTCGGTGGCAGCAGCGAGATCATGAAGGAGGTCATCGGCCGCTCGCTCGCACTGGAGGGGCCCGCCTGAGCGCCCGCACCTCGCACGCGGCTGACGACCGGGCCGCAGCGCGCCGTCGGCCTACGTGAGCGCGGCGAGATCCGGCGCCCGATGTGGGCGATCCGGATCCCGCCGCGGCGGGGCGCTCAGACGTGGGCGACGGCGTTGCCCGCGTTCTCGCCGGGGCGGATGAACAGCGCCAGCAGCATCGCGACCCCGGACAGCGCGGCGCCGATCACCATGGCGACGTGCAGCCCGCTCATGAACGCGGCGTGGCTACCGGCCTCGATCGCGCCCTGCAGGTTCGCGGGCGCACCGGTGGCCGGGGGCACCAGGCCCTGGCCGACGAGTTCCTTGGCCTGGGCGAGCTTGCCGGCCTGCTCCACCGGCACCCCGGCCCCGACCAGCCGGTCGACCAGGACCGACCCGACGCGGCTGGCGAGCACGGAGCCGAGCACCGCGGTGCCGAGCACCCCGCCGAGCTGCGTCGCCGTGGACTGCAGCCCGCCGGCGACCCCGGAGTCCTCGATCGGCGCGTTGCCGATGATCGCATCCGACGCGGCGGTGATGGTCAGTCCGACGCCGATGCCGATGGCGACGAACGGCGGCCACAGCAGGTTGAAGGACGAGTCGGGCTCGAGCTGGGTCAGCACGACGAAGGACGCGAGGAGCAGCGCCATCCCGATGGCGATGGGCAGCCGCGGACCGAAGCGGCCGTTGAGGACGGCGCCCAGCGGGGCGCTGACCATGAACACCGCGGACAGCGGCAGGGTGCGCACGCCGGCCTGGATGGCGGAGTATCCGTGCACGTTCTGCAGGTAGAGGGTGAGGAAGAACAGCACCCCGAACATCGCGAAGAAGGTCAGCGTGACGATGAGCGCGCTGAGGCTGAGTGAGCGGTTACGGAACAGGCGCATAGGTAGCAGCGGCGCGCGGACCCGGGCCTCGACGAAGACGAAGAGCGCGAGCAGCACGACGGCGGCGACCAGGAAGCCGATCGTCTTGCCGGAGCCCCAGCCCCAGCCCTGCGCCTTGATCATCCCGAAGACGAGCGCGAACAGGCCGCCACCCAGGGTGAGCAGGCCGGGGGCGTCGAAGTGCTGGGAACCCGACTCGTCGCGGCTCTCGGCGAGCACGAGCAGGCCGACGATCAGTGCGATCGCGCCCACCGGGACGTTGATGTAGAAGACCGACTCCCACGACACGTGTTCCACGAGCAGGCCGCCGATGATCGGACCGCCCGCGATCGAGATCGCCGAGGCGCCGCCCCAGATCCCGATGGCCGAGTTCAGCTTCTCCGGGGGGAAGGCCGAGCGCAGGATCGCCAGCGTGTTCGGCATGAGCAGCGCGCCGGCCACACCCTGCAACGTCCGGAAGATGATCACGCCTTCGATCGAGCCGACGAGGCCGACCGCCAGCGAGGTCAGGGCGAACCCGACCACTCCGATCAGGAAGATCCGCCGCCGGCCGAACCGGTCGCCGAGCTTGCCCGCGGGGATGAGCAGCACCGCGAGCGCCAGCAGGTAGGCGTTGGTCACCCACTGCAGGTCCGAGAGTGACGCGTGCAGGTCTTCGGCGATCTTCGGGTTCGCGATGGACACGACCGTGCCGTCAAGACCCACCATGATCACGCCGAGCGCGACGCTGACGAGCGTGAACCACGGATGGCCCCGCCTGCTGGTGCCACCGGCGGCCGAGTCGCCCCCGCCGGCGGTGTGCCGCGGCGAGTGTGCCGCGTCCGTAGCTGTCGCCATGTCCTGATCCCCTCCACCTCGGCCGATGTCGATCGGCTTCCCTGACATTGAATGCCATAGTGGCAGTACTGCCAAACAGGCAGAGATGACAATCACGTCCGCCCCACGGTATGATCACACCGTGACGACGCAGACCGGGGAGGCTCCGCCCGCGGTCGCGACCAAGGTCGGCGATGGTGGAGCCGAGCAGACGAGGGCCGAACGGCGGCGTGCGCGCATCCGCGCGACGATCGCGGACACAGCCCTGCGGCTGTTCATGTCGCGCGGCTACGACGCGACGACGGTCGAGGATGTGGCGGCCGCAGTGGACCTGAGCCCGCGCACGGTGTTCCGCTACTTCCCGTTCAAGGAGGACATGCTCCGCGAGGCCGTGCACTTCGAGCTGACCGAGCTCATCGCGGCGCTGCGGGACCGGCCGGCGCACGAGCATCCCGCCGACGCCCTCGGCCGGGCGATGGTGCACATGTGGTCGCGCATGGACAAGGACCCCGAGGAGGTCCGCACCCTGCTGCGGCTCATCTCCGAGCTCCCCCGCATGCGGGGCCTGCTCGTCGAGGCGTCCCGCTCCGGCCAGAACGCGCTGGCCGAGGCGCTCGCGCCCCGCCTCGGCCAGCCCGCGGTGGACCTGTCCACCCAGGTGGCGACCGGCTGCGCCCTGGCGGCTCTCAACATCGTCCTGGAGACCTGGGCGGCGATGCCCGCCGGCACCGATCTCGCTCCCCTGATCAACAGCGCGATGGCCGCCGTGAAGGCCGGCCCGCTGAGCCCCCTGCGGCTAACCGATCACTGCGGTTGACACCCGTACCCGCGCGGCCTGCACTCGAAGGACAGGGCGTCCGCCGGACGGCGGTCGCCCGCCCCAGCACGCGCACGCGGCGGGAGGCTGCTCTCCGATGACGACACTGCGCCCGAATGCGACACTGCACCCGAACTCGATCCTCGACGGCCCGGCGGACCACATCCCCGACGAGACCGACCTGATCGAGGCGGCGATGCGCTGGCACTTCGACCCGCGCACCGGTTCGCGCTTCTGGCTGGACCAGGCCGACACCCTCGGTTTCGACCCGCGCGAGGACATCCACACCGCCGACGACCTCGCCAGATTCCCCAACATCGTCGACCGGCTGCGGTACGTGCCCGCCGGGGACCTGATCCCCCGCGGCTACGCGGGGCAGGACGACGCGGTGTACGGCGTCTACGACTCCGGCGGCACCACCGGTCCGCCGAAGCACGTGGTCTTCATGACCGACTGGATGGAACGCCTGCTGGTCCACACCGACCAGGAGATGGACGAGCGGGACTACCCGCGCCGGGTCGACTGGCTCGCCCTGGCGCCGAGCGGGCCGCACATGTTCGGCGCGTTCGTCCGCGAGTCGGTCCGCCGGCGCGGCCGGTTGGGCTTCACGGTCGACCTCGATCCCCGCTGGGTGAAGAAGTGCATCGCGGCCGGCCGGGCCGACCAGGCCGACCAGTACGCCGACCACATCGTCGCCCAGGCCCGCGCCGTCCTGGAGTCGCAGGACATCGGCGTACTGATCACCACGCCGCCGCTGCTGGAACGGCTGGTCCGCGACGAGGAGCTGCACAGGCTGATCGCCGACCGGGTGCAGGTCATCGAGTGGGGCGGCGCGCACCTCGACCCGGACACCCGGTACCTGCTACGCACGGAGGTCTTCCCGCACAACCGGCTGGTCGGCCGGTACGGCAGCACGATGATCCTCGCGAGTGCCATCGAACGCGACGGGCTCGCCCCGGACGCCCCCTGCGTCTACGACTCGTTCTCCCCGTATGTCACGTTCCGCGTGGTCGACCCGGAGACCGGCGAACCGGTGCCCTACGGCAGCCGCGGGCGCGTCGTGATGAACCACGTCAGCAAGGCGGCGTTGCTGCCCAACAATCTCGAGCGCGACGAGGCGACCCGCGTCGAAGCGCCACCCGGGCGGCCCGGCGACTCGGTCGCCGACGTCGCACCGGTCGCCATGTTCGGCGACTCCCCCGTGATCGAGGGGGTGTACTGATGACCGCCGAGCTGATCGAATTCGACGCGCTGGGCCCCTCGGGCCCCTACCGATCCCGCCACCGGCTGCCGATCACCGACCTGGCCGGTGTCCCGCTCGCCGCGCTGAGCCTGGTGCCGTCGCTGTACGTGCACCGCGCCATCGCCGCGTTGCGGGCCGCCGAGCCGCTGCCGGCCGCGGACCGGCTCGCCGCACTCGCCCGGGCCGGGGAGGCTTTCGCGACCGAGACCATCGGCGGGCTGAGCGTCGACGCCTACGTACACGCGGTCAGCCGGATCTCGGGGATGCCGATCCAGATCGTGCGCCACGCCACCGAGACGACTCGGCGGGCGCTGCTCGACGCCGGCCGCGACGCGCGCCAGGCCCGGCCCGTGGCGAGCGTCGACGACTGGCACGACCCTGCCACCCGGGGCGGACGGGCGGTGTGGACGCGGCGCGGGGAGGTCTTCGCGGTGCACGCGTCCGGTAACCATCCCGGCGTGCATGCCCTGTGGCCGCAGGCGCTGGCACTGGGGTACCGGGTCGCGGTGCGGCCGTCCCGGCGGGAGCCGCTCACCGCGCACCGGCTGATCACCGCGCTGCGCGCGGCCGGGTTCGGCCCCGACCAGATCGCCTACCTGCCCACCGACCACACCGTCGCCGACGAGATCATCTCCGCCGCCGACCTGTCCATGGTCTACGGCGGGGACGACGTCGTCGCCAAGTACGGCGCGGACCCCACGGTGCTCGTCCAGGGCCCCGGCCGATCGAAGATCCTGCTCGCCGGCGAGGACTGGCACCAACACCTCGACACCCTGGTCGACTCCATCGGCGACGAGGGCGGCACCGCCTGCGTCAACGCGACGGCGGTGTTCACCGACACCGACCCCGACGGTCTCGCCGCGGCCCTCGCCGAACGGCTCGCCACCATCCCGACCCTGCCACCCGAGGACGACCGGGCGGCGCTGCCCTGCCAGCCGACCAAGCAGGCCGCGGCGCTGGAACGCTTCCTGCTCGACCACGCGGCCGGTACGACGCCACGCCTCGGCGGCGCCGGGATCACCGACCCCGTTGCCGGCGGCGGCGTCGCGCTACGCCCGGCGGTGTTCCAGGTGGACCGGGCCGACGCGGCCCAGACCGGCATCGAGCTCGGCTTCCCCTGCGTCTGGGTCGCCCCCTGGTCGCCCGCCGACGGGATCGGCCCGCTGCGCAACTCCCTCGTCCTCACCGCCCTCACCCACGACGAACGCCTCCTCGACCAGCTCGTCGACGATCCGACGATCCGCAACGTCTACGTCGGCGACCACCCCACCTACTGGATGCGACCCGACGTCCCCCACGACGGCTACCTCGGCGAGTTCCTCATGCGCACCAAAACCGTGCTACGCGACTGATCTCGCCACGGTGTTCCGCGGAACACCACCCAGCTTCAACGATCACGGTGTTCCGCGGGACCGCGGCGCGCGTCCGGGAATCGGCTGGCCGGGACCGGCACGCCCGCCGGGATCGCCGCGTCGAGCAGCGTCTCGGCCATGGCGCGGGCGGTGCGGGCGGCCTGCGAGGTGCGGTCCATCCGGGCGCCCAGGCCCGCGCCGTCGTAAACGAGCTGGAGTTGGCGACCCAGCATGGCCGGGTCGGCGGCGCCGGCCTGTCGAGCGAGGTCGGTGAACAGGGCGAGGATCCAGGCGCGGTAGTCGTCGGCGGCGCGTTCCACCGAGCTGCCGGGGGGTGTCTCGGCGCTGGCGGAGACGAACGCGCAGCCGTGGAATCCCTCCTGGGCGAACAGTTCGCCCTGCGTCTCGAAGATCGCAAGCAGGCGGGACCGGGGGTCCGGCGCGCTCTCCACCGCCCGCAGGAGCCGCTCGGTGGTGCCGGCGTGCCTGCCGGCCAGGTAGGCGCGGACCAGCTCCTCCTTGCTGCCGAAGGTGTTGTACAGCGATGCCTTCGCGACCCCGGCCCGCTCGATGATCCGGTCGATGCCGACCGTCTGGACGCCCTCGGCGTAGAACAGCTCGTCCGCGGCGGCGAGCAACCGCTCCCGCGCCGAGCGGTGGTCCACCGCTCCCGCTGCCGCGCGTCGCGTCCTGGTGGCGGCCATCCGCCTCACCTCCACATCATCAGACAGATCCACATCACCAGACAGATCAGTCCGTTCAACGGTATGCGGGGCCATGCCGGGGTGACTCAGATGGCGCTGCGCCCGCCGTCGACAGGAATGACCGCGCCGGTGATGTAGCTCGCCGCGGGCGAGGCCAGAAACGCGACGACCCCGGCGATCTCGTCGACCTGCGCGGCGCGGCCGAGCAGGGTGGTCGTGCCGAGCTGGGCGATGAAGTCGGGCCGGGCACCGTCGGAGTACACCGGGCCGGGAGCGATCGTGTTGACCCGCACCCCCGCCGGGCTGAACTCGGCCGCCCAGGCGCGGCTCATCGCGGTCAGCGCCGCCTTCGTGGCGCCGTAGGCCGCGCCGCCGGCCAGCCCGACGCGGCCGGCCATGCTGTCAACGCTGATGATGCTGCCCGTGCCGCGCTCGGCCATGCCGGGCGCGAGTGCGGCGACGAGCTGGTAGGCGGCGCGGACGTTGCCTGCGAACAGGGCGTCGAAGGTCGCGGTGTCGAGCTGCGCGCTCGGCCCGAACCAGGACGCCCCGGCGTTGTTGACCAGGACGTCGACCTCCCCCGACTCCTTCGCCAGGCGCTCGACCGCCGCCGCGTCGGCCAGGTCCGCGCCGAGGAAGCGGGCCTCGCCGCCGGCCCGCTCGATCTCCGCCACGGCCGCCGCACCGCGGTCGGCGTCCCGGCCGTGCACGATGATCGCGTACCCGTCGGCGGCCAGCGCGCGGGCCGCCGCCCGACCGATTCCCCCGGTCGACCCCGTCACCAGCGCAACACTCCGACGGCCGTCTTCGCCCACGTTGCTCGCCATGACCCGCTCCTTCGGCAGTTTGAGTAGACCTATCTGTCTGCCCCAGGAGTGAGAATAGACAGACAGGTCTGTCTATCGCAACGGAGACGGTCGACCTGTACCTGTGACCCGCAACACGTCCGAGCTCGCAACCGTCCACGCCAAACACGCGACAGAACCCAGCAGTCAACGCGGGGCACGGCGCGGTAAGCGGGACACTGCGCGGGCAGAGCACGGCGCGATGGCCGGCGCGCATTGCGGTGCGTTCTGCACGGTTTCCAGGCCCAGACCGCGCAAAACGCGCCGCAACCGGCTTCGCGCAGCCTCGGCCCAGGCCGGCTCCGCGCGGGTCAGGTTCTGGCGAGGGCGCGGGGACGCTTCGTCAGGTAGTCGGTGTAGGCGACGGTGGTGAAGAACTCGGGCAGCGTCTCGCCCAGGGCGGTCTCGACGAACACCTCGCGGGCCTCCTCGAGGCGGTTCGGGACGCCGTTGCGCGCCGCCCGCAGCGCGGTCAGCTCCTCGGCGAGGATCCGTTCGGCGAGTTCCCGGGTGACCGGGCGCCCGTCGGCGAGCTGGGTGGCGTGGTGGATCCACTGCCAGACCTAGCAGCGGGCGATCTCCGCGGTGGCGGCGTCCGCCATCAGATCGAAGATCGCGACCGCGCCGGTGCCGCGCAGCCACTCGTCGAGGTAACGCAACGACACCGTGATGGTGTTGCGCAGTCCCGCCTCGGTGACCTTGCCGCCGGCCGAGGCGACGTCGAGCAGGTCGGTCGCGGTCACCGACACGTCCGGGCGAAGCCGGTCGAGCTGGTGCGGGGCGGCGCCGAGGCGGGCGTCGAACGCCGCCTCACACACCGGTACCAGCCCGGGATGGGCCACCCCGGAACCGTCGAAACCGTCGCCGGCCTCCCGCTCGACGTCTTGGCGGACCTGGTCGAGCGCGCGGGCGTTGACCTCGGGGTCCCGGCCGGGGATGAACGCCGCCATGCCGCCGATCGCGTGGGCGCCGCGGCGGTGGCAGGTCCGCACGAGCAGCCCGGTGTAGGCCCGCAGGAACGGCGCCGTCATCGTCACCTGGGCGCGGTCCGGCAGTACGAACGCCTCTCCGTGGGCCCCGAGGGTCGTGAGGATGCTGAAGACGTAGTCCCGGCGGCCGGCGTTCAGGCCGGCGCAGTGCTCGCGCAGCTCGTAGAGGATCTCCTCCATCTCGAAGGCCGCGGGGATCGTCTCGATGAGCACGGTCGCCCGGATCGTGCCCCGCGCCAGGCCGAGCCGCTGCTGGGCGAAGACGAACACGTCGTTCCACAGCCGGGCCTCGCGATGACCCTCCAGTTTCGGCAGGTAGAAGTACGGTCCGCTGCCCCGGTCGAGCTGACGGCGGGCGCAGTGGAAGAAGTACAGGCCGAAGTCGACCAGGCTCGCCGACATCGGCCGGCCGTCGATGAGCAGGTGGTGCTCGCTGAGGTGCCAACCGCGCGGGCGCACGACGATCGTCGCCGGGTCCGGCCCGACCCGGTAGCGCCTGCCGGCCGGCGTGGTGAACTCGAGCCGGCCTTCGAGGGCGTCGAGCAGGTTGAGCTGGCCGGCGATCACGTTGAACCAGGTCGGCGCGGTGGCGTCTTCGAAGTCCGCCAGCCACACCCGGGCGCCGGAGTTCAGCGCGTTGACCGTCGCCGTCCGCCCGGTCGGCCCGGTGATCTCCACTCGCCGGTCGGCCAGGCCCGGCGCCGCGCCCGCGACCCGCCACGACTCGTCGGCGCGGATGGCCGCGGTCTCGGGCAGGAAGTCGAGGCTGGCCGCCCCGGAGGCGAGCAGCAGGCGCCGCTCGCGCCGGGTGGCGAGCAGCCCGGCCCACCGCGCGGCGAAGGCGGTGTCGAGCGCGATGAGGAATTCCAGCGCCGCCGGCGTCAGGATTTCCCGGAAACGCTCCCGAGGCTCGCCGGGCTCGCCGATGACCTCGAGCCGACCGCCGCGCGGCGCCGGCATGTCAGTGCCCCGCGCCGGCGCCGGTCGCGGTGAACTGGGCCTCCTCGGTGGAGCCGCGCAGCGCGACGGTGTCACTCGCCGGGTTGATGGCGGTGCTCACCAGGTCGAAGTAGCCGGTGCCGACCTCGCGCTGGTGACGGGTGGCGGTGTAGCCGTCGGCCTCGCTGGCGAACTCGCGTTCCTGCAGGTCGACGTAGGCGGTCATGCCCTCGCGGGCGTAGCCGTGAGCGAGGGAGAACATCGAGTGGTTCAGTGCGTGGAATCCGGCCAGGGTGATGAACTGGAACTTGTAGCCCATGTGGCCGAGTTCGCGCTGGAACTTCGCGATGGTGGCGTCGTCGAGATGCGCCCGCCAGTTGAACGACGGCGAGCAGTTGTAGGCGAGCATCTGGTCCGGGTACTGCGCCTTGATCGCCTCGGCGAACTCGCGGGCGATCTCCAGGTCCGGGGTGGAGGTCTCCATCCACAGCAGGTCGGCGTAGGGGGCGTAGGCCAGGCCGCGGGCGATACACGGCGCGACGCCGTCGCGCACCCGGTAGAAGCCCTCGGCGGTGCGCTCACCGGTGACGAACGGCAGGTCGCGCTCGTCGACGTCGCTGGTGATGAGGGTCGCGGCCTGCGCGTCGGTGCGAGCGACGATCACCGAGGGCACGTCGGCGACGTCGGCGGCCAGGCGCGCGGCGTTGAGGTTGCGGATGTGCTGGCCGGTGGGGATGAGCACCTTGCCGCCGAGGTGGCCGCACTTCTTCTCGGAGGCGAGCTGGTCCTCCCAGTGCACCCCGGCGGCGCCGGCCGTGATCATCGCGCTCATCAGCTCGAAGGCGTTGAGGACGCCGCCGAAGCCGGCCTCGGCGTCGGCGACGATCGGCACCAGCCAGTCGGGGGCGTCGGCGACGCCCTCGGCCCAGGTGATCTGGTCGGCGCGCAGCAGCGCGTTGTTGATCCGGCGGACCACCGCCGGGACCGAGTTCGCCGGGTAGAGGCTCTGGTCCGGGTAGGTCTGGCCGGACAGGTTCGCGTCCGCGGCGACCTGCCAGCCGGACAGGTAGATGGCCTTGAGCCCGGCCTTGACCTGCTGGACGGCCTGGTTGCCGGTCAGCGCGCCGAGCGCATGCACGTAGTCGGTGTCGTGCAGCAGGCCCCACAGCTTCTCCGCGCCGCGGCGCGCCAGCGTGTGCTCCTCGAGGACGCTGCCACGCAGCTTGATGACCTCACCGGCGCCGTAGGTGCGCTCGATGCCCGCCCACCGCGGGTCCGTCGCCCACCGGCCGGCCAGCTCCTCGGCCGCCCGCGCGGCACCGTTCGCCGGCGTGGTCGCCGCAGCCGCCGCTGCCGTCGTCGCCGTCGCCGTCGTCTTCGTCTCGGCCATGTCGATCTCTCCCTGCCCCCGACTCGGAATAGCGCGAATCACCTTGCCCCTCGAAGCTGTCACAGCGATTCGGACCGGTCGAGCGGCCCAACGAGCCAAGTGTTGCAAATCTTCCGAGGGCGGATTGCAAATCTTGCAAATGGACCGTTGGCAGAAGGTCGGCTATCCTCCCCACAGGGAGGGGCGGATGCAGAAGACTTTTGTCGGGACCCGGCTGCGGGAACTGCGCGAGGAACGGGCCATGAGCCAGGTCGAGCTGGCGCGCCTGCTCGGCATCTCGCCCAGCTATCTCAACCAGATCGAGCACAACTCGCGGCCACTCACCGTTCCGGTCCTGCTGCGCATCACCGAGGCGTTCGGCGTCGACGCCGGTTTCTTCGCCGCGCACGACGTGACCCGGCTGATCGCGGAGGTCCGGGAGGTGCTCTCCGACGGCACGATCGGCCTGAAGGTGCCAGCCACCGACGCCGCCCAGCTCGCCGAGCAGCTGCCGCAGACCGCGCACGCGCTGATCACCCTGCACCGGCGGTACCGGCAGGCCAACGAGCGCCTGGCCGCACTCACCGGCGCCCGCGGGCCGGAGCCGGTCGGGCCAGCACCGGCGCCGATGCCGGACGAGGAGGTCCGGGACTTCTTCTACCAGCGCCAGAACTACGTCGGCGAGCTCGACGAGGCCGCCGAGCGGCTCGCCGGCCAGATCGGCCTGACCCGCGGCCGGGTTCACGCGGTGCTGGTCGAGCGGCTGGCCTACCACGGCGTTCGCGTGCACAGCCGCGAGCCCGGCCCGGACCTCGCCGGGCCGCGCGACGACGGCCGCGATCTCGACCATGAACTCGACGTCGACGTGCTGCACCACTTCGACCCGCAGACCCGGGTGCTGACCCTGTCGAGCCATCTGCGGCCCGGCCAACGGGCGTTCCGGATGGCACTGCAGCTCGCCTTCACCGAGTTCGACGACCTGGTCACCCGGCTCACCGACGAGGGAATGCTCAGCGGCCCGCCGGCCCGGACGCTGACGCGGATCGGCCTGGCGAACTACTTCGCCGCCGCCCTCATCCTGCCCTACAATGTGTTCCACACCACGTCCGAGCGGTTCCGCTACGACATCGAACGGCTCTCCGAGCATTTCGGCATGGGCTTCGAGACGATCTGCCACCGACTGAGCACCCTGCAGCGCCCCCGGGCCCGGGGCGTCCCCTTCTCCTTCATCCGGGTGGATCGCGCGGGCAACATGTCAAAACGCCAGTCGGCCACCGGATTCCATTTCTCCCGCGCCGGCGGAACGTGCCCGCTATGGAATGTGTACGAGGCGCTTGCCGCTCCCGGAAAGATTCATACCCAGATTGCCACCATGCCGGACGGGCGCAGTTACTTCTGGATTGCCCGTACCGTCAGCCGGGGTTATGGCCGATTTGGCCGCCCGGGTAAGACGTTCGCCATCGGTCTCGGCTGCGAACTGCGCCATGCCAGCCGTCTGGTGTATTCCATCGGGCTCAACCTTGACGATCCGGCGGCCGCGGTGCCGATCGGAATCGGCTGCAAGGTGTGCGAGCGCGTCGGCTGCGCGCAGCGGGCCTTCCCCCAGATCGGCCGCAGCCTGGCCCTCGACGAGAACCGCGGCACCTTCGCCCCCTACCCCGCCGACATCAACTCCTGACCCGGACGGGTCGGCGCCCGCATGCGAGACTGGCCTCTCACGGAATCAGTTGCATCGGCCCAGTTCAACGCGGCATTCCGTCGCCATGGACCGGTCTGGGCCCGGTGCCCTCGGGAGAGGGAAACATGCCGACGGATTCCGGTGAGTCCGATCGCGCCGCCCCCTCGGGGCACGCCGACCCGTCGGGGCACGTGATCGTAGCCGGGCTCAGCGCGATGGGGCTGCGCCTCGCCGAGCAGTTGCAGGCGTCCGGCGTCGCGGTGGTCGCGGTCGACGACCAGCTCACCGCCGTCGCGCGGCGCCGACTGGAACGCTGCGGGGTCCACGTCCTGCGCGAAAGCCCGCACGTGCCCGAGGTGCTGCGCGAGGCCGGCATCGCCGCGTCGCTCGCCGTGGTGATCTGTCACGAGGCCGACCTCGACAACCTGGAGACGGCACTGCTCGCCGCCGATATCGCCCCCGCCGTCCGGCTGGTCGTCAGCGTCCACAACCCGCAGCTCGGCGGCCAGCTCGCTGACGCACTCACCCAGGTTCGAGTGCTGAACCTGGCGGAGCTCGCCGGGCCGAGCTTCGTCGAGGCGTGCGTGCGCTCCGACGTCACGCACGCCTTCACCATGGACGCCCGCGCCGACGCCGAGGTGTTCGCGGTGATCGAGGAGGAGATCACCGGACGGGGCGCCTTCCGGGCCCGCTACGGCGACCTCACCCCGATCGCGCTGCGCCGCGCCGGCGCCCGACACGCCGAGATGCTCCCGCCGCGGGACACCCCCCTGCGGCCGGGTGACCGGCTGACCGTCCTCGGTCGCCTCGCCGAGTTCGACGAGCGCGGGATGACCGTCTCCGGTCTGCACGACGCACGCCTGTTCGCGACCCTCGGCGCCGGCACCGCCGAACGCGGTGGCGTGTCCCGGGCCCGGCGCGGCACGACCGCGCGGCTACGGGAATTCCTGTCCATAATCCGCGGGGAGCTGGACCGGCCCTTCCGGCTGGCCCTCATCGCCGTCGCCGCGATCCTGCTGGTCAGCACCGTGGTGCTGTCGCTGACCTACACCGACCACAACCAGGCCGCGCCGCCCGGCTTCGGCCCGCTCGACGCCCTCTACCTCACCGTCGAGACGATGGTCACGGTCGGCTACGGCGACTTCAACTTCGGTGCGGCCGACGAGTGGCTGCAGATCTTCGGCATCGGGCTGATGCTGTCCGGCGCCCTGTCGATCGCGGTCGTCTATGCCTTTATTACAAATGTGATCATCAGTCGCCGGCTCGAACGCGCGCTGGGCCGCGGCCGGGCCGGCGCGGTGCGCGGGCATGTCATCCTGTCCGGCCTCGGCTCGGTCGGGGTCGCGACGATGGACGGCCTGGTCCGCACCGGCCGCCAGGTAGTGGTGATCGAACGGGACGAGAACAACCGGTACCTGCCCGTGGCCCGCGAACAAGGGGTCCCGGTGATCATCGGGGATGCGACGGTGCGGTCCACCCTGCTGGAGGCCGGCCTCGCCCACGCGACCACGGTCGCCGCCCTGACCAGCGACGGGGTTGCGAACCTGGAGACGGTGCTGTCCGCCCGGGAGGCCCACGACGAGCTTCGCGGCGCCCGCGCGGCCAGGGAGGCGGCGCGGCGCTCCGGCGGTCGCTCCTACGGCCGGATCCGCTCGCCCGAGGCGCAGCCACGCCAGGCCGGCCTGCGCGTGGTGCTGCGGATCTTCGACACGACGATGGCCGACGAGGTCGAGCGCCGGTTCGGCATCCACACCGCCCGCAGCGCCTCGGCGCTGGCCACCCCGTACTTCGTCGGGGCGGCCCTGGGCTACGACGTGCTGAGCACCTTCTACGTGGAGCGCACCCCGTTCCTCGTCGCCCGGATGACCGTCCACGCCGGCGGGGCGCTCGTCGGCCCGACCCTGCGCGAGCTGTCCACCGGCACCCGCGTCCTCGCCGTCACCACCACCACTGCCACTACCACCACCCCCGCCACCGGCGGAAGCTGTGACGACGAGAACGGCAGCGGCGACGGGCAGGCGGCCGGGGAGCCGGACTACCGGCCCGGCCGGCACACCCGGCTGCGACCGGGCGACGAACTGCTCGTCGTCGGCCCCGTCACCCAGATCGTCGACATGGTTCGGCGCAACCAGCATGTCGACGCCCTGGCGCGGCACCGCCCGGCACCGACACGGGCCTCCGCGACGGCCACGCGGGGCGAGTCCGACCGCTGCGCCGACCCCACGGACGCCGCCAGGGACTGACGTGCTCCGTGTCAACTCGCTCTCGGACGAGCGGCCGCCGACCCAGTCCGCAGTGATCCTGGTGTGCCGCGGAACCGTGCCACGTGTCCGGGCGAATCACGGGCTTCCCGTCCGCCGTCCCCACCAGCAGAATTCTCAACGACTACGAGGCGATCGTCTTGAGAGGACATCCGCAGAAGTCATGAGAGACCGAGTGCACGGCTGCCTGCTGGGCGGCGCGCTGGGAGACGCACTCGGCGCCGGCATCGAATTCCAATCCCTGGCTGACGTCCGGCAGGTGCACGGGCCTGCCGGTGTCACCGGGCCGACGGACGCCTATGGGGTTCATGCGCCGCTAACGGACGACACCCAGATGACACTGTTCACCGCGGAGGGCTTGATCCGGGCGTCCGTGCACGGCCGGTCGAAGGGCATCGTCGATCCGCCCTCGGTGCTGTGGGGCGCCTACCGGCGCTGGTTGACGACGCAGACGCGACCGTTTCCCACCGACGGCGCGCCGGCGGTCACCGACGGGTGGCTGGCGGCCCAGCCGGTGCTGTACGCGCGGCGAGCCCCGGGCAACGCCTGTCTGTCGGGCCTGCAACGCGACACAATGGGCACCCTCGCGCGGCCGGCCAACCCCGACAGCAAGGGCTGTGGCGCGTTGACGGAGCTCGGGAACACCGCAGCCGTTGCCGACGCCGTCGGTGCCCCCACCCCGGCCTGGGCCACCCGCTATCCCGGACACTGACGGGCCCGGGGCTCGGACCCGGTGCTCCGCGGAACACCTCACGTGGTCTCCCAAGCCTGCGATGTGGGAGGCAGGCGATGTGGGAGGCCTGCGATGTGGGAGGCATTCGTGCACGGTCGCGCCGAGCGTGGTCGTCAGGCCGGTCATGTGGTCGTGGCCGGGGTGGTGAACGCGCAGCAGACGGTGCCGGTGGATGGGTTTCCTCTCGCCTACGCGCCGGTCCGGTACGCGACGGGCCGGCTGCGGCTCGGGGCCTCCGGCGTCGGGCTGAACGTGGCCCGCACGCTGGGCGCACTCGGCACGCCGGTGTCGCTGGCGACCCTCGTCGGAGATGATCCGGCGGGGCTGGTGATCCGGTCCGAACTGCGGCGCCTCGGCCTGCTCGGCGAGGACGGCTCGGGCCAGGGCGCCGGGGTGCTGCCGACGGCGAACAGTGCGATGTCCGCCGTCCTGGTCGACCCACACGGCACCCGGCAGGTGCACACCGATCTCGCCGACCTCGCCACGGCCCGCTACCCGCTACCCGCCGCCCGTGTTCGGCGACCTGCTTTCGGGAGCGCGCCTCGCCGTGCTGACGACCGCCGGATTCGTCCGCGACCTGATCCCCGCGGCCCCCGCGGCCCGCGCGGCCGGCGTGCCGATCGCCGTCGACCTGCAGACCATCGAGGACGCGGACGACGCCTACAGCCAGCCCTGGTTGGCCGCGGCGAGTGTCGTGTTCTGCTCCGCCGAACGTTTGACGGCCAGCCCCGCCGACACCGCCGCCGCGCTGCTGAGCCGCTACCCGGCCCGGATCGTCCTCATCGGGATGGGCGGCGACGGCTGCCTGCTCGCTACCCGGGACCGTCCGCCGCGCCACCTGCCCGCCAGGGCCCCGCACGGCGTGCTCGACACCACCGGAGCCGGGGACGCGCTGTGCGCCGGCTTCCTGCACTACTGGCTCGCCAGCGGTGATCCCGACGCGGCGGCCCGGCGCGCGACCGTCGTCGCCGGCTGCGCGGTCGGCTCCGCCGGCACGGACGTCCACATCAGCGCCGGGCACATCGACGACCTGCTGCGCGCCTCGGGCGGGCGGGCGTCGGGCTCCGAGTAACGCACGGCGGGTCGGGTTCGCTCTGACCCGCGGCGTTCGTCGCATATCGGCTGCTGGACAGCGGCGGTGGTGCGGCGCGAATCCGCATTACGCTCCCCACGGGCGCCGCGCGGCGCCGCCGGAGATCAGCAGCGGGGGGACGATGGCGGCGACGACGGTTCCGATTCGTTTCACCGACGACGCCGGGGTGATCGACATCGCCGAGTCGCTGTCGGCCGTCAAGGGGGACGGGCGCCACCTGTGGCTCGCCGGCGACGAGACGATCACCATCGAGCGGACGGCGCTGTCGCCGGCCGGGGACGGCTTCGTCGATCATGTCAGCTTCTCGATCGCGGACTTCCTCCCCCTGCCGGAACCGCCGGAACCGGACGGCAGCCAGCTCGAGATCGACATCGAGGGCATCGACCGGCACGGCGGCTACCTGTGGTTCGTCGGCTCGCACGCCCGGACCCGTAAGCGGGTCAGGCCGCACCATGCCACCGAGCAGGCGCTGGCCCGGCTGGCGAAGGTGAGCAGCAACGCCAACCGCTACCTGCTCGGCCGCATCCCGGTGGTGGAGATCGACGGTGCGCCGACGCTCGTCGCCAGCGCCCCGGCGCCGGCCTCGCCGAACGGGGCGAAGCTCACCGCGGCCGCGCTCGGCCTGTCCAAGCAGAACCGGCTGACCCGGGCGCTGCGAAACGACGAGCACCTCGGCCTGTTCCTGAAGATCCCGAGCAAGGACAACGGCCTGGACATCGAGGGTCTCGCGGTCGTCGGTGACCGGATCTACCTGGGGTTGCGCGGCCCGGTGCTGCGCGGCTGGGCGGTAGTGCTGGAGCTCCGCCTGACCGAGGGCGACGGCCAGGACCTGCTGCTCGCCCCGATCGCCGACGCCGACGGGCGCCGGTACCGCAAGCACTTTCTCGACCTCGACGGGCTCGGCGTGCGCGACATCCTCGCCCACGGCGACGATCTGCTGCTGCTCGCGGGCCCGACGATGGACCTCGACGGGCCGGTGCGGATCTACCGCTGGCGGGGCGCCGCGCATGCCCGCACGAGCGTCGTCGTCACCGACGAGGCGATCGAACGGGTGCTGGAGCTGCCAGTCGGGGCCGGCGACGACCACCCGGAGGGCATCGCGCTGATGCCCGGCGAACCGTCGGCGTTGCTGGTGGTGCACGACAGCCCGGCACCGCGGCGGCGCTGGCATCGCCACGAGATCCTCGCGGACGTCGTCCCGCTGCCGGGCTACTGAACCAACCAAGACCGATTACGGTTCCCTCCCCCGATGTTCGCGCGACGTGTTCACGGGCCGGGCGGACTATCCGCCTCCCGCCGATCACGGCAAGATTGACGCACAGAATCACCTTCCGTCCTGCTCACCGCCCTGCCTGAGGTACGCGCGTGTCTGACGAGATCGACCTGGCCGCCGTCACCACCTGCGCGGAATTCGGCCGTGCACTGACAGTCGCCCGGGAGCGGGCGGGGCTCAGCGTGCGTGACGTCGCCCGGAGGGTGGACGTCCCGGCCAGCACGGTCGGCGGCTACTTCGGCGGGGCCCACCTGCCGGGGTTGAAGCCGGCGGACCTCGTCGAGAACATGCTGCGCGCGTGCGGGGTGGTCGATCCCGCCGAGCTGCGCCGCTGGGTCGAGACCTGGCGCCGGATCCGGCGCTCCCGCCGCGGTTCGGGCGACGATGAGCGGGGCGCCGCCGGTGGCGGGTGGGGCCCCGGCGCCGTTTCCGGCGGGCAGCTCAGCCCGGGTGGGGACGCCGGCGGACCGCGGGCGCACGGCGGTTCCCCGCGGATGCCCATCGACCAGGCCCGCGGTGACGAGGTTGCGGCGGCCCTGACAATCGCGCCACCCGTGGCGCGGCTGGATCGGTTGCCGGCAGTGCGCGGCCGCAGCGAGCTCCTCACCCTGCTGACCGGCCAGCTGCCCGCCGCCGGGAACGGCACCACCGGGAACGGCACCCACGGGAACGGCACCCACGGGAACGGCACCGCCGCCAGCGGCAGCGCCGGTTCGAACGGCGGCAGCCGAGTCCGCAGCCGGGTGCACGTGCTGCACGGTCTCGGCGGGATCGGCAAGAGCACCGTCGCCCTCGCCCTCGCCGCAACCGCGCTCGACCGCGGCGTGCGGACCTGGTGGATCAGCACCACCCGTCCCGGCGCGGTGCCCGCGGCGATGGAGGCGCTCGCCGTCGAGCTCGGTGCCACCCATCATCAGCTGCGCCGGGCAAGCCTGCCCGACCTGGTGTGGCGCCGGCTCGCCGCCCTCAGCCAACCGTGGCTGCTGGTCATCGACAACGCCGACGATCCGGCAGGCGATCTGGGCCTGCCCGGCGGCGACGTGCTCGACGGCACCGGTTGGCTGCGCCCGGTCACCCCGCCACAGGGGATGGTCGTAGTGACCACCCGCGACAGCACGGACTGGTCGCGCGGCACGGCCGGCGACCGGATGCCACCCTGGATACGCCTGCACCGGCTGGCTCCCCTCGCCGACTGCGATGCCGGGCAGGCGCTGCGCGACCTGGCGGGCGACGCCCCGGGGTCCGCGCAGGCCGCGGAGAGCCTCGGCCGCCGCCTCGGTGGGCTGCCGCTGGCGCTCTCGCTGGCCGGCCGGTTCCTCGCCGAAGCGCAGCGGATGCCGCCGGACTTCGGCGGCTCGGCCGTCCCACGGTCCTATCCGGCGTACGAGCAATTCCTACGCACGAGTGGGCCCTGGTCTCTGCTGCCAGACTTCGCCGGAGCGGACCCGCAGGCGGGGGCACCCGACCGCTGCCGGGAGCGCGAACTTGTCGGGCGGACCTGGGAGCTCTCGCTGGGCCTGCTCGCCGCCCGTGGGCAGGCCCGGGCCCAGCCGCTGCTGACCCTGCTCGCCTGCTTCGGCGGCGGTCCGATCCCCGTCGACATACTCGTCAACGCCGAGGTGCTCGGCACCTCGCCCCTGTTCCCCCACCTGCAGGCAACCGAGTTGTGGGGGTTGCTGCGTGCCCTCGCCGGCCACGGGCTGATCGAGTACGCCCCGACCGCCCCGACCGCCCCGACCGATCGCGGCGACGTGCCCTCTGCTGCGGCGGGCGGCGCGCAGGCGACGCACCAGATCAGGCTGCATCCCCTGGTGCGGGACAGCTTCGGCCGGGCCACACACATCTCCGGTCGGGTCGAGGACTACCTGGAGACGGTCACTGCGCTGCTGGTCCACGCGGCCCGCCGGCACGACCCACGCGACCCCGAGACCTGGCCGGCCTGGTCGATGCTCGCCGGGCACGCGGACGCGGGCCTGATGATGCTGGAAGCGCGACGTCCATGGGGACTGGCGGAGCTGACCGAGGGCCGGCTGCCGCCGGAGCTGCTCGTGCCCGCGACGCTCGCCGCCCGCTTCCTGCGCGCGACCGGCCGCCTCACCGAGGCCGCCGCGGCGTACGAGGCCATGCTGGTCACCGGCCGGCGGCTGTTCGGCGAGGATCACGCCGACGTGCTGTCCGCCGCCCACGACCTGTACCGGGTACGCGCCGCGCAGGGCCGGGCCCGCGACGCGGAGGAGGGCCTGCGGGCTGTCCTCGACGACCGGGCCCGCGTCCTCGGCCCGGACCACCCCGACACCCTGACGACGCAGCACTACCTGGGCCGCACCCTGCGCGAGTCGGGCCGCCACGGCGAGGCGCTCGGCTGGTTCAACCGGACGCTCACCAGCCGGGAACGGGTCCTCGGCCACCGCCACCGCGACACCCTCACCACCCGCAACAACGTCGCCGACGTGCTCGTCGAGCAGCGGCAGTGGGACGCGGCGGAGCAGCTGCTGCGCGCCGTGTGGACCGACCGGGTCGACACACTCGGGCCCGAGCATCCCGCGACCCTGGTGACCCTCCACCACCTGGCCCGGCTCGATCATCGCCGCGGCGAGCACGCCCGCGGCGCGCGGGCGGCCGCCGAACTGGTGGCGGCCTGCCGGCGCGTCCTGGGCCCCGATCATCCCCGCACGCTGGCGGCGATCTGCCTGCACGGCGAGCTCGAACAGGAGCTTGGCCGGCTCCTCGCGCCGCGCGCCGACCTGACGGACGCGCACCGGCGCAGCCTGGTCGTGCTCGGCCCGGAACACGGAACCACGCAACGGCTTGCGCGGCTCGCCGGCCGTCCGCCGTCATCCTGACCCGGCCCGCCCGGCCTGCAGTCGCAGCGGCAGGCCGACCACCCAGCCGCCGACGGCGGGCAGCAGGGCCCACAACGGCAGCCCGGCCGGCTCGGTCAGCAGCCAGGCGACGCTCGCCAGCTGGCAGGCGAGCAGGTTCGCCAGGACGAAGCCGCCGCCGTGGGGGCGAGGGGACCGGATCGGGTCGAGGCCAGGGGCGCCCGAGCGAATCAGCCGGACCAGCCCGGCGGTGGCGACCAGCGCGGCGAGGACGGCCGCCGCCGCGGCGAGCCCGCGCCCGGCCAGGGACGCATGGCCACCGGCCGTGCCGGGCGTCACCGGGGCGACCGCGACCGGCCCTCCCGGCCCGGCCGGCGCGAGGGCGGCGCCCGCCGGGCCGGCGGCGAGGGCGAGGCCGCCCGTCGCGGACACGGCGACGACGAGCCCGATCTGCGCGGTGAGCACGATCGCCGCGTACCGCCGGGAGAAGACGAAGCCGCGGGGTCGGCGCAGGTACACGCCGGTCGCCAATGCCGGCGTCCGCCCCCCGCAGACCCGATCCGTGGGCAGATTACGCAGATCGTCGACCGTCCAGTCGGTGACGAGCGCCGCGAGGCCGAATCCCGCGGTGAGCACGAGCACGCCGACGCCCGCCTTGCCCCCGGCGGCGGCAACGCCCAACGGCAGTCCCCCCGCGACCGTCGCCGCGACCAGCAGGCTGGGTAACGGTGGCCCGCCCCGCGTCCCGCGCCGCGTCCCGCGCCACGTCCGGCGCCGCGACAAGGTCAGCCAGGCCCGCAGGCCGACGAGGGCCACGAAGCCGATCCGGGCGGGTAGGGACGCCGCCCACAGCCAGCCGCCAGCCGCCACCGCCAACCCGGTCAGCACCGCCCATCCGGCGACCCAGCCGGGCGCGACCCTGCCCTGGACGAGGGGGCTGCGCTGGCGCGCCGGGTTGATCCGGTCGACGTCGACACCGACAACCGCGTCGAGCAGGCGGCCGTACACCGACAGCAGCACCCCGGCGAGGCTGAGCAGCAGCACCGCCTTGACCTGGGGATCGGTCAGCGCGAGGCCGCCGACGGCGAACGGGACCGCGTCCGCCAACGCGGCTTCCGGCCGGGTCAGAGCGCGGAGGTCCACCAGGCGTCTGACCGCGGGCCGGTCCCGCCGCGCCGCCCCTGCCCGGCTCGCCGGCTGTCCAGCGGCACGGCTTTCCATCCGACCTCACGATCGTTTCCTCGCGTCCCCCGAGCACTGCGCTCACGGACGATTGCAGCCTGTCGAGAAAAGCCCATTCGAGGCGCCGAGAAAAGGCCGTCGCGTATGACCGTACAAGGTCGTACAGGAAGCGGCGAGTGCGCGGCGTAACACTCGCCGTGTGCCGATCGGAAGTGCCGGCGGCCCAATCCATATTGCCGTAAGGTGACTGCTACGATGCGCGCCGCCGACCATCCACCGGGCGCCGGGTTCGGGGCCTACCGACGAGGAAAGCGTCGGCCTCGAGGCAATGCCCGGCCCGGACTCCACATGGGAAGATCTGCAACAACGGCTCGGATTCACCAGGCGAGCGCCGATGGCCGCCGGAGCGGGCCTCCCCCCGATGGTAGGTCCGCTCCGGCGGTGAGCCGAGGGCGCGGTCGCCGATCAGCCACCCCCGTCGACCACGGAGGTACAGATCATGCGGCTGCGGCGGGCGCAACCCGTCGGCGGCTCTCAGATAACCGCGTGTCGGACTAACCGGAAAGACCTCGAGGGCAAATCCGTACAACCTCGTACGCGATGGTCCGAGGTACGAGCGACAGTTCGGGCCGGCGGGTAAGCGACCCGCCCGCCCGCGGACGCGTCGTATGCGGCGGGCGGGAAAGTACCGTGCGACTGCACGAACGGTTCGGCCGCCGGTCGCCGGCGGCAACCGGTTTTCCGGGCGCGGTATTCTCGGCGCGTCATCTGCCAGTCGGCGCGCGCAGCCCACTCATCGCCGCAGCGGCAATCCGCAATCCGCAATCCGCGAACGTGTGTTCCCAGGAGTCATGGTGTCTTCCCCTTGGCTGGATGAGCCACTGCAGACCGAGCTTGACGACGCCGCCGTGATCGCGCTGCGGCGCTGGTGCTCCCAGACCGAAATCACCTTTCGGCTGGTCCGCTGGCTCACCGGTGGCCGATCCGCCGCCCTGGTCGCCGCCGTCCTGGCGGATGATCCCCACGAGGGCGCCCGCCAACTGATCATGAAGCTGGATCGTTCGCCGGGCACCGCGCAGGACCCTCAACCCGGCGAGTTCGCCCACCACAAGCGGGCGTTGGCCGAGGCCCCGGACTTCGCCCGCCGCCACCTCACCGAGCCCGTCCACCAGCCCATCCCGGTCGGCGACGGGCGCTGGTTCGTCTTCCAGCGGGTGGCCGGCGGCAGCCTGCGCGACCCGATCACCCTGCACACGCTGCTGGACGCCGTCGTGCATCCACCTCGCCCGGCACGCGGCTCGGCGGCGTCCAGCAGCGTGTGC
>NZ_JANEZT010000560.1 GCF_025403405.1 Frankia tisae
CGCCGAGCAGGTCGTGCTGCCCGCCAACCTGCTCGCCGCACGCCCGGACGCGGTGGCTCCGGCAGTCGCGGCGACCGTTCCACTCAACGCACTCACGGCCCGCCAGGCGGTGGCCGAGCTGCACCCGAGGGCGGGTGCCACCGTCGTCGTCACCGGAGCGGCCGGGGCCGTGGGCACCTTCGCCATCCAGTTCGCCGTCGGTACCGGAGCGCGAGTCGTGGCGATCGCCGGATCCGAGGACGAGCAGACGGTTCGCCGGCTGGGCGCGGAAATCTTCGTCGCTCGCAGCGACGATCCGGTCGCCGCAGTGCGCGCGGTACTTCCCGACGGGGTGGACGGCATCGTCGACGCCGCCCTGCTGGGCGAGTCGATCATTGACCTGGTGCGACCCGGCGGCACCTTCGTCGGCCTCACCCCGTCCTCGATTCCGTCGCCGCGCCCCGAAGTGACGACGGTGTCGCTGGACGTCCACGGGGATGGTCGGACCCTCGCCACGGTCATGGACGCGATTGCGCGAGGCGAGCTGGCGGTGCGCGAGGTGGAGACCTACCCTGCCGCCGAGGGAGCCAGCGCCTACGCCCGGCTGGCCAAGAGCGGCCGGCGAACGGGCCTCAGCCTGCTGTTCTGAACATCGGGGGCACTCCACGCCCGTCGGCGTCATACGATGGTCCAATGAGTGAGACGGCTATCTCATATTCTGAGACGCCCATCTGGGATCCCGTCACCTACGACGCGCAGCGCCGCCGCCTCGTCCCCTCGTTCGACCTGCTGTACGGCTCGGTCGGCGACCTGGTGGCGCGGCTCGGTGGAACCCGGCCCAGGGTGCTCGACCTGGGCGCGGGAACCGGACTGTTGGCCGCCGCCGTCGCCGCCGCGGTGCCCGGAGTCCGGCTGCACCTGTTCGACGGCGCCGGACCCATGCTCGCGAAGGCGCGGGCCCGGCTGCCCGCGGAACTCGTCGAGGGCGTCACTGTCGCCGACCTCTCCTCGGTGCTGCCGCCCGGGCCCCACGACGCCGTCGTCTCCGCGCTCGCCATCCATCACCTCGACGACCCTGGCAAGCGGGACCTGTTCGCCCGGGCGCACTCCGTGCTGCGTCCAGGTGGGGTCTTCGTGAACCTGGAGCAGGTCGACGGGCCGACCCCGGCTCTCACCCGGCAGTACGAGGACATGCACGAGCGGCACGCGCGGGCGGCGGGCTCGGACGACGCCGAATGGCAGGGCGCCCTGGGCCGGATGGCCTTCGACCGGTGCGCCCCGCTCGCCGATCAGCTCGCCTGGCTGGCCGAGGCCGGCTTCGACCCGGTCGACTGCGTCGTCAAGAACGGCCGGTTCGCCGTCTACGCCGGTTGGCGTGCCTGACCCGTCCACCGGCCGCCCGGCCCCTCCTTCGCCGGGCCGGGCGGCCTGGTCCGGAGCCGCTGCGCCGGGCCCCGGCCCCGTTCACAGGAGCCCTTGCGGTTCACAGGAGCCCTTGCGCCACCTCCAGACGGACGGGGTCCAGCGCCGCGGACAGGGCCGCCCCTGGGCATTCGGTGGCCATCCAGTCGCCATGCCCGCTGATCGCCGGCACCCGGCGCCGGGCGCCGCCAGCCGGATGGACGTAGTCGACGCTGCCGACGGGGTTCAGGCTGTGGGCTCCGCAGAGCGCCCGCAACACCAGCACGAGCGAGCGGCGCGCGGCGGCCGCCGGAACCCGGGTCCGGTGGTCGCCGAGCAGCGCGACCCCGACGTTGCCGGCATTGAACCCACCGACGTGCGCGCCGGTGACCACCTGACCGTCCGGACGGTGGCCGGGAATCCCGTCGGTTCCGGACCAGCGTCCCTCGTAGAGGGTGCCCGCCTCGTCGATGAGGAAGTGATAGCCGATATCCGCCCAGCCGCGCTCCACCGTGTGGAAGTGGTAGATCGCCCGCACGGTCGCCGCCGGGTCCGGATCGTCGTTCGGCGTCACAGTGTGATGCACGGTGATCACCTGCCCCGGATGGTAGGTCGTTCGCCAGGGCTGGCCGGTGGCCGGGTCGAGCCGCAGCGACTCATCGGCGCCCCACGCCGCCCGAGGTAGGTAGCGCAGGCCGAGGGCCGACTCTGCCGACCCGGAGGGCGCGGGAGACGGGGTGGCCTGAGCTGCTGGTGGAGGCCCGACCGTCGGGGCTGGTTCCGCTGAAGCGGCCAGCGGTGCGCGTCGCGGCCGTGGCACCGCGCGAGCCCTCGCCGGACCGCTCGACGACACCGCGGCGGACAGTCCGGCCACGGCGGCGAGGGCGGCCTGAGCCGTCACGTCCGGGACGGTCAGCCGCCGAGGCGGCCCGGACGTCGTGTTCAGCGCCGTGACGGCAACCCCGGAGGCTCCCGTCGGCACCCGCAGCTCGTAACCGGTGGCGGTCCTGGCCCCCATCAGGACCGCATGCGCGGGCGAGGCACCGGGACCCCGATCATCTCGCTCGGCGGGACAACCGACGGCCAGCGGGCTCCAGGCGCCGTATCCGCCGTTCGTCCGCCGTAGGCGGATCGCGGGGACCGTGTTCCCGGGCCCGGCTGCCAGGCCCGGGCCGGCGGCGCCACCCGGACCGCTCCAGCGCACGGCCACGTAGCCGATGCGGAACGCCGCGGTAGCCGGTCCCGTTCCCCTCGACGTCGCGCTCAGCGTCCGAGGGATGACCACCACCCGGGTACCCGCCCGGCCCAACAGACCCGCGGCGAGCGACGCGTCCGGCACGCCGGCCGAGCTTGCAGCCACCGGAGCGGCGGCGAATCCCATCGCCGCCCAGCTTCCGACGCCCGCACCGGCCAGGCCGAGAACCCTTCGCCGGGAAGGTGGGGCCAGAT
>NZ_JANEZT010000561.1 GCF_025403405.1 Frankia tisae
TCGGATCCGTGGTGAAAGCATGCCTCGTGCTGCTCCACATGGAGCACCAGCGCACCACGTAGAGATCAACGTATGCACACAGCGTTGTTGCTACCAAAGGTGACGAAAGGTTACCGGGAAAGGTTCACTGGCTAGCGGCTCAATTGATGGACGAGGGCCGGCACGACGAGGCCGAACAGGTATGGCGGGATGCGGTCGACGCCGATGTACACGCGGCTCGGCATCAACTGTCTTGGCTCCTCTTGGACCAAGGTCGGGTGGAGGAAACGCTGGACCTATGGCGGGAAGCCATCACCTTGAGCCGACCGATGGCCCACGTCGGAATGGCATCAGTCCTCCGGAGTTTGGGTCGTATAGATGAAGCCGAACGGGCATTGCGTGATGCGATCGCCGCTGACGATCCCAACGCTCATAGCGAGCTCGCCAATCTTTTGGAGAGTCAGGGTCGCCTAGCCGAAGCTGAACGGGTTTTGCGTGATGGGATCGCTGCTGGCGAACAGTTTATCGGGCTTTCCTTGCTGTTGGAGAAGCTGGGTCGTATGAATGAAGCGCGTCAAATCGAGCGCTGCGGTCTCAACCCCGATGGTTCTCCGGGAGATCCATCGAATCTGTACTGAAGAAAGTCGCTTGCAGGATTCGCCGTCGATGGATAGGGGCCCCCTGAGTCATCCGGCGCGGAAGGGTGATAATTCCATTATCGGGCCTGTGGCCTACGCTCGCGGACCCCAGTGAAGCCTCCGTGTACTGGTTTCCGATGGTACGAATTACTATTACCTCTCGGTGCACGCTATACTGAGACAGGTAAGCGCCCCGCGGTCGATCACGCGGCGCGGGGCCCTGGGCTTTCAGGACTATGAGTACTGCCATTGTCTCGGCAGTACTGCCGGACACCTCGGGCGGCGTCCGTTCAGCCCTCGCTCTCGGTGTTTTTTGTGGGAGTCTGAAGCCGAGTTAGGATGTCGTCCATGCTGCTAGCTGTTCCGCGCCGAACGTCCTCCAAAACGGCGACGTAGATGTCGGCGGTCGTGGCAAGTCGGGTGTGCCGGAGCAAGGCGCGAATCTCGTTCAGGTCGACCCCGGCCCGGAAGAGCATGGTGGCCGCAGTGTGCCGGATGTCGTGCACGCGGGTGTGCCCCACCTGCGCCCGCTCGCACACCGCGTCCCACCACCGGTTGACGTTGCGCGGGTCGATCCTGCGCCCGACCGCCGTGGTGAACACCAGCCCCGGATCGGCCCACCGGATGATCTCCAGCTCCGTTGGAGCCCCGGCGTCCCCACTGGGGAGGTGTTGACCGGCGAACGCTGCCAGGTCCTTCACCGCCTTTTCGGCCTTGGCGTCGAGCTCGGCTTTCGCTGCGTCCTGCCCCTGCCGATGCGCGCGGAGCATCGTGACGACCATCGAGGGCAGGACGAGAACGGCCTTTGAACCCTTCGTCTTCAGGTCTTCCTCTTCGACCAGTTCCCAGCGCTGCCGGCCGGTCTCCGGGTCGATCCCCGCCTTGCGGCGTCGCTGCTTGCGCACCACGGCGACAGTGCCGGCGTCGAGCTCGAGCGCATCCCAGCGCAGCGCGAGCGCTTCGCCCTTGCGCAGGCCGAGCGCCAGCAGCACCAGCCACAGCGCGGCCATCCGGTCGACGAGGGCAACCGCGAGGACCCGCCGAGCCTCTTCCTCCGTGAGCGCGCGCACCGGAGCGTCCGCGCTCCTGGGCGGTTGGACGAGCGAGGCAACGTTGCGGGTCAACAGTTCCTCTTGGACCGCGTCGTTCAGCGCAGCAGTGAGGATCACCAGCAGATAGCGGACCGACCGGGCGGAGAGCGGTTTGATCGGCTTACGCACCTGCTGGACGGCGGGTGTCTTCCGAATCGCCGAGGTACGACCCAGTCGGGGGGCCTTCTCCTTCTCGCGCTCAGCGGCCTTACGGGCTGCCTCGGCCTCCCAGACCGCGCGCTGTGCCACCCCGGCGGAGGAGGGTTCGGTGAGCTTGCGCGTCATCCACTGTCGAACGTGCGCCGTGGTCAGCTTGCGCAGTTCGTGACGACCGAGAATCGGCGTGATGTGCAGCCGGATCTGATCCGAATATGACTCAAGCGTCGATTCGGCCAGGGTCCCGGCAACCACGCGGGAAGGCAAAACGATCGTGACCCACTGCTCCAGATACTGCGCCACCGTCATGCGCGTGGTGACCAGCGGGACGCCATCCTGAACCGCCCGGAGCGCCGCGGTGATCTTCTCTCGGACGTCCTCCCTGGTCTTGCCGTAGACCGTCGGTCGGGTGCCGTCGGGCATCCTGACCTGGCCAGCCCAGCCGTTGCGGTAGCGGTAGATCGACCCTTCGCCGTTGAGCCGGCGGGGTCCCTTGCTCTCCTTGTCCTTCGCCGCGGTCATCAGGCCACGTCCAGCGGGTTGCCGTCGGGCCATTCGACCGCGTCGCACCAGGGGCAGCCGTAGGGGCTGTCTTCCATGTCGCAGGCGAACTTGGTCTCTCCGTCGGCCTGCGGGTAGGTGCGGCCCTGGCCGCGGTCGGCGCGGTCGAGGTGGTCATGCAGCGCCTGCGTGAGGTTCACCCGTCGTGGGGCGTTGGTGGGCATGGCGGTTCTGGCTCCTTGCCGAAAGAACGGGCGCGCGGGTCGCGGGTGGCGTGGTCCGGCGCGGGTGGGGTTTCCGTTCTCTGGCGCTGGGATGGTCTGTCGGGTCGCCGGCCGCGTCCAGGGCGCTGCGCGTCGCTACGCGATCGGCCTTCGGCCGACCCTGGACCCGTCCACCGCCCCGACAGCTTGAGGCGCTACCAGAGAACGGAAGAAAAATGGGTGGGGCAGGGGGTCCGC
>NZ_JANEZT010000562.1 GCF_025403405.1 Frankia tisae
GGTGGAACTCGCCGCGACGCCGGTGTTCGAGGTCGACCATCCGGCGTCGCAGCGCGACAAGCGGGACCGGGCCGGCGAGCTGGTGGCGGGGGCGCCGCCGTGCTTCGTGCCCGTGGACTTCAGCCGGGACGACCTCGCCGCGGCGCTGGCCGCCGCGGGCCACCGCCGGTCGCTCCCGACGATCTGGATCTGGGAGGGCGTCGTCCCCTACCTGACCCGCGGCGAGGCCGCCCGGACGCTGCGGATCATCGGGGACCGTTCCGCCCCGGGGAGCCGCCTGATCGTGCACTATCACACCCCGGCGCCGTCCGCGCCGCTCGGCCGCTGGGCGGCACGCCTGCTCAGCGCCCTGTCCCGGCAGCCGAATCCGATGGCCCGGGAGCCGAACCGCTCGGTGTGGACGCCGGGGGCCATGCGCCGCGCCGTCGGCGCCCGCGGCTTCGCGGTCGCCCGGGACGACTCCCTGCTGACCCTCGCCCGGCGCCTCGACACCCCGATCCAGCACCGCCGCTCGCTGCGCAACGGCCGCATCCTCGTCGCCGACCGCGCTCCCACGCCCGGGTGATCCGGTCACGGAGGCGACCCCGAAAACGCCGAACCGGCCGGGAGCGAGCCGCCCGTTGAAGGACCCGGGTTAGGCCTCTGTCTGATCCCACACCGCGGGCACCGGCGGCAGCGGAGGACCGTCGCTCCTCCAGGCCGCGAGGAAGGTGGCCACGAGCCGTGGCCACGCCTCCGCGGCCACTTCGGCGTCAGCGGCGATGAGGCCGTTGACCGCGCGGAAGAGCATGAGCAGGTCGCTGCAGTGCATGTCCGGTCGCACAACCTTGGCGTCCAGCGCGTTCTGAACGATGGCCTGCAGGTCTCGATGGGTCCGATCGAGATCTTCTCGAAGCGCGGCGGTGCCCAGCCCGGGGGAGGAGAGGACCTCGGCGAAGGCGCGGTCGGCGATCTGGCGTTCCACCACGAAGTGGGTGTACGACGTCAGGGCCCCCCACGGGTCGTGCTGGGACCGGGCCAGGTCTGCTTCGGTCCGGGCGACGTACTCGGCCATCTGTTGCCCGAGGACGTCCGAGGCGAGCTTGTCTCTGCTGCTGAAGCGCCGGTAGATGGTCGCGCTTCCGACTCCGGCCTCTGCGGCCACGTCGTCCAGTGACACCGACAGGCCGTTCTTGGCCAGCAGCCGCGCCGCGGCGGCCAGGATGGCGGACCGGTTGCGTTCCGCGTCGGCCCGCAGCGGCTTGCTCGGGCTGCTGCCGCCAGTGGTCATGCGTCCATCCTAACCTAAACGGACGATCTTCCCCACTTCATGGTAACGTCCTATGTGGGGGGAGTTCCCCACATAGGAAGGGAGCCGATATGCGAACGGTGCGCGTCGACATGTGGACCGACCTCGGATGCCCGTGGGGCTACGTGGGGCGTCGTCGCCTGGAGCTCGGGTTCGAGCGGGCGAAGATGGACGCCGCGTTGGACCTGCGGCTTCACGCGTTCGAACTGGACCCGGGTTCCAGGACCACGACGATCTCCATCCCGAAGATCTTCGTGAGGAAGCACGGCGGCACCGTCGACGACGCCATCGCTGCCGAGAGCTGGGTCGCCGGCCTCGCGCACGAGGTGGGCCTGCCGTTCACGACGGACCGGCTTGCCTCCAACACCCACGATGTCCTGCGCGTCCTGCAGCTCGCCAGGACCCACGGGCTGGAAGCGTCCTGGTTCGCCCAGCTCCAGCGAGGCTATTTCGGCGGAACCATCAACCCGTTCGATCCCGCGGAGCTCACCAGATCGGCCGTGGCCGGTGGCATGGACGCGGGCGAGGTGTCGGACGTGCTGTCCGGCAACCGCTTCGAGGCCGAGGTGGCACGCGACCGTGAAGAAGCACTCGACCGGGGTGCGACCGGTGTGCCCTACATCGTCATCGACGACCGCGTCGCGCTGGCCGGCGGCAGGACGGTCAGCGACTACGCCCACGCCTTCACCTCACAAGATAATCAACGGTGTTGACGAAGACGATCCCTCAAATTCGATCAAGAAAAAACACCCCACCACTCACCTGACAACCAACCACGATCACGCAAGGATCGGGGGCGATGACCGAGTGGGAGGGCGGTGCTGATGGGCGACGGACGGTTGGAGGTCGACGCCGTGTCCAAGCGCTACGGCGACATCGTGGCGCTTGACGCGATGTCGTTCGAGGTGCGGGCCGGCGAGCTGTTCGGGTTCGTCGGCAGCAACGGCGCCGGCAAGACGACGACGATGCGGATCATCCTCGGTGTGCTCACCGCCGACGCCGGCCAGGTCCGCTACGACGGGGCGCCGCTGACCCTGCGCATGCGCCGGCGGATCGGGTACATGCCCGAGGAGCGCGGGCTGTACCCGAAGATGAAGGTCGCCGAGCAGCTGCACTACCTCGCCCAGTTGCACGGCCTGAGGCCGGTGGCCGCACGCCGGGCGGTGGCGCGGTGGACGGAGCGGCTCGGCGTGGCCGCGCGGCGCGACGACGAGGTGCAGAGGCTCAGCCTCGGTAACCAGCAGCGGGTCCAGCTCGCCGCGGCGCTCGTGCACGATCCGGTCGCCCTGGTGCTCGACGAGCCGTTCTCGGGGTTGGACCCGGTCGCGGTCGACGTGATGAGCGAGGTGCTGCGGGAGCGGCGCGCGGCGGGGGTGCCGGTGGTGTTCTCCAGCCATCAGCTCGACCTCGTCGAGCGGTTGTGTGATCGGGTCGGGATCGTGCAGGCGGGCCGGATGGTCGTCTGCGGGCCGGTCGACGATTTGCGGACCGGCGGTGGCGGGCGGCTGGTGGTGGACGCCCCGGCCGCGCCGGCGGGC
>NZ_JANEZT010000563.1 GCF_025403405.1 Frankia tisae
CTCCAGCGCCGGCACCGGGCGAGCGCGCTGACCGTGCAGCGAGCCCTCGCGGCGGTGGCCGCCCGGGGGCTGCTCGTCACCACACCCGGCCGCGGCAGCGTCGTCGCCGAGCCGCCGGCGTCCCGGTCGACCGATCTGAGCTGGCAGACCGCAGTGCTCGGGGCCCGAGACGACCTGCCGCACGACATGACCGAGCTCTATTCGCCCGTCCCCGACGGCGTGCTCGATCTCGCCTCGGCCTATCTGGACCCGGCGGTCCAGCCGGTCGGCCTGCTCGCGGCGGCCGCCGCCCGCGCGGCGCGGCGGCCCGGCGCCTGGGATCGCACCCCGGTGGCCGGCCTGCCCGACCTGCGCGGACTGATCGCCGGCCTGGTAAGCCCGGCCCACAGCGCGCAGGACGTACTCGTCACCAGCGGTGGGCAGGCGGCGCTGGCGCTGGTCTTCCGCGCCCTCGGTCGGCCCGGCGAGGCGCTCGCGGTCGAGCACACCACCTACCCGGGAGCCCTGGCCGCCGCGCGGGCCGCGGGGCTCGTCCCGGTTCCGGTGCCGGCGGACGCCGCCGGGGTGCGCCCCGACGATCTCGCTGACGTGCTTGGCCGCAGCGGGGCCCGGTTGGTCTACCTCCAGCCGCGGCATGCCAACCCCACCGGGGCGGTGCTCGCCCCGAGCCGGCGCCCGGCGGTGCTCGCCGCCCTGCGGGATCACCGGGCGTTCTGCGTCGAGGACGACTGGGTGGCGCCGCTGGACCTCACCGCGGTCAGCCCACCACCGCTGGCCGCCACCGACCCGGATGGCCACGTCGTGCACGTGCTGTCGTTGTCGAAGAGCGTGTCCCCCGGCCTGCGGATCGCGGCGGTCAGCGCCCGCGGCCCGGTCGCGGCCCGGCTGGCCCGGGTGCGGATCACCGACGACCTGTTCGTCGCCCCGGTGTTGCAGCAGACCGCGGTGGAGCTGCTCAGCACCCCGGGCTGGCGCCGGCACCTGGCGTCGCTGCGCCGGGTGCTGCTGGCCCGCCGGGCGGCGCTGCTCACCGCGATCGCGCGGTCCCTGCCCACCCTCGACCCGCCGCAACCACCCAGCGGGGGCGTGCATGTCTGGCTGCCACTGCCGGCCGGCGCAGACGACCGGCTCGTCACCGCGGCCGCCCGGCGGGCGGGCGTCGCCGTGGGCCCCGGCAGCGCCTACACCGTGGGCGAGGCCATCGCCCCCCACCTGCGCCTGACCTACAGCCGCACCCCGGGGGAGGGCCTCGTCACCGCCGTCGACCGGCTCGCTGCGGTGCTACGCGACGGGTGAGCCCCGACCGGGGGTCACGCTCCGTGGCGGTCGGCCCGGTTCGGTCGGGTCGGAGCCGCCGCCCGGGCATAGGTATCGGGTAGCGAGGGGCGGACCGCCCCGCTCGCCCGGGTTGGACGGTGACGGTCATATGGGGGACGAGGCGCGCATGCCCGCACGGTCCCGCTGGCCTGGGTCCGGGTCCCCACCCGTCGCCTGCTGGTGGCGGCGGGTGGCGCTCGGCGTCTGTGTGCTCGCCGTCGCGGTGGCGGCGGCCGTACTGACGCTGCCCGACTGGCCCGCGCTGATCGTGGTGCGGGCCGCCGCGGTGGCGTCGACGACGGCCGGCGCATCGGCCTGCTTCGTGACCGCGGCTCGGCGCGAGGGCGCGGAACGCACCTGGCGCCTGCTCGTCGGCGTGATGGTGCTGGCCCTGGCGGGGACGGCGGTCGCCTCACTGCACGACGCCCTCGGCGGCGGGCAGCCCGTGCCGCACATCACCCTGCCGATGCTGGTGCTGCTCCTGCCGTGGCTGTGTGGCCTGGCCGGGGTGCTGCGCTATCCGACCGATCCGTTCGACACCCTCGCGCGCGGGACCGCCCGCCAGCGGCGCTGGTACCTGGTCACGGTGCTCGACAGCGTCATCGTGACCGGCGCCGTCGCGCTGCTCGCCTGGGTGACGGTGCTGGAGAACGGCATCTCCGGCAGCGACCATCCCGTCTACGACATCCTGCCCGCGCTCGTCGTGACCGCCGCCGCGCTCGTCACCGCGGTGACGATCATCCTGATCGCCACGTTCCGCCGGCCGCGGTCCCTGCTCGGCTTCAGCCTGCTGGGCTCGGGGCTGATGGTCTTCGCGCTGGCCATCATGATCTACCTTTACGCGACGACCCGGGATCTCGCCGACCTTCCGCGCATCCTGGACCTGGGCTTCGTGACCGGCCCGCTGCTGGTGGGCCTCGCCGCGCTGCTGCCGTCGGCGTCCCCGCCCTTCGGCGCCATCCCGGCGGCGCAGTGGACCGCCGCCTGGTATCGGCGGCGCTGGTGGCACGTCATGCTGCCCTACCTGCCGCTGCTCGTCGCCGGCGCCGTCGCGGTCATCCGGGTGGTGGGGACCGATCTGGCCGGGCAGGAGGAGATCTGGGCGTTGCTGTGCCTGCTCGTGTTGGCCCTCGTCCGGCAGATGACGACGATGGCTGACAACGTGCGGTTGTTGGAGCGGCTGGAGGACAACCAGGCGGAGCTGCGCCGGCTCGCCTTCCACGATCCGCTGACGGGTCTGGCCAACCGGGCGCTGTTCGCCGACCGGCTCGACCAGGCGCTGGCCCGTCACGCCCGGGTGCCGCACCCGGTCGCCGTGATCTACTGCGATCTCGACGACTTCAAACAGGTCAACGACGCGCTCGGGCACGCGGCCGGCGACGAGCTGCTGCGCGTCACCGCCCGCCGGCTGACCGGATCCGTGCGGGCTACCGACACCGTGGCCCGCTTCGGCGGGGACGAGTTCGCCATCCTGCTCGAATCCGCCCCGGCCCCTCCTGCAAGC
>NZ_JANEZT010000564.1 GCF_025403405.1 Frankia tisae
CCCTTATGCCCAGCCCACCAGCTTCCCCGCCGCCGCGTACCCGCCCGAGGACCAGCCACTGGATGGCGGCGTGACGGCCTCGCCACGCCCCGCGGCCCCGGCCGCCGGGGCCGCGGGGCGGCACCCCGCAGCCCGCACCGACGGCCGCTGGCAGCCGGCCCCCCGGGAGCACTGGGACGAGCCGGTGCGGACCGAAACCTTCCGCGCTGTGCCGGAGTCGGAATCCACCGGCGGCCGGGACGACCCGGCCGCCGCCTACTACGCCCCGGCAGGGCCTGCGTCGCAACCCGCTGGTGCGGCTTCCGGCCGGTCGGCGTTCGAGGCCGAGCTGAGCACGGCCAACCCCGCGGGCGGCGAGGCAGCCGGCGAGGCCTCGGACCTGTCCGCGCCCGCCGAGGAAGCTGTTTCGCGCCGCCCCGAGCCACAGACGCCGCGCCGGACGGCGGCGACCCGCGTCGGCTCGTTGCCGCGCGGGACCGGCCGCCGGGTCGCCGAGCCGGGCGGCGCCCGGGCCGGCGGCGCGGCGCCGGCGGCCGCCGGGCGCGCGGCGCCGGCCGCCCGGTCCCGTCCAGCTGCCCCGGCCGCGGCCGGATCCGGACGAACGGGAAGAACACCCCGGGCCACGGTCACTCAGACCGTCCCGCCGGCCGTGACTTCCGCCACATCATTGGCCGGGTCCGCCTCGATGTCCGCGGTGGCGGGTGCCACGGGTACCGCCGCCGGGGGCGCCGCCAGCCCGCCCACGCCAGTCGCCACCCCCCCGGACGGGCACGCGACACAGGGCGGCGATGCCGCCGCCGCAGTGCCATCCGCGGGCGGCGGCCCCTCCGCCGAGGAGCCGGGCCGGGCACCCGCCGTGACCCCAGCGGCGGCCACGGGTGCGGCGGGAGAGGCTCCCGCCGCCGTCGGCGGGCAACGCCGAGGCGCGTCGGTATCGGCGGCAAAGGACGAGCCGACATCTACCGATCCGGAGGATTCGACGACGGAGGGTACCGATGAGGCGACCACAGAGAAGTCGAGTGCACCCGCTGCGTCACGGAGCCGTCAAAACAACGGCACCCGTGGGGGGGAACGTCCCGCAGGCGGTCGACGTGGACGCAAGTCAGTGCCAGCATGGGACGACATCGTCTTCGGTGCCCGACGGCCCTGATCAGGCCGCAGAGCCCCGGGGGCGGGGTAACCGTCCGCGGGTCCGAAGCTCCGCGGACACCACGCCGCTCTGGATGCAATGACGCCACGAGAGCCGGCTGTGAGTAAACCGTCACATGGTCAGCAGGAACGTCTGACCGCCTAACACAGTTGGAGTAGATGTGACAGGGACTACCACGAAGCCGACGCTAACCAACCTCGATCGTTGCGACCGGTGCGGTGCCCAGGCATACGTGCGGGTGGTGCTGCCTGGCGGCGGGGATCTCCTTTTCTGCCGGCATCATGCGAAGTCGCACGACTCCAAGCTGCGTGAGATGGCCGTCGAATACCACGACGAGACTGACAAGCTCAGCGTGTCCTGAGTCTCACGCTCAGGTATCAAAGGGGCATGCCACGACCACGTGGCGTGCCCCTTTCGCTGCTCCTCGCCGCGGTGAGAGTCGGGCGCCGTGACTATGGACCGCGCGTTTCCCCCTCGGGCCCCCCACGTGGGGGATCGGCCCCGGCCCCGCTTGGGTGTCGTTGATCTTCAGGCGTCCCACCAGGCCATACGGTGGGGTCGTGCCCGCCATGGGGAAGGAGACATCCACCCCCATGGTTCGCAGCCAGCCGCGGCGGCGCTGGTCTGTGCTGCTCCGCCGGGTCGTCCTCGAGGCCAACCCGGAGCTGACGGCGCACGCCCGCCAGGGCCGCACGGTGGCCGAGGCACGTGTCCGCCGCAGCGCGATGTTCCGCCGTCTTGACCGCCAGCAGCGCCGGGTCCCCCGGGGTCCGCTGCGCCTGGCCCGTGCGACGCTCGCCAACGCCTGGCGCCACCGGGTGCTGGGCCTGGCCGCGGAGGCGGGATTCTGGCAGCTGCTGTCCCTGCCGCCGCTACTCCTGTCCCTGCTCGGCGCACTCGGCTACGTCGCCGATGCCATCGGCGGGGACGCCCTGAGCAGCATCCGGGACAGCATTCTGCGCGGCGCCGGCGATTTGCTGACCGAATCAGTGGTCGACGACGCGGTGCGGCCCACCGTGGACGAGATCCTTTCTCGCGGCCGGCCGGACGTGATCTCCATAGGCTTCGTCCTGTCACTGTGGACCGGCTCGACGGCGATGGCGACCTTCGTCAACACCATCACCATCGCCTACGGCCAGCGCGACCTGCGCTCCGCGGTGCGTAGCCGACTGGTGGCGCTGTGGCTGTTCCTCGCCCAGCTCACCAGCGGCGTCATCATTCTGCCGGCGTTGATCCTGGGTCCCGGGGTGATCTCCCGGATTCTCGACGCCGACCGGCACCCCTCGGTCGACCATCTGCTGACCCTGCTTTTCTGGCCGGTCGTCGGGCTGGTCGCGCTCACGATGTTGACGTCGCTTTACCACCTCTCCCTGCCGGTACGCAGGCCGTGGTGGCGGGCGCTTCCCGGGGCGACCCTGGCATTGGTGTGCTGGCTGGTCGGCAGCGACCTACTGCGGCTGTACCTGGAGATCGTGTTCAGCCACGAGCTGGTCTACGGCTCGCTGGGCGCACCCGTGGCGGCGCTGCTGTTCTTCTACATCACCGCGCTGGCGGTCCTGCTCGGCGCCGAACTCAACGCGACACTGGACGAGCAGTTCTCCCACCGGTCGAAGAAGCACACCCGCGGGCCCACCGCCGCCGGCTCTGCTCCCCCCACCGG
>NZ_JANEZT010000565.1 GCF_025403405.1 Frankia tisae
CCCGGCGCCAGTGACCAGCACCGTGCGCCCCGCGAGCGCCCCTGACGTCGTCGCCGGCCCTGGACCGTCTGCCGGGCCCGGACCGTCTGCCGGGCCCGGATCGCCGGGTGGGGCTGGATCGCTCGGGACGGCGGGCATCAGCGGTACCGGATGGCCGTGGTCTTGGCCCGGCGGTAGAAGTGCAGCGCCTCGAGGCCCTGCTCCTTGAACGGCGAGCCGGACTCGCGGAAGCCGCCGAAGGGATGGTGCACGTCCCAGCCGGAGGTGGGCAGGTTCACCGCGACCTGGCCGGCGTCGGCCCGGTCGAGGAACTGGTGGGCCGCGCTCAGGTCCCGGGTGAACAGCGACGCCGACAACCCGTAGACGGAGTCGTTGACGGCGTCGACCGCCTCGTCGAAGCCATCGACGGTGCGTACCGCGAGGACGGGGCCGAAGACCTCGTCGCGCCAGATCGACATCGCCGGGGTCACGTCGCCGAGGATCGTGGGTTCGACGAAGCAGCCGTGGCTCAGCCCGGTGTCCGCCGGGGTGCCGCCGCCGGCGAGCAGCGTCGCGCCCTCGGCGCGGGCCCGGCGGACATGGTCGAGCACGGAGTCGCGCTGCGAGGTGTTCACCACCGGGCCCATGGTGGTGTCCGTGTCGATGCCCGGGCCCAGCCGCAGTGTGGCGACGCGGCGGCCCAGGGCCGCGAGCAGGTCGTCGCGGATCGCGGCGTCGACGACGAGCCGGCTCGTCGCGGTGCAGCGCTGCCCGGCCTGGGCGAAGGCGGCCGCGACGAGGGTGTCGGCGGCGAGGTCGAGGTCGGCGTCGGCCAGCACCGCGGTGGCGTTCTTCCCGCCCATCTCGGTCTGGACTCGCAGGTTGCGCCCGGCGACGGTGCGCATGATGTCCAGCCCGACCTCGTTGCTGCCGGTGAAGGTGACCGCGGCGAGGCGGCGGTCGGCGAGCAGGGGTCCGGAGATGTCGCGGCCGCGGCCGGTCACCACGGACAGCGCGTTCGCGGGCAGGCCCGCGTCGAGCAGCGCATGGGCGAGGTGCAGGCTGACCAGCGGGGTGTCGGTGGCGGGCTTGAGCACCACCGCGTTGCCGGCGCTGAGTGCCGGGGCGAGCTTACGGGCCGGGGTCAGCAGCGGGTCGTTCCACGGCGTGATGGCCAGCACGATCCCGACGGGTTCGTAGCGCACGGCGGTGCTGGTGTTCGGCCGGCCGTCGGGCAGCTCGTAGCCGTGGGGCGCACGGGCCATGCCGCCGTAGTACTCGAAGAAGTCGGCGGCCTTGGCCACCTCGCCGCCGGCCTCGGCGAGGGTCTTGCCCATCTCCAGGACGAGATCGCGGGCGATGTCAGTGGCCCGTTCGCGCAGCAGGCCGGCGGCACGCAGCAGCACCGCGCCGCGGTCGAGGGGTCCGGCGGCGCGCCAGGCGCGGGCGCCGGCCTCGGCCGCGTCGTACGTCCGCGCGATGTCGGCGCTGTCCAGGGCGGGCACCCGGGCGACGACGTGGCGCAGGTCCGCCGGGTCGAGCACGGGGATCCAGGTGTCGTTCGCACCGGCGTCCCAGGCGCCGGCGACGAGGACGGGACGATCGTTGACGGTGGTCACGCGGCCACTCCATCCGAGGTGGGGTTCGGGTCGGGGTCCGGGGCGAGGTCCAGTTCCCACGCGTCGGCGACGCTGCCGCGGTGCATCGTGGCGAGCAGGCGGTGCACCGGTCCCGGCGCCATCGGGACCGGGTTCGTGGGGCGCGGGAAGTCGCGGACGGTCTCCACGGCCATCTGTGCCAGCAGGTCGGCCCGGATGCCGACGGCGTCGAGCGAGCGGGGCAGCCCGAGGCGGCGGGCGAGGTCGTCGACCCGCTCCGCCGCCGCCCGCAGCTGCGTGCTCTCGCCGGCGGTGATGGTTCCCGCGATGTGCGCGGCCAGGGCGTCGGGCACGTCGCGGTCGTAGGCCAGGCAGTAGGGCAGGGCCAGCGCGCAGCTCGTCCCGTGCGGCATCGGGGCGTGCCGGGCGATGACGTAGGCCAGGCTGTGCCCGAGCACGACGCCCGCGTTGAGCGCGAGCCCGGACAGGTGCGAGGCATAGAGCACCCGTCCCCGGGCGGCCCGGTCGCCGTCGAGCGCGGCGCGTTCGAGGCTGACGGTGAGGATCCGGACCGCCTCGGTGGCCACCGCCAGGGTCAGCGCGGTGCGGGTGGTCGACAGCATCGACTCGACGCCGTGGGCGATCGCGTCCATGCCGGTCGAGGCCACCACGGCCGCGGGGAGATCGGCCACCAGGTCGGCGTCGAGGACGGCGACGAGCGGGACGAACTGGGCGCAGCTCAGGATGCTTTTCGCGCCGTCGATCGTGATCATCGAGATGCGGGTCGCCTCCGAACCGGTGCCGGTGGTCGTCGGCACGAGCAGCAGTGGTGCCACCGGCACCGGCGGCTCGACGACCCCGACCCAGTCGGCGATCCCGCCCGTGTTCGTCGCGAGCAGGGCGACGGCCTTGGCGAGGTCGAGAGCGCTGCCGCCGCCGACGCCGGCCACGGCCGTCACCGCGTGGGCGCGGGCGAGGTCGGCGGCGCGGGCGACGGCGGTGTCGGTGGGTTCGCCGGCCACGTCGTCGAACACCGTCACCTCGAAGCCGGCGTCGGCCAGGCCGCCGACCACGGTGGCAAGCAGCCCCGCCTCGGACACGACCCGGTCGGCGACGATGAGCACCCGCCCCGGGGCCACCCCCCAGGTGCGCAGGGCCGCTCCCGCCGTGGCGGCGGACCCCGCGCCGGTCAGCACCTGCCGGGGGGCGAGGAAGGCCGGCGCGG
>NZ_JANEZT010000566.1 GCF_025403405.1 Frankia tisae
GCGCAGCCCGGTCGGGTCGGGTGGGTCGGCGGGGTCCCGCGCGGTGACGTAGCCGACCAGCCGGGGTGTGCCCCGCCGGTCGGGCCGCAGCACCACCGCCGCGGCGCCGACCTGCGGTAACGCGGCGAGCGCGGCCTCAACCTCGGCCAGCTCGATCCGATGCCCGTGCAGCTTGACCTGATCGTCGAGGCGGCCCAGCAGCTCCAGCACACCGTCGGCGCGCAGACGTGCCCGGTCGCCGGTGCGGTACATCCGCGCGCCGGGCCCGCCCGCGAACGGGTCGGGCCGGAACCGCGTGGCGGTGAGGTCGGCGCGGTCGTGGTAGCCGGTCGCGACCCCCGCTCCGCCGATCCACAGCTCGCCTGGTACGCCGAACGGCACCAGCTCCGCCCGGTCGTCGAGGACGTAGAGCCGGTTGCCGGGGTAGGGACGCCCGATCGGCAGCAGCGCTTCGGCCGGCAGGTGCGTGACGTCGCCTTCGAAGTAGGCGTTGTCGATCGTGGCCTCGGTGACGCCGTAGGAGTTGACCACCCGCCCGCCCGGCCCCACCGCACGGGCGGCGCGACGGTACTCGTGCACCGCCCAGGCATCGGCGCCCCCGGCCAGGACCCGGATTCCGGCCAGCGGCGGCGGGCCGCCGGTCGCCGGCTCCACGTGGTCGAGCAGCCGGCGCAGCACGGCCGGCACCAGCTCGACGACCGCGATCCGCTCCTCGACCAGCAGCGCGGCCAGCGCCGCCGGGTCCAGCAGGGTCTCCTGCCCACAGGTCACCAGGCAGCCGCCGGCGGTCAGTGCCCGCAGCATCTCGCCGGCGAACACGTCGAACGAGGTGTTGGCGCCCTGCAGATGCCGCTCGCCGGGCCGCAGGTCGTAGGCGTGGCGCCACATCGCCGCGGCGTGGTGCAGGTTGGCGTGCGCGACGACGACGCCCTTGGGCCGGCCCGTGGTACCGGAGGTGTAGATCACGTAGGCGGCTGCCGTCGGCGCGGTCTGCGGCCATGGCAGCCGCCGGGCCGGGAGCGGCGCCGCCGAAGCGGTGTTCCCCGTGACGTCCACCACCGTGACGTCCACCACCGTGTCGGCGCGTTCGCCCGGCCAGGTCCCGGGGCGGGTCACCACCACCGCCGCGCCGCTGTCGGCGAGCATGTACCGCAGCCGGTCGGCGGGGTACTGCGGGTCCAGCGGCACGTAGGCGGCCCCGGCGCGCCACACCGCCAGCACGGCGGCGTAGGCGTCCCGGCCGCGGGGCAGGCAGATCGCCACCCGGTCCCCGGGTGTCACCCCCACGGCCAGCAGCCGCGCGCCGAGGACATCGGCGTGCCGCTCCAGCTCGGTGTAGGTCCAGCTCACGTCGCCGTCGCGGACGGCCGTGGCGTTCGGGTACAGCCGGGCCTGTTCGCTGACCAGCAGGTGCGTCCCACCGCGCGGGCGGTCGTGGACGTCCCCGACGTCGGTGTCAGTGTCGGGGGCCGGGGTCACTGCGGTTGCCAGGACGGCGTCGCGCTGGGCCGGCGACAGCAGCGCGAGCCGGCTGACCGGCAGGCCGGGGTGCTCGACGAGGTCGCGCAGCAGGATCAGCAGGTGCTCGAGCAGGCGGGCGGCGGTAGCCGGGGCGAACAGGTCCGTGGCGTACTCGACGGCCAGCTCGGGCGCGCCCGGCCGCGCCAGGTCCACGGTCAGGTTCAGGTCGAGTTTGGCGCCGCCGGAGACGGTGTCGCCGAGGTGCTCGACGGCGATGTCGCCGCGGCGGGACCGGGCCGGGGCGACCGTGATGATGTTGAGCATCACCTGGGTCAGCGGGCCGCGGTCGGAGTGTGGCCGCACCGGTAGCGCCCGGACCAGCTCGTCAAGAGCCACGTCCGGGTGGCCGAGGGCGTCGGTCAGAGCGTCGCCGGCCCGGCCGATCGCGGTGGCGGAGTCCGGGTCGTCGGAGAGGTCGACCCGCAGCGGCACGATCGTCAGGTAGGCACCGATGCCGGCGGCGGTGTCGGGGTCGCGGTGGGCCAGCGGGCTGAGCACGGTGACGTCGCCGTGCCCGCTGAGCCGGGCGATCAGGGCGGACACCCCGGCGAGCAGCAGCGCCGAGGGCGTCGTGGCCCGGGCTCGGGCGGCGTGTTCGACGGCGGCCAGCAGGTCCAGGGGCAGTGTGATCCGGTGGGTGGCGCCGGCGAAGGACCGCACCGGTGGACGGGGCCGGTCGGCGGGGACCTCCACGTCGGTGTCCACCGCGGTGAGGCGGTCGATCCAGTGCTCGAAGGTGCGAGGCTCGGTCCGCCGCCGCCGCAGATACCCGGCGAACGAGGGCAGTTCCGCGGGGGTCTCCCCGGCCAGCAGCGCGGCGAGCCGCTCGGCGAACACCACGACCGACCAGCCGTCGAACACCAGATGGTGCACGGCCACGACGAGTTCCCACTCCCGGTCCCCGAGCCGGATCGCGGTGGCGGCCAGCAGCGGGCCGGTGGCGATGTCGAAGACCGTGCGCCCGCGGCGGGCGGCAAGCTCGGCGCGGCGGTCGGCCCGTTCCCGGACGGGGATCGCACGCAGGTCGTGCACCTCGAAGGGCAGCGCGGGGGGCTGCGCGCCGACCCTGAGTGTCGGTCTGTCGGCGTCTTCCCGCACGACCGCGCGGAAGGCGTCGTGGCCGGCGACCAGGGCACGCAACGCTGCGGCGAGCCGGCCCGGGTCGTCGACCCCGTCCAGGCGGAAGCGCAGTCCGAGGGTGTGCATCGGGGTGCCCGGGGCGAGCTGCTCCGCCAACCACATGTCGCGCTGGAAAGCGGTCAGTGGCGCCGGTAGGTCC
>NZ_JANEZT010000567.1 GCF_025403405.1 Frankia tisae
GGGTGGACCTCTGTCAGGTGAACCTCTTGTCAACTGCCCACTACCCTGCCTGGGAACGCCACCGGTGCCGCGCTACCCCGGCCATGAGACCTTTGTTTGACGGAAATGTCAAGTTCTCCTAGGGTGCAGCTGGTGGGGGCGCCAGCCGCCCCTGAGGTCCACTGTGGGACCTACGGACGGCGCCATCGAGGGCGCCGTCCGTCAAGTGCGCGGCCCGGCCGATGCCATCCACCGCGACGGCGTCGGGGGCCGTGGGAGGAGGCGGCGTGACGGATACGGATTCCCCTGCGTACGCGAGGCCCGAGCGGCGGCTGCTGCCGCAGCCGACCGCCGAGTCGACGGCGTTCTGGACCGGCGGGCGCGATGGCCAGCTGCTGATCAGCCACTGTCGGGCCTGCGGACATTTCTTCCACCCACCGGGCCCGGTGTGCTGGCGCTGCCGCAGCACCGACGTCGGCCCGCAGCCGGTCTCCGGCCGGGCGACGGTGGCCGCCTACACGATCAACCGCCAGCCGTGGATACCCGGCTACCCGCCGCCGTACGTGGTGGCGATGGTGGAGCTCGCCGACGAGCCGGACGTCCGCCTCATCACCAACATCGTCGACGTCCCGCTCGACGAGGTGCGCGTGGGCCTGGAGGTAGAGGTGTTCTTCGAACAGTGGCCGGCCGAGCCCGGCCCGGATGACTCACCGGTGTGGCTGCCGCTGTTCCGGTCGGCCACGGCGACGGTTGGGGGTGCACGATGAGCGGCGGGCCGTTCGACGGCAAGGCGGTCATCACCGGGGCCGGCAAGTCCCAGGTGGGCCGGCGCCTCGGCCGCACCGGGCTGGACCTGACCATCGAGGCGGTGACCCGCGCGATCGCCGACGCGGGCCTGTCGGTCGACGACATCGACGGCATTGCCAGCTACCCGGGGCCCGGTGTGCCGGACCTGGGTTTCTCCGGTGCCACCATCACCGAGGTCCGCAACGCCCTCGGCCTGCGCAGCCGCTGGTACCTGTCCTCGACGGAGACCGCCGGGCAGATCGGCCCGGCGATCGAGGCGTGCATGGCCGTCACCCTGGGGCTGGCCAACCACGTCGTCGTCTACCGCTCGGTCTGGGAGTCGACCGCGCAGGCCGGCGCCGGCCGGGCGTCGGTGCTCTTCGGCGGCGGGGCGCTGTCCGGGCACCTGGAGTACACGGGGCCCTTCGGCGCGCTGTCCGCGGCGAACTGGCTGTCCATGCCCGCCCAGCGCTACATGCACGACTTCGGCCTCACCCGCGAGCAGCTCTCCGCGATCCCGCTCAACGCCCGCGCCAACGCCGGGCTCAACCCGGACGCGATCTACCGCGACCCGCTGACCCTCGACGACTACCTGGGCGCCCGGATGATCTCCGAACCACTGTGCCTGTTCGACTGCGACGTGCCCTGCGACGGGGCGACCGCGGTCATCATCTCCCGGCGCGACGCCGCGGCCGGGCTGCCGCGCCACCCGCTGACGGTGGAGTCGGTCGGCACCGGGATGTTCGAGCGGGCCACCTGGGACCAGCGCGTCGACCTCACCACCATGGCGGCGCACGATGTGGCCGCCACCCTGTGGGAGCACACCACCCTGGGTCCGGCCGACGTCGACCTCGCCCAGCTCTACGACGGGTTCAGCTTCCTGACCGTGATCTGGCTGGAGGCGCTGGGCTTCGCCGAGCATGGCAAGGTCGGGCCGTTCATCGAGGGTGGCGAGCGCATCGCCCTGGACGGCCCGCTACCGCTGAACACCTCCGGCGGGCAGCTCTCCGGCGGCCGGCTGCACGGCATGGGCTTCCTGCACGAGGCGTGCGTGCAGCTCTGGGGCGAGGGCGGCGAGCGGCAGGCGCGCAACAGCCCCGAGGTCGCGGCGGTGGGCGTCGGCGGCGGCCCGGTCGGCGGCGCGATGCTGCTCAGCACCCGCTGAGCCACCCGGTACGACGCGCCAGCCGGTACCGCCGACCCGAGCATCCGCCGTAACCAGCAGGGAGAACGGATCATGGAGATCTACCGCAGCGCGGCCGACCTGGAGGCCGCGCTCGGCACGGAGATCGGCCCCACCGACTGGCTCACCGTCGAGCAGTCGCGGATCGACCTGTTCGCCGACGCCACCGAGGATCACCAGTGGATCCACGTCGACCCCGAGCGGGCCGCCGGCGGCCCGTACGGGGCGACGATCGCCCATGGCTTCCTCACCGCGTCGCTGGTGCCGTACTTCATGAACAAGCTGCGCACCATCGAGGGCATCCGGATGGGCATCAACTACGGCCTGGACCGGGTGCGCTTCCCCTCGCCGGTGCGGGCCGGCGCGCGCATCCGCGCCCGCGCGACCCTCATCGACCTGCGCAAGCTTGACGACGGAGCCGTCCAGGTCACCAACCGGGTGACGATCGACGTCGACGGCTCCGCCAAGCCCGGCTGCGTCGTCGAACTGCTGGCCCGGTACTACTTCGCCGACGCCGCCGGTTCCTGAGCCGGCGCCGTCCACTCGCGCAGGACCTCGCCGGTGTGCTGGCCCGCCGTGGGCAGTACACCGGCGTCCGGGGCGCCGCCTGTGGCCAGGCCGTGAGCGTCCGGGTCGCCGGCGGCGCGTGGGGCCGGTGCCGGCACGGTCACCGTCGCGCCGTCCGGGGTGCGCAGCGTCCGCAGGGCTCGCCGGTGGCGCAGGTGCGGGTCCGACACCACGTCATGGGCGGTGTTGACGGGCGCCCCGGGCAGCCGTGCGGCGGCGAGGCGTTCCACCGCCTCCGCGCGGTCGAGCCCGCCCGCCCACGTCCGCACCGCCT
>NZ_JANEZT010000568.1 GCF_025403405.1 Frankia tisae
ACCCCGAGCCGCCGGATCGGGCACCCGAAACGCCTGCCCCGGTCGTGCCGGGAGATGTGCTGGTCGAGCTGGCCTGGGGCGCGGACGACCCCGCAGAGGCCGGGCCCGGCTGCGAGCTCTTATCGCCCGGCGCGGCATCGCCGGCGGGCGATCCCGAGGGGTGCGCGGCGCTCGGGCTGGCCGAGGCCCCGGCGATGGTGCTCTCATCCGTACCAGCGCTGCTCGGCCCGGCGCCGTTCCTGGAGCTCGTGCTTGCCATGGAGCGCTTCCTCCCCGTCAACCAGCCGGCCGTCAGCTCCGAAGAGTCATCGGACTGCGTCGATGGGTGCACAGCCTCGCAGCTTCGGTGCCACAGCGCTACCGCTCAACGCAATGATGCGGCTACTTTCTGTCGCGGCGCGCGTGGGCGGATCGCCAGGGGGAGCTACGGCCGGCCGGCCGTCAGATCGCCTGGAAACCGGTCGCAAGCAGCCCGAGCGCCTCGTCGAGGAGTGCGACCAGGTCCGCGCCCTCCGCTCGCAGCCACTGCTCGTACGCGGCGACCGAGACCCCGAGATGCGTCGCCGCGACCGCCTGCGGCGCCAGGGCGTCCACTGGTTGACCGGCCCGGCGGGCGACGAATTCGGCGATGACGCCACGCCAGCTTGCATAGCGCAGCGTCGAGTGTGCCTGCAGGGCAGGGGTGCGCAGGATGAGCGTCATCCGGCGGCGTAGCCAGTCGCCCTCCGCGGGCGGATAGGTGTTGAAGTCGAGAATCGCCCGGCGCAGGACGGCAAGCATCGGTTCGCCCGCCGTCGCGGCCGCCAGCGAGGCACGCATGACCTCGAGCTGGCCGTCGAAGTCACCCCAGGGGACATCGTTCTTGGAGGCGAAGTAGCGGAAGAAGGTCCGCCGCCCGATCCCGGCTGCGCGGGCGATGTCGTCGACGGTGGTCTCCTCGAAACCCCGCTTGGTGAACATCTGCAGGGCGAGGTGCTCGAGCTCTGCCGCACTGGTGGCGGGCCGGCGGCCGGTGCGTCGGCCGTCGACACCCGTGGTCACAACGACGGGCACCACTCGCCCCTCACCCCACTTCACTTTCGACATCGAGTGCCACTAATGTCCAGGGCGGCGGGCAGCAGCCGGCGGGCGGGCCGCATCACCGGCATGCCGGTCCTACCGCCTCTGCCCGCCCCACGCGCCCCGCCATCACCGTAGAGGAGATCCATGCGGCCCGCGGAAGCGGCGGGTACACCGCCCGTTCGAGCGGTGGTGACGGCCACCCGGTTGAGCCAGCCGATCGTGCTGCGCGCCGGACTGCGCGCGCCTTCCCGGGTCCTGTTCGGACCGCATGAGACCAACCTGGGCCGAGGGCGGGCGCTGTCCGAGCGGCACGTCGCCTACTACGAGCGGCGGGCGGCGGGCGGAGCCGGCCTGATCGTCACCGAGACCGCCTCGGTCACCTCCGACGACTGGCCCTACGAACGGGCCCCGCTCGCCGCCGACTGTGAGCCCGGTTGGGCGGCCCTGGCCCAGGCGGTCCGCCCGCACGGGACCGTGGTGCTCGCCGGCCTGGGCCACGCCGGCGGGCAGGGGTCGAGCGCATGGTCGCAGCAGCCGCTGTGGGCTCCCTCCCCGGTAGCCGACGTGGTGAGCCGGGAGGTACCCGCCGAACTGGACCAGACCACCATCGCGGGCATCGTCGCGGGCTTCGCCGCCGGGGCCGGCCGGGCGATGGCGGCCGGGCTCGGCGGGGTGGAGATCGACGCCGGGGTGTTCTCCCTGCTGCGGCAGTTCCACTCGGGGCTGACGAACCGGCGCGCCGACGGCTACGGCCAGGACCGGCTCCGCCTCACCCGCGAGGTCCTTGCGGCGGTCCGTGCGACCATCGGCGACGCGCGGATCCTCGGCCTTCGGTTGTGCTGCGACGAACTGGCGCCCTGGGCGGGCGTCACCCCGCAGCAGGCGGCCGGCCAGGTGGCCGCGCTCGCCGACCTCGTCGACCTGCTTGTCGTGGTCCGAGGCGGCCCGTTCGCGACGGGCGCGTACCGGCCCGACGCGGCCACCCCACCTGCCTTCAACACCGATCTCGCCCGCCGGATGCGCCGCGCCGCCGGCGGCCGGGTGCCCGTCGTGCTGCAGGGCAGTGTGGTGGACGTCGCCGACGCCGAACGAGCCCTCGGCACCGCGGCCGCGGACGTGGTGGAGATGACGCGCGCGCTGATCGCGGAGCCGGATCTGGTGGCGCTGGTCCGCGCGGGCCAGGGTCATCGCGTGCGTCCCTGCGTGCTGTGCAATCAGGCCTGCCAGGTCCGGGATGTCCGCAACCCGCTGGTGAGCTGCATCGGCGAACCCGCCAGCGGCCACGAGACCGTCGAACCCCCACTGCACCGGCAGGCCGCGACGCCGGTGGACGTCCTCGTCGTCGGCGGCGGCCCGGCCGGATTGGAGGCCGCGCGCGTGCTGGCCACCCGCGGGCACCGCGTCCGGCTGGCCGAGCGCACCGCCCGGCTGGGCGGGACGCTGCGGATCGCGGCCCGGGGGGCCGGGCGCGATCGGCTGGCTCGGCTGACCGACTGGTGGGCGGCCGAGTGTCACCGGCTCGGGGTACGGATCTGCCTGAACACCGACATCGGCACCGAGGAGATCGACCGGCACCGGGCCGCTGGCCACGCCGTGCTGCTCGCCACCGGTTCGGTCCCGGCGCCACCCGCCGCTCGGACCGACCTGCCCGCTCCCCGCGCCACGGCGACGATCCAGGTCCTCGACGTGGTCGACGTCCTGACGGCGGGGGCGGCGGTCGTTCCTGC
>NZ_JANEZT010000569.1 GCF_025403405.1 Frankia tisae
GCGTGGCACTGGTCGTCCATCCCGCCCCGCCCGAACGGTCCGTCGCGGCGGCCCTCGTCGACCTGCCCTGGGACCGCATCAGCGCCGCCACCCCGAACGAGCAGGAGGCCAGGCTGTTGCTGGCGGCGGCCGGCGATCCGGCGGCCGCCGGGCCCGGGGCGGAGCTGGCGGCCGCGTTCGGCCGTCGGTTCGCGACGCCGCTGGTGTGTGTCACCCGGGCGGAACACGGGGTCGCCGTGTGGGACGGCGCCCGAGCGTGGGCGCGCCCGGCCCATCCGACGACCGTCGTCGACACCACCGCCGCCTCGGATGCGTTCACCGCCGCGCTCACCCACATCCTCTTCGCCACCAACGCCACCAACGCCACCGAACTCCGCGCCTCCTTTCCGGGCCCCCCTCCACCCGGCCTCGTCGAAGCCGCCGTCGAGGCGGGCCTCGCCGCCGCGGCCTGGACGGTCCGCCACCGGGGCGCCCTCGACGCGCTGCCTCACCTCGGCGATTCGGCCGGACGGGTGCCGGGTGAGCCGACCTCCCCGGCCACCGAAGGGGCATTCCGACGAAAAGAACAACCAGACAAGCGCGTGTAGGTGGGCGTATAGCGGGTAATCCTGCGACAGCCAGGTATGAACCCCGTTGAAGGAGTAGTCATGGCCACCCGGGTTGGGACCCGAACCAGCAGCATCAGCCTCGGTACGCTTCTCTATCTCATCGTTGGGGTGGTCATCACCGCGAGCCAGGACTACTGGAACTTCACCGACTGGGACGGCCACGCGCTGAGCAGTTTCTTCACCGCCCTCGTCGCGACTCTGCTGTGGCCGCTCGCCATCTTCTACACTTTCGCCCTTCACACCCGCTGACCGCCCGCGCACCATTCGAGCGAGGGGAGGCGCTCCTTCCCGCGTCCAACCGTTTCCAAACCAGGAGCCTCCTCCCACCCGCCACATCCGGCCTCGGCGGTGACGCCCGGGCCGGATGTGGCATGCCCGGCTGCGGCGGCCCCGGACCGGAGTCCGCCGCAGCCCCATCCGGCCGTCCCACCCGGTGGCTCGAAGGCCTGCGCGGGCGGCGCAATCAGGCGGCCATCACCGGGTAACCGTGCGGGTCAAAACAGGCTCGGCTGTTGCCGTGTACCGACGGATGCCGGATATGCTTCGGCCGCCGACACGAGGGCCAGGCGCCGTCGGTTCCAGCAACCTGCGGGTCATGGATCCGCGCCCCGACAGGGAGGCAGCCCGATGGAGCCGTGCCGGATAGTCAGTGTCGTGGGGAACCCGAAGCCGGCCTCCCGGACCAGGCAGGTCGCCGAGGCGGTGGCCGGACGCGTCGCCACCTCGCTGGCCGCGAGCGGCTTCGAGTCGTCGGCGGAGGTCATCGAGGTCAGCGAGCTGGGTGCCGGTCTGCTCGGCTGGGGTGATCCGACCGTGGGCGCGGCCCTGTCCAGCATCCGGGCGGCCGATGTCCTCGTCATCGCCACGCCCACCTACAAGGCGACCTACACCGGACTACTCAAGCTGCTTCTCGACCAGATCGGCGGCGGTGAGCTCGCCGGCCTGCCGGCCATCCCGGTCCAGGTCGCCGCCGCTGCGCAGCACGCCTTGGCGGTGGAGGTGCACCTGCGCCCCGTGCTGGTCGAGATCGGCGCGGCCTGCCCGACCAGCGGGATCTTCGTCCTCGACTCGGCGCTCGCCGAGCTCCCCACCCAGCTCGACGCCTGGGGCTCGGTAAACCTCCCGGCGGTGAGCGCCATAGTCAGGGCCCGACGCGCGGTCACGGCGCCGTCCGCCTGACCACCGGTCCCGGCCGAGTCGTCGATCAGTACCCAGCGCGGCCCCGGTACCGAACATGACCAGCGGCGCGGAGCAACCCTAGCCGACTCCCCCATCCCCGGGGGCGACCCGTACCTGCGGCAGCGGCCCGATCACCACGCCGGGCTGCGCGGATGCCCGATCGGCGCCCGGTATCGCCGAGGCTGCGGGCCGCACCGCGGTACCGGCCCGGGAACCATCCCCACCCGAGCCGGCGGCACCACTACCGCCAGGGACACCACGACCGCCAGGGACACCACGACCGCCGGCGACCGAGTCGGGTCTGGCAGCGGAGGTCGGACCGAACCCGGCGGCAGGCTGGCCTTGCACCCGTGTGCGCGGGGTGACGCCGGTCGGACCGCTCGGCGCGATGCCCGGCTCCGCCGCCGCTCCCCCAGCTGGGGCCCACCCCCGAGGGTCAGCACGCACCCCGGGCCCCTGCGCCGCGGCGCTGGCTGGGACGCCGGCACCCGAGTAGCCGGCGGTGCCGGGGTGGGTGCTGTCCTGAGAGGTACTGCCGATCGGGCCTCCGACGAAGCGTCCCCCGGCCTCGTCCCTGTCGACATCCCCACCACGGTCAACGCGAGGGGAATTGCCGGCTGGCAGGCCGTCTCTGGCTGTCAGGCCTTCTCCGGCGGACCCGTCATCGAGCGACGGCGCGGGATACGTCGGCGCCGTCCGCCCGATGCCGTCCGCGGCGGCGGTACCGCCAGGGGTTGCGGTCGAACCGTAGATCGGATCGGGAAACGGTGGCGGCGGCAGTGGGGAGACCGGCGCGCCACCCGGCTGCCAGGACAGACTCCCGTCCTTGGGCTGCGCGCCGAGCCCGGGGCGGGCGTCGACCGCGCTGGTCGGCTGAAGCCGGACGTCGTCCCCTCCCGAGCCGGCGGGGGCGGAGAAGCCGAAGGCGGTCACGGCGACAGTGAAGCCGCCTGCCGCAACGGTCAGCCCGCGGCGCCGGTCGGAGA
>NZ_JANEZT010000056.1 GCF_025403405.1 Frankia tisae
ATCCCGCCCCGGGAAGCCCGGTTATCCTCCCCCCGACGGCCCGGTATCCCGGGCCGTCGGGGGCCTGCCCGGTCGCGCGGCGGCACCGACCGACCGGCCTTTCTAACTCCTTTGTCACCTGCCCCGCCGCGCCCGACACGCCGCCGACACGCCTCCTTCGCCAGCGGTCTTGACGCCCCTGCGAGCAGGTCAGACACCCCTCGCAACAGAAGAACCCGCCAAGCCTCTGGCCGACAGACAATCTGACGGTATGATTCCGGCCACACGATCGAGTGGGCGGCCTGGCCGTTCGGGCGGGCATCCGTTCGGGCGGGCCGTCCGGCCCCTGTGGCGGGCTCGGTCTGAGGCGGAATCTGACGGGAGTGTCGGAATGATCTTCCGAGGTGTGTGTTCCCGGTCGGCGGAGTGGCCGATCGCATGAACGACCTCTTACCCTTCATCATCATCGGCCTGGTCTCCGGCTCCGTCTACGGGCTGGCCGCCACAGGCCTGGTACTCACGTACAAGACGTCCGGGATCTTCAACCTTGCGCACGGGGCGGTCGCCACGACTGCTGCCTACACCTTCTACTTCTTACGGGTCCAACACGAGCTTCCCTGGGGTCTCGCCGCACTGCTGAGCATCGGCGTCGTCGGACCCGCCCTCGGACTTCTGCTCGAGTTGATGGCACGCCGCCTCGCCGAAGTCCGGGTCGTCTACAAGATCGTCGCAACCATCGGCATCATCCTGGCCGTCCAGGGCTTCTTCACCGCCCGCTACGGCGCCCAGAGCCAGACCTTCCCGACGTTCCTGCCGACCGGCCAGGCGTTCACGCTGTCCGGGACGGTCATCACCTGGGACCAGATCATCATCACGGCCATCGCGCTGGTCGCCACCGCGGGGCTGTACCTGTTCTTCCGCTTCGCCCGCCTGGGCCTGGCGATGCGCGGCGTGGTCGACGACTCGGAGCTGCTCGACTCCGCCGGTACCAACCCGGTGGCGGTGCGCCGCTGGTCCTGGGTCATCGGCAGCACGTTCGCCTGCCTCGCCGGCGTCCTGCTCGCCCCGAGCCTGAGCCTGGACGCCCTGCTGCTGACGCTGCTCGTCGTGCAGGCGTTCGGCGCCGCCGCGCTCGGCTACTTCTCCAGCCTGCCACTGACCTACGCCGGCGGCCTCGTCGTCGGTGTGCTCGCCTCCGTGCTGACCAAGTACGGCGCGGTCACCCACCCGAACGCGCTGCTGACCGGGCTGCCGCCGAGCACCCCGTTCCTCGTGCTGTTCGCGGTCCTGCTGCTCACCCCGCGCCGGCGCCTGGTCGACCGGCGGCTGTCGGCCCGCCTGCTGGTCACCGACACCTGGCGGGCACCGGCCCGGATCCAGCTCAGCGGCGCCGTCGTGCTCGCGGCGCTCGCCGTCGCCGTGCCGTTCCTCGTCGGCGGGGCGCGCGTCCCGACCTACACCGACGCGCTGCTGAAGGTCATCCTCTTCCTCTCCCTCGGGCTGCTGGTGCGCACCTCGGGCCAGGTGTCGCTGGCCCACGCCGCGTTCGCCGCGATCGGCGCCGCCGCCATGGGGCACTTCACCACCGGCCTCGGCCTGCCCTGGCTGGTCGCGCTGCTGCTCGCGGGCCTGGTCGCCATCCCGGTCGGCGCGGTCATCGCGATCCCGGCGATCCGGCTGTCCGGGGTGTTCCTGGCCCTGGCCACCTTCGGCTTCGGCATCGCGATGGAGCAGATGGGCTACCCGCTGAAGATCCTCTTCGGATCTAGCACGTCGGGCGTGCGGGTGCCCCGCCCGGGCCTGTCGGCCTTCGAGAGCGACCGCGGGTACTACTACCTCGTCCTGATCTTCGTCGCGTTGGTCGCGGCACTGGTGGTGGGCGTGCACCGCAGCCGGCTGGGGCGCCTGCTGCGCGGGCTGAGCGACTCGCCGACGGCGCTGGCCACCCACGGCGCGAGCGTGAACACCACCCGGGTGCTGGTGTTCTGCCTGTCCGCCTTCGTCGCCGCGATCTACGGCGGCCTCTACGGCGGTTCGGTCTCGGCCGTGACCGGGTCGTCGTTCTCCTCGTTCTCGTCGCTGGTGCTCCTCGCCGTCCTGGTGATCAGCATCGGTGGGGAGCCGTGGTACGCCTTCCTCGCCGCGGCGGGCATGGTCCTGCCGAGTGCCTACATCACCAACGAGAACACCACCAACTGGCTGAACTTCCTGTTCGGCGTCGCCGCCATCGTGGTGTCGCTGAGCGGGGGACCGCCGCGCAACGTCGCGCTGCGCCGGCTGGCCGACCGCATCGGCGGCCGGCGACCCGAGGTCACGGCGGTCACGGCGGCCGCGACCGCTCCGGCCGGCGAGCCGGGCGTCACGTCGCGGGCCGGCGCGGACGCGCTGCCCGCCGCGCTGCCCCTCGACGCGGCCGCGGCGGCCCACGCGGCGGCGATCTCCATCGAGCGGCCCGCGGCGGCCGCGGCCGCGCCCGACAGCGGCATCCAGGTGGAGAAGATCAGTGTCCGCTTCGGTGGCAACCTCGCCGTCGACAGCTTCTCGCTGATCGCCCCCCAGGGCCGGGTCACCGGGCTGATCGGGCCCAACGGCGCCGGCAAGACGACGACGTTCAACGCGTGCTCCGGCCTGGTCCGCCCCAGCAGCGGAAGGGTGCGGCTGCACGGCTCGGACGTGTCGCGCCTCGCCCCGTCGGCGCGGGCCCGCGGCGGGCTCGGCCGGACGTTCCAACGGATGGAACTGTTCGACTCGATGTCGGTGCGGGAGAACATCGTGCTCGGCCGGGAGGCGTCCATGGCCGGGGTCCGGCCCTGGCGGCATCTCGCCGGGACCCGCTCGCAGCGCAAGGTGGTCGCCGACGCCGTCGAACGCGCCGCGGCCACCTGCGGGATCACCGATCTGCTGGACCGGCCCGTCGGCATCCTGTCGACCGGCGAGCGCCGGCTGGTCGAGCTCGCCCGCTGCCTGGCCGGGCCGTTCGACATGCTCCTGCTCGACGAGCCGTCGTCCGGCCTGAACCGGCTGGAGACCGCCCGTTTCGGTGAGGTGCTCGCCGAGGTGATCCGCCAGGGTGACGTCGGTGTCCTGCTCATCGAGCACGACATGGCGCTGGTCATGGAGGTCTGCCACTACATCTACGTCCTCGACTTCGGCGTCCCGATCTTCGAGGGGACACCCGCCGAGGTCGCCGCGAGCGACGCCGTGCGCGCCGCCTACCTCGGTTCCGAGGCGGCCACCGGCGGCACGGCCGATCCGGCCGATCCGGCAGGTCAGGTCCCGCCAGCTGATCCGGCGGCGTCGTCGCGCCAGACCGTGTCTCAGGAGGTGAGCTCATGACGGTCACCGAGACCCTCCCCGGGGGCGAGAGTGCCGCCGCGCCGGCGGCCCCGGTGCTGGAGGTCCGCGGGCTGGACGCCGGCTACGGCTCGTCGGCCGTGCTGCACGACGTCTCGCTGACCGTGCCGCGCGGCAGTGTGGTCGCGCTGCTCGGCCCGAACGGTGCGGGCAAGACGACGCTGCTGCGGGTGGCCTCGGGCCTGCTGCGCCCGACCCGCGGCGAGGTGATCCTCGACGGGCGCGACGTCACCCGGGCCCGGCCCTACCAGCGGGCCCGGGGCGGGCTGTGCCACATTCCGGAGGGCAGGGGCGTCTACCCGTCGCTGACCGTGCGGGAGAACCTCGTCCTGCACACCTGGAAGCGCAACGTCGACGACGCGCTCGAGCGCGCGGTGGCGAACTTCCCGATCCTCGGCAGCAAGCTGTCCCAGCCGGCGGGCGAGCTCTCCGGCGGCCAGCAGCAGATGCTCGCCGTGATGCGCGCCTACCTCGACGACCCCGCCGTCGTGCTGGTCGACGAGGTGTCGATGGGGCTCGCCCCGGTGATCGTCGACCAGATCTACGAGTTCCTCGGCCGGATCACCCAGGCCGGGACGTCGCTGCTGCTCGTCGAGCAGTACGTCCACCGCGCCCTGGCCGCGGCCGACCGGGTCTGCGTGCTGACCAAGGGGCGGATCGTGTTCGACGGTCGCCCCGAGGACGTCGCCGAGGAGGTCTTCGAGCACTACCTGGGTGTCGCCCCGAACCACGGTGGCTGATGCGCGACACCGGCCTTGGCCGCGCAGAGGACCGCAGAGGACCGCAGAGAGGAGTGGCCGCCGTGACGACGTCCGCATCGGCCGTGATACCCGTTGACGACCTCACGTTCTGGGAGGTCTGCGAACGCCGGGCGCGGCTCACCCCGGACCGGTTGATGATCGTCGACGAGCGGGATCGCCGGATTACCTTCGGCGAGTTCCGGGACCGGGCGCAGCGGGTGGCCGCGGGCCTGCACCAGCTGGGGATCGGCCCCGGGTCCCGGGTGAGCTGGCAGCTTCCGACCAGGATCGAGACCCTGCTGGTCTGCCTGGCGCTGGCCCGCCTCGGCGCCCACCAGAACCCGGTGATCCCGGCGGTGCGGGGCCGGGAGGTCGGCTTCGCGCTGCGCCAGACCGGCGCCGAGTGGGTCGTGCTGCCCGGTACCTGGAACGGGTTCGACTACGTCGAGATGGTCTCCGGGCTCGACTGGTCGGACACCCCCCAGCCGCGGATCGTGGTCGTGGGCGTCGACGACCTGCCCGACGGCGACCCGGCGACCCTGCCGCCGCCGCCGACCGACCCGCGCCAGGCCCGCTGGACCTTCTACACCAGCGGCACGACGTCCGAGCCCAAGGGCGTGCTGCACTCGGACGAGTCGCTGATGTGGGGCGGGCGGGGTTACGCCGAGCGGATGCGGCTCGACGCCGACACGGTGTTCGCGATGCAGTTCGCCATCGCGCACATCGGCGGGCCGAACCTGTTCTGCTTCATGTTCTCCGTCGGGATCCGGACGCTGTCCGTGGAGCGGTTCGACCCGTCGTCGCTGGTGGAGCTGTTCCGCCGGCACCGGGTGAACCTGTGCGGCGGCAGCGTCGCGTTCGGCGAGCTGCTGCTGCGCGAGCAGCGCCGGCGCGGGGCCGGCCGGCTGCTGCCGGACCTGCGCGAGCTCGGCGGCGGCGCCGGGCCCACCCCACCGGCGATGTTCGACCAGATCACCGCCGAGCTGGGGGTGACCTACATCCCCGCCTACGGGATGACCGAGGTTCCGATGATCGCCGTCGGTTTCCCCGACGACGACGTCGAGCTGCGCCGGGGGACCGACGGGGCGCCCGTGCGCGGCATCGAGATCCGGGCCGCCCGCCTCGATGGCACCGTCGCCGGCCCGGGGGAGGAGGGCGAGCTGCAGATCCGCGGCCCCCAGGTGTGCAAGGGGTACCGGGATCCGGCGCAGACCGCGGAGGCGTTCGTCGACGGTTGGTTACGCACCGGCGACCTCGGCGTGGTCCGCCCGGACGGCCGGATCAAGCTCACCGGCCGGATCAAGGACATCATCATCCGCAAGGGCGAGAACATCTCCGCGCGGGAGATCGAGGACCTGCTGGGTACCCACCCGCTGGTGGCCCGGGTCGCCGTGGTCGGTCTGCCCGACGACGAACGAGGCGAGCGGGTCTGCGCGGTGGTGGAGCGGGCGCCCGGCCAGCCCGACCTGGACTTCGCCGAGATGCAACGCCACCTGCTCGCCGCGGGGCTCGGCCGTTACAAGCTGCCCGAGCAGCTCGAGCTCACCGACGAGCTGCCCACCCAGGGCTCGATGCTCAAGATCTCCAAGGCCGCGGTGCGCCGCGAGCTGCTCGCCCGCGCCGGCGCCGGGACCTGAGGCGGGCGCGGCGCCGGCCTGAGCATGGGCCGGTGCCGCGCCCGGTCGGACCCGCCCCGCGCGCTCGCCCGTCTCCGCGCCCCCTCGCGCGCCGTACCCGGCTGGACTTTTCGTTCCGATGGCCGGATGGTGCCAGTCATCTGACGGTTGCGTCACCTCGATGCGGCACTCGAATGCGCTTCTCCGTATAAGTTTCCTCACCCCGTGAGATGTGGCATGCTTCACGGAATCTGGCAGGGTGTCGACGTTCGGGGAGGTCGGTGTGGATCTCGGAATTGCGGACCGTGTCGCGTTGGTGTCGGGCGGTAGCCGCGGCATCGGGCGTGCGGTCGCCGAACTGCTGGCGGCGGAGGGGGCCCGGGTCGTCGTGGCCGCCCGCGGCACCGAGGCGGTCGATGAGGTCGTGGAGACGATCACCAAGAACGGCGGCGTCGCCCACGGCGTGGCGGCGGACATGACGGTCGCCGAGGAGATCGAGCGGGCCGTGGCGAGCGCCCGCGAACGCTTCGGGCCGCCGGACATCGCGGTCAGCAACGTCCACGGCCCCGGCCCCGGCGACTTCTTCGACCTCACCGGGGACGACTTCGCCCGCGCCTTCCAGGAGATGACCCTCAGCGTCATCCACCTCACCCGGCTGGTCGCGCCCGCCATGCGGGAACGCGGCTGGGGGCGGCTGGTGAACATCGGGTCGGGCGCGGCCAAGGAGCCGCCGCCCGAGCTCAAGCACATCCTCGCCAACACCGTGCGGGCGTCGGTGGTGACGCTCAACCGCTCGCTGGCCAACGATTTCGGCCGCGACGGCGTCACCGTCAACACCATCGGCACCGGCTTCATCGCCACCGACCGGATGTGGGACTACGTCGGCGGGGTCGGGGCGCAGCGCGGCCTCGCGCCCGCCGACATGATGACCCAGTTCAGCGCCGGCATCCCCGTGGGCCGCCCGGGACGCCCGGAGGAGATCGCCGCCGTGGTGGCCTTCCTCTGCTCCACCTGGGCCGGATACGTCACCGGCCAGCTCATCCCGGTCGACGGCGGAGCGCTGCGCTCGGCGTTCTGACGGCCACCGCTCGGCGCGGCCGGCGTGTCCCGCACCGACGAACGCAACCAGCGGATCAACGGACCCAGGGAGGCCAGATGTCGCCGGCCGGAGAAGCCCAGCCCTTCACCTTCGAGGACCTGCCCGTTCGCGACGACCGGGACGCCGCCTGGCGGCTCATCCGCGCGCGCGGGCCCATCGTCCAGCTCGAACCCGACGTCGCGCTCACCGACCACGCCCTCGTGGAGGCCGCGTTCCGCAACCCGGCGGTGTTCTCCTCCCGGAAGGCGTTCGACTCCCTCGGCAGCCCGCTCCCGCTGGTCCCGATCGCGTTCGACCCGCCGGAGCATGCCCGCTACCGGCACATCCTGCAGCCCTTCTTCAGCCCGCGCAGCATCCGGCCCCTAGAACCGGAGTTACGCCGCCAGCTCGCCGAGCTCATCGCGCCGCTGCCGGCGCGCGGCGAGTGCGACTTCGTGGCCGACGTCGCGTCGGTCTTCCCCGTCCAGGCCTTCCTGACCTTCTTCGGTCTCCCGATGGAGATGCGCGACCAGTTCGTCGCCTGGAAGGACGCGATCCTCGCGTTGAGCGACCCGTCCGGGGTGATCAGCGGCGAAGAGGCCGACCTGCGGCACGCCGGCGAGCTGTTCACCTACCTGTCGGAGCTGGTGGCCGCGCGCCGCGGGGTTCCCGGCCCCGACGTGCTCAGCGAGCTGCTCTGCCTGGACGGCGACGACGCGCTCACCGACGCCGAGGTGATCGGCCTGTGTTTCCTGTTCGTCCTCGCCGGCCTGGACACGGTGACCGACGCCCTGGGCTTCGGGATGGAGCGCCTCGCGCGTCATCCCGACCGCCGCCAGGAGATCGTCGACGATCCCGCCCTCGTTCCCGCCGCCGTGGAGGAGCTGCTGCGCCTGGACCCGCCGGCGCCGTTCGTGCCGCGGATCACCACCGCGGAGACCGAGCTCGGCGGGCGCACGCTGCCCGCCGGCACCCGGGTCACCGCCTACATCGCCGCGGTCAACCGCGACGAGGCGCGCTACCCCGATCCGTACGGGGTCGACTTCCACCGCGGCGACAACCCACACGCCAGCTTCGGCGTCGGCGTGCACCGCTGCCTCGGCTCCCACCTCGCCCGCCTCGAGATGCGCCTGGTCTACGAGGAGTGGCACCGCCTCATCCCGCACTACGACATCGCGCCCGGGTTCTCGCCGACGGTGAAGTTCCCCCGCGGCACCGTCGGCCTGGAGGCCCTTCCGCTCGTCCTCACCCCGGGCGCGCCGCGGTGAGGGTCGCGATCGACCGCGACCTGTGCGTGGGGCACGGGTTGTGCTACATGCTCGCCCCCGATGTCTTCCACGACGACGACGAGGGATACGGCCAGGTGACGGCCGACAGCCCGGTCGCCCCCGACCGCGTCGAGGGCGCCCGGCGAGCCGCCGGATCGTGCCCCGAACGCGCGATCATCCTCTCCGCCGACCCCACCGGCGGCTGACCGCGTCCCGGCCGGCGGCGGCGCGCGCGGACCGTCGCCGTCCCCGTCCGCGGCATCTCTGTTTCTCCGCTCATGCCCCTGGCATGGGGGGAGGCGCTGGTTATGACAACTCGATGAAGAAGAAGGGCACCTGCGTGAAGCGCCAGATATTACGACCGGTGATATGTCTCGTGGCACTGGTCCTCGTGGTCGCCGCGTGCGGCAGCAGCTCCGGGGGTGGCTCGGGCGGCGGCTCCGGGGGCGGCGCCTCGGCGGCCCCGGCGGCACCGAAGTCGCCGGCACCGACCGGCAGCCCGCTGGTCATCGGCACGGTGGGCCAGTTCAGCGGCTTCGCCGGCGTGATCTCCAAGGCGACGGCGGACGCGGTGCAGGCGTGGGCGCAGTGGACCAATGACCGGGGCGGCCTCAGCGGGCACCCGATCAAGGTCGTCGTCCGCGACGATGCCAACGACCCGGCCAAGTCGCTGGCCGCCGTCAAGGGCATGGTCGAGAACGACAAGATCATCGCTCTCGTCGGCACGCACGAGTCCGGGCTGGAGTCGGCCTGGAAGGACTACGTCGACGCGAAGAAGATTCCGGTGATCGGCGGTTCCGCCACCGCGGCGCTGTGGCTGACCGACCCGAACTTCTTCCCGACCTCGGACACCGCCGTCAACTACGTCGTGTCCGAGGTGAACGCCGCCAAGATCGCCGGCAAGAAGAAGCTCGGCATGGTCGTCTGCGCCGAGCTGCCCGCCTGCGCGCAGGGACTCTCCCTCGCCGGCGGCATCGCCACGAAGCTGGGCCTGCAGTTCGCCTCCGGCCTGGCGATCTCGTCGTCGTCGCCCAACTACACCTCCCAGTGCCTCAACATGCGCTCGGCCGGGGTGGAATCGATCATCCTCAACAGCTCGGGCGAGGTCAGCGAACGCTTCGTCGCGGACTGCGCGAAGCAGAACTACCGGCCGCAGCTGATCTCCCCGGGCCAGAGCTTCCTCGACAAGCTGCTGAAGAACGCCAACTACGACGGCGCCTACATCGCGAACGACTCGTTCAACTGGTTCGGTGGCGCCCCTGAGACGGCGGACTTCCTGCAGGCGATGAAGTCCTACAAGTCGGACACCCCGCTGAACGCCAGCGCCAGCGCCGGCTGGGCGGCGGGCGTGATGTTCAGCAAGGCGGCCGCGAAGATCGGCCCCAGCCCGACCTCCGCCGACCTCTACACCGGGCTCTACGCCCAGCCGGCGAAGAACACCCTCGGCGGCCTGATCCCGCCGACCACCTACGCCAAGGACAAGCCGGCGGTCTCCGTCCCGTGCGGCTGGTACGGCGTGATCAAGAGCGGCAAGCTCACCGCTCCCCACGGCACGGAAGCCATCTGCGTCGAGTAACGGCGGCGAGCCCGTGCCGACGGCAGTGGCCGCCCGGCACGGGCTCGCAGCGAGCGTCCCGCGCCTGCCCGCGACAGGTATCGGACGCTGCATCTGCATAGTCGTCATGTCAGATCTGTTGCTGTCCTGGCCGCGGAACCCGCCGGCGCCGGTTCGCTCCACCCCCGGGGGAATCCGGGGTACGCCCCCGGATTCCCCCACCCGGACCCAGGCCCGGGCGCGTGGTTGCCGAATCGTGCTGGGTTCGCGGTGAGACCCGGGATTTCGGTTCCACAGGGTGACAGCGTCGTCAACGATGTGAGGTGGGCCGGCGTAGCTCGGAATTCGGTGACAGATCTGTTAGAAATGAGGGGGGTCGGTGGCCATCGGCCCGCGGGCCGCGGCAGCCATCCGGGTACAGTGCCGCGGCCCGCTCACCGTTCGGCCCCCCTCTGGTGGCCGCGCGTTCCTCTGGTGGCTGCGCCCCGCTCTGTGGCCGCGCCCCGCTCTGGTGGTGGGTGACGGCGGTCAGACGTCGGCGGGGAGAAGCTCGGCGAGGAGCCGGTCGACGCGGGCGCGGATCTCGTCGCGGATGGGGCGCACGGCGTCGATGTCCTGGCCGGCGGGGTCGTCGAGGGCCCAGTCCTCGTAACGCGTGCCCGGGAAGATCGGGCAGGCGTCGCCGCAGCCCATGGTGATGACGACGTCGGAGGCCTCGACCGCGTCCACGGTGAGGATCTTCGGGGTCTGGCCGGTGAGGTCGATGCCGACCTCGGCCATGGCCGCGACGGCGACGGGGTTGATCTGCCCGCCGGGGGCGGAGCCGGCCGAGCGGACCTCGACGCGGTCGCCGGCGAGGTGGGTGAGCCAGCCGGCGGCCATCTGGGAGCGGCCGGCGTTGTGGACGCAGACGAACAGCACCGACGGTCTCGCGGTCATGGAATGCAGGAGCCTCTCGTGGGGTGGATGCTGCGTGGCCTGGGCCTGGGCCTGGGCGCGGGCCGAGGCCGCGGGTGGGTAGAACAGCCGGACCAGCCCGTAGCCGACCGCCCCGCCGGCCAGCTGGACGGTGACGAAGGCGGGTGCGGAGGCGGGGGCGATGCCGGCGAAGCTGTCGGAGAACATCCGCCCGACGGTGATCGCCGGGTTCGCGAAACTCGTCGAGCTGGTGAACCAGTACGCCGCCCCGATGTAGGCACCGACCGCCGCCGGGGCCCGTTCGGCCCGGTCGGACCGGGCCAGCGCGAAGATCAGCAGGATCAGTCCGGCGGTCGCGACGACCTCGGCGAGCAGATGCGCCCCCGACGCCCGGTGGTGGGTCGCGATCGACACCGCCGACCGGTCGAACATCAGGTTCGCCAGCACCGCCCCCGCGACACAGCCGGCAACCTGGGCGGGCAGGTAGGCGGTGGCGTCGCGCCAGGACAGCCCGCCGAACGCGGCGTCGACGAGGCTGACGACCGGGTTGAAATGCGCCCCGGACACCGGGCCGACCATGAGGATGATGGCGAACAGGCCGGCGGCGGTCGCCGCGGCGTTCTCCACCAGCTGCAACCCGACCTGGTCGGGGCTGAGCTGGACCGCGGCGATCCCCGACCCGACGACCAGGGCGGCGAGCAGCATGCTGCCCACCGCCTCGGCGGCCAACCGCCGCGCCAGCGCCGGCCGACCACCCGGCTCGATGTCCGCCACCGGGTTCAGCGGGCGCCGGCGGGCGCCGGTTCGATCGCGGCATCGACGGTGGTGTCGACGGCCGGGCCGCAGTCCACCCCCGGCCCGCAGGCGCAGGCCGACCCCGGCCCGCTGCTCGGCTCCACCATCCGCAGCGCCGGCACCGACCCGTCGACGACGTCGGAGAGCACCGTGTAGACCTCCCACGGCGCGCCGTCGGGATCATCGACCCAGACCTTGTCCTGCACCGCGTAGCAGCAGGTGGTGTTCTCCTCGACCGCTGTCTCCAGGCCGGCCCCGGCCAGCCGGGTCGTCGCGGCGGTGACCTCGTCGGTGGTCTCGACCTCGACACCGAGATGGTTCAACGCTCCCGCGACGCCGCTGCCGCGGACGTCCGGGTTCTCGAGCAGCACCAGCTTCAACGGCGGCACGTCGACCGCGAAGTTCGCGTATCCCGGCCGACGCTTCGCCGGCGCCACCCCGAACAGCTTCGAGTAGAACTCCACCGCTGCGTCCACATCGGACACGTTCAACGCCAGCTGTACTCGCGCCATCATGATTACCTCACGCATCGACAAGCATCTATGTCCCGACGGAAGTGAGCATGCCCGCAGACATAGACCGCCGTCAATCTCTTGTGGCATGCTGGACACCATGGCCAGGATCCCGACGTCGCGCCCGCCGTCCACCGTCCGACCGGCCATCGACCGGCCGGACGAGGTTGTGGGCGACCTGGTGGGCGCGATCGCCGCATGCTGCACGCCGCTGGCCGCCGCCCCGCTGTCGGCCGCGGGTGCCGAGCAGCTCGCCGGTGTCCTCAAGGCCATCGCCGTCCCCGCCCGGCTGCGACTCCTGTCGATGATCTATGCTCGCGACGGCGGCGAGGCCTGCGTCTGCGAACTCACCGAACCCCTCGGGCTGACCCAACCCACCGTCAGCCACCACCTGAAGGTCCTCGTCGACGCCGGCCTGATCAGCCGGGACAAGCGCGGCGTCTGGGCCTACTATCGCCCGGTGCCCGCCGCCCTCGCCGCCCTCGGCGCACTGTTCAGGCCCCAGCCCGCAGCCACCGGCACGCTGCCGGAGAACTGCGCGCAGTGCTAGGGCAGCCGCTCATCAGTATCTTTTCCGGTGTTCGCTGAAGGGGCGTGCTGTCAGACGGCGCCCGCTGCGCCGCCGGACGTCACGGAACGTGACAGCAGGACGGAAAGGGCACTTCGGCCGAGTGCCGTCGAAGGCGAGCGCCGCTGGCGGTCGGCAGATGCTGGCGGTCGGCAGATGCTGGCGGTTAATCACGCTTCGCCGGCCCGCGACCGTCATCAGGCTCCAGCAATTCCCGGCGCAACCGGCTGGGGGCCGACTGAGATACTTTTCTGGATGCCCCCGGCTCCTGCCCGCGGGGGCGCGGCGGCCCGTGGCGGCGGTTCGCCCGGCTCCGGCCGGGGCGGGTCTACTGCTGCCGGGCTGGTCCCACCATCGAGGAAAGGCTGGTTGCATGGGCGTATCGATTAAGGTCCTTTCGCCGGGGGACGGCAAGACCTTCCCCAAAAAAGGGGACGCGGTGACGATTCACTATGTCGGCACCTTGCTCAGCGGAAAGCAGTTCGACTCCTCCCGTGACCGGGGAGAGCCGTTCAAGACCGAGATCGGTGTCGGCAGGGTGATCAAGGGATGGGATGAGGGGGTCCCCCAGCTGTCGCTCGGGGAGAAGGCGGTGCTCACCATCACGCCTGACTACGGGTACGGCCCCAGGGGCTTCCCGCCTGTCATCCCGCCCAACTCCGACCTCGTCTTCGAAGTGGAACTACTCGCGATCAACTGACCTGGCGGCGCCGGCCGGCGAGTGAGGACTGGCCGGCTACCCTCGGCATGATTCCGGGGCGAGAAGGCGGATCCGCGGCCCGGCTGTCGCCCTGGGGCCGGACCGCGGATCCCCCGGCCGCGCCCGCCGCCGAGGTCGTCGACCATCGCCGGCGGGCGCCACCGAGTCTTTGGGGGAAGCCGAGAGGCAGGCTGGCGGCCGTGCGGAGGGCCGGAAGCTCACCGGCCCGCCGTGGTCGCGCGGCGTTCGCCGTCAGCGTCAGTGCGTCAGTGCGGGAGTGTCAGTGTGGGAGCAGGAACTCCGCCGCGCTGGCGATGGCCACGCCGCCGGTCTGGCGCGCGCAGCTCAGGTCCACCGCGACCAGTCGGCCCGCCGGCTGGTCCTCGATCGCCGTCACCACTCCGGAGCAGGTCAGCACGTCGTCCGGCCAGACCTGCTCGCGGAAACGGACGTGGAACCGGCGGATGTTCTCCGCGCCCAACCAGTCGGTGGCGAAGGTGGCCAGCAGGGCCGCCTGGTGCATCCCCTGGGAGAAGACCGACGGGTAGCCGGCGCGCTGGGCGAACGTGTCGTCGTAGTGCATCGGGTTGAGGTCGCCGGACGCCCCCGAGTAGCGCACGAACATCTGCCGGGTGAGCGGGCCGAACGAGCGCGGCTCGGGGGAGGAACCCACCGCGAGGTCGGCGAGGGTGGTGCCAGGGGCCGTCATGCCTTCTCCTCCGTGCCCGGCGCCGGCTGCGCGGCCGTGGCCGGTTCCGCGGTCTTGGCCGGCTCCGTGGTCTTGGCCGGCTCCGTGGTCTTGGCCGGCTCCGTGGTCTTGGCCGGTTCCGCGGTCTTGGTGGCCTTCGCGGTCTCGATGTAGGTCGCGCGGCCCTCGGCGACCAGGGTGCCCGCCTCGTCGCGGAACTCGGTGACGATGACGGCGAACTTCATGGTGCCCCCGCGCCGACCGGGCTTCTCGTACCGTTCGGCGAGGCGCTCGGCGGCGTAGAGGGTCTGCCCGGCGTGCGGCGGCGGCCCGTGGAAGATGTACTCCTGCTCGCCGTGCAGCAGCCGGCGGCGATCGAACCCGTGCGGCACGCGGGCACCCTCAGGCGCCCAGCGGTTGGCGTTGATCAGGAACGTCGGCGGGACCACGGCGTCCGGGCGCTGGTATTCCGGCGCCTCGGACTGCATGGCGAGGGCGAACTCACGGATCTTGCCGCGTTCGATCGGGAACTCCCACGCGGTGCCCGCCTCGCTGGGTGCGCTCATCACTGCTCCGTCGGGTCGTCGGTCGAAGTGGTCAGGCGGCGCACCCGGAGTCGCGATCTAACCGACCCGTCGCCGGGCGGCGCCGTCGTGCTGCCTGCTGCGCCACCGTGACGTGCTGCACGCTAGCAGGAGGCAGAGCAACTATCTAACGCTGCCGTCATGTGTGTCCGCGGTAGCCGCGGGCGGCGTGGCTCAGGCGGCGTGGCTCAGGCGGCGACGCGGTCGAGGCCGCGACGGATCATCGCGATGGTGCGGCGCGCGTACGAGGACGCGACCCGCTCCGGCAGGCCGCCGCTGGTCATCAGCAGCACGCCGAGGCGGCTGTTGATCAGCGTCATGACGGTGGCGGCGAGCAGCTCGTAGTAGTCGATGTGCTCGACCGGCCGGCCGGAGAGCTCCTGGTAGCCGGCGATGATCGCGGCCCGGTCGGGCACGCCCTCCAGCCGGGTCAGGCCCTGCGCCTCGCAGAGGAAGTCCTCGAACATCAGCCACCAGCCGAGGTCGATGCCGGGCGGGCCGACGGTGGCCGTCTCCCAGTCGAACATCGCCCGCACGGACTGGTCGGGGCCGAAGCTGATGTTGCCGACCCGGGCGTCGCCCCACACGATGCCGGCGGCGGAGTCGTCGGGACGCTCGCGCACCAGATGGTCCACGGCCGCGGCCACGGTGTCCGGCTCCCAGCGCAGGCTGGGCTCCGCCCAGGTGTGCCAGTCGCGCAACGCCACCAGGTAGCGGTCGAGGGCGGTGCCGGTCCCCGCGGGCGACAGGAAGTCGAAGCCGTCGCGCACGTCGATGCGGTGCAGCGCGACCAGGGAGGCCAGCGCGTTGTCGTGCAGCCGGGTTCGTTCGGCGGGGGTGAGCTCGACCGTCCAGCCCTTGGCGTGCCAGCTCGGGACGTCGCCGGGCACCTGGCCGTCGACCCGGCCCATCAGGTAGAACGGCGAGCCCAGCACGGTGGGGTCCGGCTCGATGAACCAGATGGTCGGCACCGGCACGCCCGGATGGGGGGTGAGCGCCTGCATGATCCGCGCCTGGCGGACCGCGTCGGGGGTCACGAAGAGCTGGTGGCCGGTGGGTTCGATGCGCAGCACGAGGTCCTCGGCGCGCCGCGGGCCGTCCGACGGGGTCCAGGCCAGGTGCAGGTAGAGGGTCTCGTTGGAGTAGCCGGCCTTGGGCGAGGTCAGCGGCGAGATCTCCACCTCGGTGGCGCCGTGCCGATCTCGCAGCCACCCCCGCAGGACCTCCCGGGTCGCCTCGAGATCTCGTCGTGCCGTGGTGGCCATCCTGACTCCTTCCGCCGGCGTGCCCCGGTTCCCGGCCGCCCGGAGCGGCTGATCACCCAGATACTAGACACGGATGTCAGAATAGAGGCATGACGACGAACAGGGATCGCGATCGGACCGGCGCCGCCCGGGTGGCGGACCGCCTCGGCGCCTACGTGCTGCCCGGCCGGGTCGCCGATCCGCGTCCCGCGATCGGGCAGGCGCAGACCGCCGAGCACCTCGGGCTCGGCACGGTGTGGCTCAGCGAGCGGTGGGGGACGAAGGACTTCGGGGTGCTCGCGGGCGCCATCGGCCAGGCCACCAGCCGGGTGCGGATCGCCTCGGGCATCACCCACTTCCTCGTGCGCCACCCCGTCGTGCTGGCCTCCACCGCGATGACGGCGCAGGCGCTGACCGGCGGTCGCCTGACGTTGGGCTTCGGGCGCTCCGTCGGCCCGATGTGGAAGGCCGTGGGCCTGCCGGCGATGACCAACCAGGTGCTCGTCGACTCCGCCGACATGCTGCGCCGGCTGTGCCGGGGGGAGAAGGTCTCCTACGACGGTCCCGCCGGGCGCTTCCCGGTCATGCGCCTGGGCGACCTGCCTGACGTCGCGCCGCCGGAGCTGGTGTTCGCCGCGATCGGCCCGAAGAGCCTCGCGCTCGCCGGGGCACATTTCGACGGCGCGCTGCTGCACCCCTTCCTCACCCCGGAGGCCGTCGCCCGCTCGGTGGCGATCGTGCGCAAGGCCGCGGCCGAGGCGGGGCGTGACCCGTCGACGGTGAAGGTGTACGCCACCGTCGTGGTCGCCCCCGACCTCACCCCCGAGGAGGAGACGGCGGTGGTCGGCGCGCGGGCGGTGACCTACTTCCAGATCCCGGGCTTCGGTGAGCGCCTCGCCGGGGTGAACGAGTGGGGCGTCGAGCCGCTGGCGGCGCTGCGCTCCCACCCGCTGATGGTCGGCCTGCGCGGCTCGGCCGACAACGTCTTCACCCGCCACCAGCTCCTCGACGTCGCCGGCACCCTCCCCCCGTCGTGGCTGACCGACGCCGCCGCGGTGGGCTCCGCGGGCGAGGTCGCCGCCCGCCTCGACGACTACCTCGACGCCGGCGCCGACGAGCTGGTCCTGCACGGCTCCACTCCGGAGCTGCTCGGCCCGGTCCTGCAGCACTTCGCCGCCCGGACGCCGGCGAATGCCGTCGGTGCGTAGTCGGCGCGGGTACTGTTTGCACATCGGTGACATGAACGCCAGAATTAAGTGATCATACGGTCGGGCGGGCGCCCGGGCGTCGACGTTGTCGGGCCGGTCCGGTCGTGGCCCGGCCGCCCGACCTGATCATCAGTGGGAAAGAGACCTCCTTGTACACCCACGAGAATCTCTTCATCGGTGGCTGGGTGCCGCCGGCCTCGTCCCGGGTGATCGACGTGTTCTCCCCGGCAACCGAGGAGCCGATCGGGCGCGTGCCGAGCGCCTCGATCGCCGACGTCGACGCGGCGGTGGCTGCCGCCCGCGGTGCCTTCGACACCGGCCCCTGGCCGGCTCTCGACCCGGCGGAGCGTGCGCAGATCGTGGGCCGGCTCGGCAAGGCGATCCGGGCCCGGGCGGAGGAGTTCGCCGATCTGATCTCCGCGGAGGTCGGCTCGCCGCGCGCGTGGTCCACCATCGGTCAGGTCGGGATCGCCACGGCCGTGTTCGCCACCTACAGCGGCATCGGCAAGCGCTACGAGTGGGAGACGACCCGGCCGGGCGGCTTCGGCGGCCCGGTGCGCGTGCGGCAGGTGCCCGTCGGCGTGGTCGGCGCCATCGTGCCGTGGAACGCGCCGCTGTTCGTCGCCGCGCTCAAGCTCGCCCCGGCGCTGCTGGCCGGCTGCACCGTCGTGCTCAAGCCGGCCCCGCAGACCCCCCTGCACACCTACCTGCTCGCCGAGGCGGCGGTGGAGGCGGGCCTGCCCCCGGGCGTGCTGTCCATCGTCCCCGGCGAGGCCGCGGCCAGCGAGCACCTGGTCCGCCACCCCGGCGTCGACAAGATCAGCTTCACCGGCTCGACGGCGGTCGGCCGCCGCATCGGCGAACTGTGCGCGCGCGACCTGCGTCGCTTCACGCTGGAGCTCGGCGGCAAGTCCGCGGCGATCCTGCTGCCCGACGTCGACCTCGGCGCGGGCACGGTCGAGGCGATCGTCGGCGGGGCGATGTCCAACGGCGGGCAGATCTGCGTCTCCCAGACCCGCGTGCTCGCCCCCCGCGACCGCTACGACGAGGTCGTCGACGCGCTCGGCGCCCGCATCGGCGCGCTCACCGTCGGCGACCCGCGCGACCCCGCCACCGAGGTCGGCCCGCTGATCTCCAGCCAGGCCCGCGAGCGGGTCGAGGGCTACCTGAGCTCCGCCGAGGCCGACGGCGCCCGGCTGATCACCGGCGGCGGTCGGCCCAAGGGCCTCGACCGCGGCTGGTACGTCGAGCCGACCCTGTTCGCCGGCGTCGACAACGGCATGCGGGTCGCCCGCGAGGAGATCTTCGGCCCGGTCATGGTCGTGATCCCCTACGACGGCGTCGACGACGCGGTGCGCCTCGCCAACGACTCCGACTACGGCCTGGCGGGCGCGGTCTGGACGACCGACATCGCCGCGGGCGAGGCTGTTGCCGGCCGCATCCGCGCCGGCGGCGTCGGGGTGAACTCCAGCGCCGGAATGGACCTCGGCAGCCCGTTCGGCGGGTTCAAGCAGTCCGGCATCGGCCGCGAGGGCGGTCCGGAGGGGCTGGCGTCCTACACCGAGTACCAGTCGATCATCCTGCCGGCCGGCTGAGGCCCGGCAGTCACCGAACCGCCGAACCGCCGAACCAGTACCGGGACCGCCGGTAGCGACGAGAGGACCACACGACAGTGCAGACCAAGGCCGCGGTGCTCTGGGAGGCGAACGCCCCGTGGGCGGTCGAGACGATCGAGCTCGACCCGCCCAAGCACGACGAGGTGCTGGTCGAGCTCCACGCCTCCGGCATCTGCCACTCCGACGAGCACCTCGTCACCCGAGACATGCCCTTCCGCATCCCGTGCATCGGCGGGCACGAGGGCGCCGGGGTCGTGCGCGAGGTCGGCGCCCACGTGTCCTGGCTCTCCCCCGGTGACCATGTCGTGTTCGGGTTCATGCCGTCGTGCGGGCGCTGCCCGTCCTGCTCGACCGGTCACCAGAGCCTGTGCGACCTCGGCGCGAAGCTGTACAGCGGGCGGCACATCTCCGACGACGGCTACCGCCACCACGCCAAGGGCGAGGACATCTCCACCGCCTGCCTGATCGGGTCGTTCGCTCACCACACGGTGGTCAACGAGGCCAGCGTCATCAAGATCGACAATCACTACCCGCTGGACCGGGCCTGCCTGCTGGGCTGCGGGTTCGTCACCGGCTGGGGCTCGGCGGTCTACGCCGCCCAGGTTCGCCCCGGCGACGCCGTGGTCGTCGCCGGGGTCGGCGGCATCGGCGGCGCGGCCATCCAGGGCGCGAAGCTCGCCGGCGCCAAGGTGATCGTCGCGATCGAGCCGGTCGAGACGAAGAAGGACAAGGTCCTCGAGCTCGGCGCCACCCACGTCGCGACCTCCTGGCAGGAGGCCCCCGCGGTCGTCGCCGAGGCGACCTGGGACCGCGGCGCCGACGTGTTCATCTGCGCCATGGGCGTCGGCGAGGGTAAACTGATCAAGAAGGCCCTGCGGATGACGGCCAAGCGAGGCACACTCGTGGTCACCAACATCCACCCGGCGACGGAGACGTCCATCGACATCAACCTGATGGACCTGACCCTCACCGAGAAGCGCATCATCGGCACGCTCTACGGCTCGGGCAACCCGCGCGCCGACATTCCCAAGCTGCTGGAGCTCTCCAGCGTCGGCCAGGTCGACCTCGACATCATGGTGTCGCGGACCTACCCCCTCGACGACATCAACGACGCCTTCGACGACCTGCGCGCCGGCACCAACCTGCGGGGCGTGCTGCGCTACCCGGCCGCCGACGCGGCCGACGCCGCCTGACGCTGTCGCCCCGCCCGCCGTCGCCCCTGCCCGATGCCACGCCGCTCGATGTCAGCCGCTCGAAGTCACGCCGCTCGAAGTCACGCCGCCCAAACGACCACCGGAGCGCGCCGCACCCGTCCCGCGGTGCCGCCGCACAGCACGAGGAGAACCGGCATGAGCCTGATCGCTGACGTCGACCTGGACGATCTCGACTGGTGGACCCGGCCCGCGGCCGAACGCGACGCCTACTTCGCGAGCGTGCGCGCATCCGGGGAACGCCCGCACTTCCCCGAGCTCGACCTCGCCGGCAACGTCCGGGGCCGCGGCTTCTACGCGGTGACCGGCTACGCCGACGTGATGGAGGTCAGCCGCCGGCCGGAGGACTTCTGCTCCGGCGAGGGCACCAACATCTTCGACCAGCCGATCGATCTGCGGGAGTTCTTCGGCTCCATCATCGCGATGGACAACCCGCAGCACGCCCGCCAGCGCCGGATCATCTCCCGTGGGTTCACCGCGAAGAACCTGGAGGCGCTGCGCGCCAACGTCGGCGAGGTGACCCGGGAGGTCCTCGGGACGGTGGCGGAGAAGGGCGAGTGCGACTTCGTCACCGAGGTCGCCGCCCTCATCCCGCTGCGCATCGTCAACGACATGATGGGCATCCCGCGCAGCCAGGAACAGTTCATCTTCGAGTCGACCAACAAGCTGCTCGGCGCCAGCGACCCGGAGTACGTTCCGGACCAGAGCCCGCGCGGGGTCGCGAAGAACCTCTCCCGGGTCGGCGACGACTTCGCCGAACTGCTGCGCGAGCTCGCCGCCGACCGGCAGCGCAACCCCGGTGACGACCTCATCAGCCTCCTCGTCGCTGCGGAGGGCGAGAACCTCACGGGGCAGGAGCTCGCCTCCTTCTTCATCCTGCTGGTCGGCGCCGGCAACGAGACCACCCGCAACGCCATCGCGCACGGCCTGCTCGCGCTGACCCAGTACCCCGACCAGCGGGCGCTGTGGGCCGCCGACGTCGAGGGCCTCACGCCGACGGCCGTCGACGAGGTCGTCCGCTGGGCGTCGCCGGTGCTGCACATGCGCCGCACCGTCACCGCCGACGGGGTGCGCCTCGGCGACCAGGAGTTCACCAAGGGCGACAAGCTTGTGCTGTGGTATCGCTCGGCGAACCAGGACGAGTCGGTGTTCCCCGACGGCACCCGGTTCGACGTGCGCCGCGACCTCACCCCGCCGCACCTCGGCTTCGGCGCCCCCGGCCCGCACTTCTGCCTGGGGGCCCACCTGGCTCGCCTGGAGCTGGCTGTCGTGTTCAAGGCGCTCTTCGAGTACCTTCCCGACATCCATGCCGTCGAGGAGCCGCAGTTCCTGCGGACGAACTTCCTCCACGGCATCAAGCACCTCAAGGCCGCCTACACCCCGACCACGGTCCGCGCCTGACCGCCCTCGAGGCGCATGCAACACCCCTCACCCTGGAGGCCACGTTGAGCCACCCCCGCGAAGAAGTGGAAGCCGCTTTCAAGAACTACTACTTACTCGGCCCCGTCGCCGAGGACTGGAAGCGCTGGGCGCACGAGTGCTTCACCGAGGACGCCTGGTACAAGGACCACTACTGGGGCACCTTCAACGGCCAGGACGAGATCGAGGAGTACCTCGACGTCACCATGTCCTGGTCGCCGGGCACCTACACGCCGATGGTCTGGTACACGATCGACGGTGACACGGTGGTCTGGAAGGGCATCAACTGGGCCGACAACTACAAGGTGCCCGGTGGCCCCAAGGTCGGCGCGGAATCGATCCAGATTCTGGAGTACGCCGGCAACGGGCAGTTCAAGTCCGAAGAGGACTACTGGATTGCCTACGAGATGAAGCGTTTCGGCAAGTGGTACGCCGAGTTCGGCCAGCCGTACTCGCCGGGCGACATCAAGCTGACCCGCGACGACTGGGGCACCTGGATCGACTGGGCCCGCCCCGAGCCCGGCCACGAGCCGCGCCCGTCGTGGGTGGACCGCCCGGGCCTGAAGCCGACGTTCAACGTCAAGGAGATCGGCTTCGGCGTGCGTAACCCGACGATCGACGACCCGATCGAGTAGCCAGTCCCGATCGAGTAGCCCGCCCCCGGCCGGGGCACCGTCATCCGGTGCCCCGGCCGACCACAAGCGGCAGCGGCGGCGGGTCAGTCCGCGGGGAGCACGCTCAGCCCGGCCGACCACAGCGGCAGCGGCGGCGGCGGGCAGACGTGCTCGACGATTCCGCGTTCGGCGAGGTAGTCGCGCCAGGCGGTCTTGTCCAGGAACGGGTGCCCGACGCCCATGATGACCCCGTACATCTCGCAGCCCTCGGGGCCGGCCTCCCACGGGCCGAAGGTGTCGCCGTACTCGAGCATGATGTGCGAGCCGGGACCGCACACGTGCGTGCCGTCCGACACCTGACCGCGGGTGATGAAAATCGAATGGTCCCCGTGGTGGCCGTGCCGGGGCGTGATCGCGCCCGGATCCCACTTGTTGTAGAAGCAGACGTAGCGCGGCGAGAGCTGGATCCACGCCTCCTGGATCCGCGCGATCCGCCCGTCCGGATACTCCAGCCGGGTCACATCGAACCAGTGCGCGTCATCCAAAGATGTGACAATCGGTCCACCGTGCATTGCCCGGCCCCGCTTTCCGTGGCAACAGTGTCGAGTGTGTTCGCATATTAACGTGTGGTATTGGTCGCGACCAGGGATCCGGTTATCCGCCGGCCTGTCCATGCCGTAGCCGGGCGCGGTGCGTCACGACCGCGGCTCCGATGGAAGAGGTCGCGTAGCGGTGACATGCTGGCGGCCGAATCTTGCTGACTGATCGTTCCGGCTGGAGTCGACGGCTGGTCCTGACCGTATCTCAGGGGAACGATCGACGATGATCACCTGGCGGCGGCTCGAGGAGTCCGACTTCGCCCTGCTACGGGGGGTGGCTGGAGCAGCCATCCGTCGCCAGGTGGTGGAACCACGAGACCACCGCGGAGGCCATCACACGCGACTTCGGTCCCGCGGCCCGAAGCGAGGAACCCTCGGAGGATTTCCTCGCCCTGCTCGACGACCGGCCCGTCGGGCTGGTGCAACGGTGCCGCCTCGCCGCCTACCCGCAGTACCGCGACGATCTGACACTCATCGTGGACATCCAGGCCGGTGCCATGACCATCGACTACCTGATCGGCGAGCCCGATCAGACAGGGTGTGGCCTGGGCGGCCGGATGATCGCCTCGATGATCAGACGCATCTGGACCGACCACCCTGAGGCCACCTGCATCGTGGTGCCGGTCGTGGCGGCCAACCGGGCGTCGTGGCGGGCACTGGAGAAGGCAGGCCTTCGACGCGTTGGGCAGGGTCCACTCGCGCCGGACAACCCCGTTGACGACCCACTGCACTATGTGTATCGCGTGGACCGGTCCGACGCCGGCTAACACAAAGGCTTTTGGTCGGACCGTGATCGCGGGAGTTACCTCGTGGCTGGCGATGATGTTGAGGGTGAAAGTGGTCCGAGCCGTCCGGCGGGCATCCGTATAGCTGCCTGCGATTGGAAGGAGGGGCCGCATCGCTAGATGGTGGCGAACAGATCGGTGGGGTTTTGGGTGT